>NZ_JBSFIA010000022.1:0-144626 GCF_053597355.1 Streptomyces sp. NPDC001443
GCGAGGACCTATGTGGCCTGGGGCGGGCGTGAGGGCGCGGAGTCCGGCGCCGCCAAGGACGTCCGCGTCGCGCTGGACCGGATGAAGGAGGCGTTCGACCTCCTCGGCGAGTACGTCACCGAGCAGGGCTACGACCTGAGGTTCGCCATCGAGCCCAAGCCGAACGAGCCGCGCGGTGACATCCTGCTGCCGACCGTCGGTCACGCGCTGGCGTTCATCGAGCGCCTGGAGCGTCCGGAGCTGTACGGCGTGAACCCGGAGGTCGGTCACGAGCAGATGGCGGGGCTTAACTTCCCGCACGGCATCGCGCAGGCGCTGTGGGCGGGCAAGCTCTTCCACATCGACCTCAACGGCCAGTCCGGCATCAAGTACGACCAGGACCTGCGGTTCGGCGCGGGTGACCTGCGGTCGGCGTTCTGGCTGGTGGACCTGCTGGAGAGCGCGGGTTACGCGGGTCCGAAGCACTTCGACTTCAAGCCGCCGCGGACCGAGGACTTCGACGGGGTGTGGGCGTCGGCCGAGGGCTGCATGCGCAACTACCTGATCCTGAAGGAGCGTGCGCTGGCGTTCCGGGCGGACCCGCAGGTCCAGGAGGCGCTGCGGGCCGCGCGCCTCGACGAGCTGGCGCAGCCGACGGCCGCCGACGGTCTTCAGGCGCTGCTGGCCGACCGCGGTTCGTTCGAGGACTTCGACGTCGACGCGGCCGCCGCGCGCGGGATGGCGTTCGAGCACCTCGACCAGCTCGCCATGGACCACCTCCTCGGCACCCGCGGCTGAACGCACGCGTGCCTGACGGCACGTACACACGGCTGAACACACGCACGCGTGCGTGTTCGCATGGCCTCGCCGTGACCGGCCCCCGCGCGGAATGACCCGGAATCATGCGGTCCACGACCTGATTCCGTGTCAACCTCCGTGCGGGGGTCGCATCGGGGCCGGTACGGCGCGACCCTGGTCGGCATGGCCATACCGCCCGTACCGCCACAGCCGCCCGAGCCGCCGGGCGGCGGATTCGGACCGCCTTCCGGACCCTCCAGCCCCGCTTCCGGAAGCTACGAAGGGGGCTACGGCCCTCCGCCGGGAGGCGACAGCGGGTACGGCCCCCCATCGGGAGGCGACAGCGGGTACGGTCCCCCACCCCAGGATCCAGGCGGGCCGGGGCGGCGCCGCAATCCGTTCCTCCTGCTGCTCGCGGCGGTCGTCGCCGTCGGGATCGTCGTCGCCGTCGTGGTCCTGATGTCCTCTCGGAACGACGACTCACCCGCACGGAAACCGGCCGAGGAGAGCAGCGCGAGCACCACCCCCGCGCCCTCCCTCAGCCTGCCGACCGAACTGCCCAGCACCCTGCCGAGCGGGTTCCCCACCGAGCTTCCGACCGGACTTCCCACGGAACTGCCGACCGAGCTTCCGACCGCACTTCCCACCGAACTGCCGAGCGACCTGGTGTCGTTGCTCCCGTCGTTGGCGCCCTGACGGGGCGCGGACGACGGCGGGCGCGGACGGCCGTGGGCGGTCGTGGGCTGCTGTGGGTCAGATGCCCCGCGGCAGCCGCACGTAGGTCACCGTCGTCTTGATACCGCTGTCGACCAGTCGGCCCTGCGCGTCGAAGGCGCCCGCGCCGTCCGTCATGCCGAAGTCGTTGTCGTTGATCAGGGCGAGCGTGTCGTGATCCACGCGCGCGACGCCTTCGATCTTCCCCGGCACGCCGGCGACCTCGCCCAGATCGACGACCAGCCGCTTGGCCGGCACCGGGACGCCCGCGGCCGTCGGATCGTCGAGCTGCTCCAGGGACGGCGACGTCGTGTCGTCGTCCCAGACGCTCCCGAGAATGTTCTCCCTGCGGTCCAGACGGATCAGTTGCAGCCGGGCCGCCTTGTCGGTGCGCTCCTCGACCAGCAGCCGGTCGCCGCCGACGGCGACGACCGAGGAGATCTTGAGCTCGGAGGTGTCGTCCTCGCTCGGGTCGACCACGTCCACCGGGTCGAAGCGGTAGGCGTACTCGGCGGTGACCGCCCGCTTCTTGGGGGAGAAGCGCAGCAGCCGGGTGGTGCGCGAGGCGTTCCCGACGTCCGCGTCCGGCAGGGACAACGGGCTCTGCAACGCCATCACGAGGTCACCGCAGGGCAGTTGGGCGAGTCCCTCGAAGCCGCGGTTGATCTTCCGGTGCAGCAGCACGGCCGGCAGCGACTGGACCACCGGGTAGTCCGCACCGGTGAGCTCCAGCCCCTTGGGCACGTAGCGGACGAGCACCCTGCCGCGCGCGGAGACATGGACGAGGGAAGGACCGTACTCGTCGACCAGCCAGAAGCTGCCGTCCGCGGCGCGCACGATCCCCTCGGTGTCCAGCCCGTTCGGGTTGTAGGACAGGGGCGTCGTCGCGTCGTAGGAGTACGGGGCCTCGTCGCGGCCCGCCAGGTTCGACAGGCCCGTCACGGGCTTCCCGGACGACGTGGTGAGCGGAATGGCGTCGAGCACCCGCACGCTGTCACCGGAGACCCGGATCTTCACGATCGCCGGGTCGAAGCCGGGCACCGGGAACGTGCGGCGCTTGGTGCCGCTCACCTTGATCTGGCCGTTGGGCCCGCGGTCGGTGATCGTCCAGAACTCGCCCTTGCGGCCTGCCGGGTAGATGTCGCTGCCGATGCCGCCGAGGTCGACGCCACGGTCGTTGTCCACGGTCCCGGGCAGCAGCGCATTGCTGAACGTGCCGAGCGGAAGGTCGCCGAGCGTCGCCGTGCGGACGACGCGGGCGTCCTCGGAGGGCGCGCCCGCGGCCGGGCCCGCCGCCACGAGTGCGGCCAGTACGGCGAGGGGCGCACCCGCCGCGACGGAACGTCGGACGCGGCGCCGGCCGGTGGCGAGCGGGGACATCGAGCCTCCTGAGGGGCAGCTTGCGGAGAAGCCGTCAGATGTGGGGCGAGGTTGCCGAGTTGGGTCGTACGCATCAAGTGCGTCGACAGCGGACAGAGTTGGGTCTCCGGTCGAACGCCGCACGACGGCCCGGTGAACGCCGGACGTCGGCCGCTCGGCGGACCGGCGCCGAGCCGTGCGCAGGTCCTGGTCCCCTCGGCCGAGCATGCGCCGACCGCGTCCTCGGACAGGCCTGCCGGGAGGTGCGCAGGGAGGCGCGTCGGCGGTGACGATCGGCTCCGTCCGGAGGGGCGTCGAACGGTGGCTGCGGCGGGGTGGTGCCGACGGCGCGCACACGGCCCGAACCGCCTTAGAGTGTGATGGATATCACGTCGCGGCAGGGCGGTTTTTTCCCTCTCAGGGGCCCGTAAGGGTCGGACATCAGGGACCTCTCAGGGGCGCGAGACGGAACCGCGGGGAGCACGGGCCCGTTTTCACAGCAGAGAGCGGCAGGAGCCGCGAAGGAGGCGACGCACATGTCGAAGAACGCGAAGATCGCCGCGGGAGGGGTCGCGGTCGGGCTCATCCTGCTGATCTGGCTGCCCTGGTGGGCCGCGCTGCTCATAGTCCTGGGAGTTCCCGCGGCCGCGTACCTCGCGCTGGACCCCTCGCAGCGGCGCAGGCTGCGCAGGGTCGGCCGCAAGGAGCTGGGGCGCTGACGCGTCCGTCTTCGTCCACGGGCCCGCGGGCGGCGTGGTCCGCGGACGGCTGACGCGCGACGGGTGCGGTTGCGGGGTGCGGGGCACGCCCCGTGCACCGGTGTGCCGCCAGGTCCGCGACCTGCGACACGCCCGTGCCGGCTTCAGTTCGGGCGTACGGCCATCTTGTCGAGGGCTGCCAGCAGACCGGGCAGCTCCGGCCCGCGTCCCACCGGCAGAACCTCACCGGGCTCGTCGTCCAGCAGGACGAACGCGATGTCGTCGGTCCTCGCCACCAGCGACCAGCCCGGACCGTCGACGCGCAGGGTCCGCGCGTCCCCCGATCCGAAGGAGGACCGCACCCGTCCCAGGGGCGGCGGCGAATCGACGTACGCCCAGGCCTCCGCGAGGACGCGCCGGATCCCCTGGTGGTGGGGCTCTTCGGGAGCCGTCCTCCCGGGCTCGCCGGCCTTGTCCTCGGCCTCGGACGCCTCGGAGCCCTCCTCCGCGCCCGCAGGAGATCCCTTGGTGCCGCCGGTGCCCTCCGTCGCCTTTGAGGCGCCGCCGCTGCCCTCCGCCGCCTCGGGATCCTTCGAGGAGGCACTGAAGGCGTCGTCGTCGAGCTGCTCCCGCCAGCGTGCCCACTGCATGGCGATCTCGTCCGCGCCCAGCCGCCGCTGGGCCGGGCCCCAGACGCTCGTGTCCGGCGGGCACAGGGGCGGGCCGTCCCCGTCCTCCGGGGCCGGATCGTGCGGTGCCGGCACGCCGGGCGCCGCGACCGCCACATCGAGGGGCCAGCCGGGCAGGGCGGCCACTACGGTCCGCTCCTCGGGCGACAGGTCGTACTCCAGGCCGCAGTCCCATGTCGCGATCGCGACGGCGACCAGCGACACGTCGTCGATCGCGACCGTCCAGCGCGCGCCGCCGCCGTCCTGCCCCAGTACGAGGCCGTAGCCGTCGACGAGAGGGGCGAGGCCCAGGGCCGCGCAGGCCTCCGGGTAGTCGTCGCCCAGTACGCTCGGGAATTTCGCCGGCGTCAGCAGCAGCGCCGTGAGCACGTAGAGCGCGTCGTCCGCGGCGGCGACGGTGTCCTCGTCCGTCCCGGCCATCTCAGCCTCCCCATAGGTTCGTCCATCGGCGCGCACCCTAGTGTGCCCGGAAGCCGCTTGTCACGGCTCCCAGGCGCATGCGGAACTGTGGTTTTCCGTCGGGACGGGACGAATCGGCCACGAGAGGCCAGGGTCCCTCGGGCCGTCGGGAGCCCGAGAGGGGCGCGTGCCACCGCGCCCGGCTACTCGTCGCGCTCCCGGGCGACCTCGACGTGGAGTGGAATTCCCGGCCGCAGAAGAGGGGCGCTGCGGTTCGAGCGGATCGTACGGATGCGGCGACTGTCCCCCTGCCGGGACGGTACCCGGGCGCGTCAGCCGGCCGGTGACTCCAGCGTGTCCAGTGTGCTTCGCAGCCAGGCGAGTTCGGCGCGGGAGGTGGCACGCGCGATGGTCAGGATGCCGCGCCTGAAGGGATCGTCCACCTCCTCGGCGCGCAGCGGGCGGTCGTCGGCGTAGAAGAAGCTCGCCGGTTCCTCCAGGAACGCCAGCCTGCGCCGCAACACGGCCGACTGGGCGCCGGGGTCGTCCAGATGCCGTAGGAAGGCGAGCACCGTGAACCAGCGGTTCTCGTCGGTGATGTCGCGCTGGACGGGATCGGCGAGCCGGTGGCGAAGTTCGCGCCTCCCCTCGTCGGTGAGCGTCAGGACGTGCCGCGGTGCCGCCACCGCGCCCGGCTCGGTGGCGCGGGCGAGCAGCCCGGCCCGCTCCATGCGCTTGATCGCGGGATACAGCGTGCTCTCGGCCGCCGGCCGCACGTGTCCCATGAGGGCGTTGATGCGTTTGCGCAGCTCGTAGCCGTGCAACGGGGCGTCGTACAGGAATCCGAGGATGGCGAGCTCGAGCATGCCCGCATTCTCGCCCACCGGTGCGGCGCGTCCTGCGGAGTGCGTCCCTCTCGCGCATCGCCCTCGCTATACATCACCCTCGCTATACATCGACACCGATGTATAGTCGAACGTGCGCCGAAGGACGGTCGGCGGCAGCTTCGGTGGCGAGCGACGAGCGACGAGCGGGGAGACGGGATGAAGCAGGCCGAGTTCGACGGCAAGGGGAACTGCGTCCGTTGGACGGAGACGCCGGGAGCGGAACCCGCGCGGGTGTACGTGCACGGCCTCGGCGCGACCTCGGCCGTGTACCACGCGCATGTCGCCGCCCGGCCCGAACTCGCGGGGCGGCGCAGTCTGTTCGTGGACCTGCCCGGGCACGGCACCAGCGACCGGCCCGCGGACTTCGGCTACACCCTCGTGGACCACGCGGACGCCCTGGCCGCGGCGCTGGACGCCGCCGGTGTGACGGGCGCCGAACTCGTCGGGCACAGCATGGGCGGCTCCGTCGCCATCGTGCTCGCCCGGCGGCGGCCCGACCTCGTGTCCCGGCTGGTCCTCACCGAGGCCAACCTCGACGCCTTTCCGCCGGTCACGGCGGGGAGCAGCGGTATCGCCTCCTACGACGAGGACGCCTTCGTCGACGGCGGCCACGCGCGCGTACTGGAGCGGGTCGGACCGGTGTGGGCGGCGACCATGCGGCTGGCGGACCCGCGCGCCCTGCACCGTTCCGCCGTGGGGCTCAGGAGGGGTTCGGATCCGGTGATGCGCACGCTCCTCGAAGAACTGACGATCGAGCGCGTGTACGTGCAGGGTGAGCGGAGCGGCGAACTCGAGGGCGGGGCGGCCCTGGAGGCCGCGGGGGTACGGGTGGTGACCGCGGCCGGCGCCGGCCACAACGTCATGTTCGACAACCCCGACGCGTTCGTCGCGGCGGTCGCGGGAAGCGGCCTGGGCTGAGTAGCCCCGGCCGGTCGCGGCCGGGTGCCTCAGCCCTCCCGGACCGCCAGGGCCAGGAACCGCGCGTCCTCGTCGACGTACGACGTCATACGCCATCCCGAGGCGGCCAGCAGCGGACGCAGGCGGGGTTCCGCGCGCAGGTCCTCCGGGGTGATCCGGCGGCCCTGGCGCGCGGCCAGCGCCCTTCTGCCGATCGGATGGAACAGTGCCAGCGTGCCGCCGTGACGCGCCACGCGGGCCAACTCCCGGAGGTTTTCGGCGGGACGGGGAAGATGGGCGACCAGCCCCGCCGCGAACACCGCGTCCACCGACTGCGAGCGCAACGGGAGCGCGGTGACGTCGGCGAGCAACAGCCGTCCGTTCCGGTCCTGTCCGGCCCGTGCCGCCGCCTCCAGCATGGCCGGGGTCAGATCGGCTCCGACGACCACGCCCGAGGCGCCCACGGCGGCCCGCAACGGCCCCAGGGCGCGCCCGGTGCCACAGCCCGCGTCGAGCACGCGGTCCCCCTCGCGCAGGCCCAGAGCGGCGACGGCGGCCGCGTAGGCGGGGCCGTCGTCGGGGAACCGGGTGTCCCAGTCGGCCGCCCGGGCGGTGAAGAACTCCTGGACGTGCGTGTGATGGTCGCTCATGTTCCGCATGATCCCGCACCGACACCGGAGACGTCTCGGCGCACACGTTCGAGCTTCGGGCGATCGCTCCGATACGTATATGCGCCATATTCCAGCAGATTTCGAAATGCGCCCCCTCCGTGCTCCCGTGCCCCGACTAGCGTCCACGGGCCATGGGACACCTGGACCACGCCGGCTTCGGCTGGCTCACCCCCGCGCTGTCGTACGTGATGGCGTGCACAGGGGCCGCGCTGGGACTCCGCTGCACGGTCCGCGCCCTCGGTGCCACCGGGCGCTCGCGCCGCAACTGGCTGCTCACCGCGGCCTCGGCGATCGGAACCGGCATCTGGACGATGCACTTCGTGGCCATGCTCGGCTTCGGCGTCGGCGGCACCGACATCCGCTACGACGTGCCGCTCACCGTCCTCAGCCTCGTGGTCGCCATGATCGTCGTGTCCGCCGGGGTCTTCGCGGTCGGCTACGGCCGCCACCGCACCCGCGCGCTGCTCCTCGGCGGTCTCACCACCGGGCTGGGCGTCGCGAGCATGCACTACCTCGGTATGGCCGCGATGCGACTGCACGGCCGCGTGAGCTACGACCCGCCGCTCGTCGGGCTCTCCGTCCTGATCGCCGTCGTCGCGGCGACCGCGGCGCTGTGGGCGGCCCTCAACATCAAGTCGCCGGTCGCGGTCACCGTCGCCTCCCTCGTCATGGGAGCCGCCGTCAGCAGCATGCACTACACCGGGATGTCCGCCGTGAGCGTGCATGTCACGCCCTCCGGCGCGGCCCTGCCCGGGGCCTCGGCGATGCAGTTCATCTTCCCCCTCGCCGTGGGCCTCGGGTCCTACCTCTTCCTGACCTCGGCCTTCGTCGCGCTGTCGCCGACGGCGGGGGAGCGCGAGGCATCCGCCTCGGCCCAGCGCACGGTCGGGAGCGTCGCCCGCTAGCGGGTCTGCCGCGCCGGTGAGTCCGCGCGCGGGGCCCACGAACCACTTCCGAGCGAGGAGGCCATGCGTACACCCCGCAGGATCGCCCCGGCCGGCGCCGAGACGCCGCCTCCGTCCCCGGCACGCGGTCGCCGCGCGCACGCCGGACCACCCGCCGACGAGGGCCCCGACGACTCCTCGGCCGCGCCGACCGACGGCCCGCACGGGCGCGCGGGCCGTCGGCGGCTGCGGCCCCGCACCGTCCGGGCCAAGATCGTCTGCCTGCTGATGGTGCCGGTCGTGTCGCTGCTGGCGCTGTGGGCGTCCGCCACCGTCAGCACCGCTCAGGACATCTCCGGGCTGCTGGAGTTGCAGCGGGTGGACGCCCAGGTCCGGGCCCCCGTCGCGACCGCGGTCGCCGCTCTCCAGGCCGAGCGCGCCACGGCCGTGCGGTACGCGACCGATCCCGCCCTCGCCTCCGGCGGCGACTACCGCGAGCTGGGTCGGCGCACCGACCGGGCCGTCGCGAAGCTGCGCCTCGGCGACCGCAACACCGTCGCCGACGGCCAGGAGATGCCCGCAGGAGTCGCCCGGCGACTGGCGGCCTTCGTCATGGGAACCGAGGAACTGCGCTCCCTGCGCGCCGACGTGCTCGACGGCCGTGCCGGATGGGACGAGGCGTACAGGCGCTACACGGACAGCATCACCGCCGCCTTCCGCGTAGACGGAGCGCTGACCGGCATCCAGGACGCCGACCTCGGTTCGGACGCGCGCGTACTGCTCGAATTCTCCCGAGCCGGGGAGGCGCTGGCCCAGGAGGACACGGTCCTCTCGAGCGCACGCCTCGTCGGCACGCTCGACGGGGAGCGGCTGAGGCTGTTCACCGGGGCCGTCGACACCCGTCGCGCGCTCACCGAGTCGGCCGCCGTGGACCTGCGAGGCTCCGAGCGGGCCGCCTGGCGGAGCCTCGCCGAAAGCGGCGCCTACGCCGCCGTGGAGGCCGTCGAGGACCGGGTCCTGGCGAGCGGTTCCGGCCCGCGCGCGATCGACGCGGCATCCGGCGCCACGTGGGACGACGCGCACACGCGCGTACAGGACGGCATGCGCGCCGTCGAGCAGGACGCCGCGCGCGGCGTCGCCGACCGGGCCGACCCGTTCACCCGCGGCCTGTTCACCTCGGCCGGTGCCGCGGTGCTTCTCGGGCTCGTCGCCGTCGCCGCGTCGCTGGTGATCTCGGTGCGCATCGGACGCGGCCTGGTCGTAGAACTGGTCGGCCTGCGCAACAGCGCTCTGGACATCGCCCGGCGCAAACTGCCCGAGACCATGCGCAGGCTGCACGCGGGCGAGGAGATCGACGTCCGGGCCGAGGCACCGCCCGGACCCCGCGCGGAGGACGAGACCGGCCAGGTCGCCGAGGCCCTCGGCATCGTGCACCGGGCCGCGCTGCACGCCGCCGTGGAGCGCGCGGAACTGGCCAACGGCATCTCCGGCGTGTTCGTCAACCTCGCGCGCCGCAGCCAGGTCCTCGTCCACCGTCAGCTCAGCCTCCTCGACAGCATGGAACGCCGGTCGGACGACCCCGACGAACTCGGCGACCTTTTCCGTCTCGACCACCTCACCACCCGGATGCGGCGCCACGCGGAGAGCCTGATCATCCTCTCCGGCGCGGCCCCCGGCCGGGCGTGGCGCATGCCGGTCTCCCTGACGAACGTGGTCCGCGCGGCCGTCTCCGAGATCGAGGACTACGCACGCGTGGAGGTACGACAACTCCCCGAGGCGTCCGTCATCGGTACCGCGGTGGCCGACCTCACCCACCTGCTGGCCGAGATCGTCGAGAACGCGGCCCAGTTCTCACCGCCCCACACCCGCGTGCGCATCGCCGGCGAACCCGTCGGCAACGGTTACGCGATCGAGGTCGAGGACCGCGGACTCGGCATGGGCAAGGAGACGCTCGCCGGGGCCAACCGGCGTATCGCGCAGTCCGCGGCCCTGGATCTCTTCGACAGCGACCGGCTCGGCCTGTTCGTGGTCAGCCGGCTCGCGGCGCGCCACGACATCAAGGTGCATCTGCGGACCTCGCCCTACGGCGGTACCACCGCGGTCGTCCTGCTGCCCACGGCCCTGTTGCACAACGGTGCGCCGGAACGCCCCGCCCGTGCGGCCGGGGAGACGGAGCGCACCGTGGAACCACGTGCGTACGCGCGCGTGGCGGTCGCCACCGCGCACCAGGAAGCCGTTCCCCCGCCCGCCGACCGACCCGCGCTGTCCGCCCCCGCGCAGACCGCGGCGGCCGGCGGGACCCAGGACCCACCCCCGGGAGTCGCCACCTTGCGCCTGCACCGCCCCACGGACGACACCGCGGGATCCGACGGCCTCCCACGACGGGTACGGCAGGCGAGCCTCGCCCCCCAACTGCGCGAGCGGGCCGCGGAGGAGTCGGAGCAGCCGGCCGACCCGGACGGTGACGACGGGCGCACACCGGAACTCGTAAGGGACCGCATGACGGCCTTTCGCACGGGCTGGACACGCGGCGGAGGCAGGCAACCGGGCCGCGGGGCCACCCCGGGCCCCGCACCGCTCGACGACAGAGGCGAAGGAGCCCCCGCATGATCCAGGACCCGAGCACGAAGCCGGCCGGGCGATCCGGCGAACTCGACTGGCTGCTGGACGACCTGGTGACGCGCGTGCGCGAAGTCAGGCACGCCGTGGTGCTGTCCAACGACGGCCTCGCCGTGGGCGCGTCGACCGACCTGAGCCGGGAGGACGCCGAACACCTGGCCGCGGTCGCCTCCGGCTTCCACAGCCTGGCCAAGGGCGCGGGCAGGCACTTCGGCACCGGCGGGGTACGCCAGACGATGGTGGAGATGGACGAAGGCTTCCTGTTCGTGGCCGCCGCGGGCGACGGCTCCTGCCTCGCCCTGCTGACCGCGGTGACCGCCGACATCGGCCTGGTGGCGTACGAGATGGCACGCCTGGTCAAGCGCGTCGGCGAGCACCTGCGCAGCGCGCCGCGCGCCACCGCGCGCCCGCCGGCCGGTGGATGAGGCGAGGGAACGGCCGGCGAAGATGACCGAAGGCAGGCGCGAGGCCCCGCACGAGCGGGGCAGTCAGTGGTACGACAACGAGGCCGGCCCCTTGGTGCGCCCGTACGCCATGACGGGCGGACGGACCAGGTCCGGCCCCGACGGAGTGCGCTTCGACCTGATCGCGCTCGTCACCTTGGACCCGACGGCACCCGGAGCCGACGATGTCGGTCTCGGCCCGGAGCACCGTTGCCTCGTCGATCTGTGCCGTCCGGAGACCCAGTCCGTCGCCGAACTCGCGGCAGGCGCCGACCTGCCCGTCGGCGTCGTCCGGGTTCTCCTCGGCGACCTGCTGGAACTGGGCCGCGTCACCGTCAGCCGACCGGTGCCCCCCGCGCAACTGCCCGACGAACGGATCCTGCGCGAAGTGATCGAAGGGCTCCGTGCGCTGTAGACAAACGTTCACCACCATCCGGACCCGAAAGGACGTGCACACCGTCCACTTCGGTGGCCCGGTGCTCAGTGAACGCGCGCAGATCGGTCCAGACATTCCACAAACGGTCGAACGCCCCCTGAAGGGGGTGCAGTTGTCATGATGCTGACTTCGTGAACCCGCCCCGGAGCCACGGGCGGACCGTCCGCCGGGGCGCGCCGCACCCGAACGGACGTCGGTCGTGGCCCGACTCCCGAGAGAAGTGATCGATGGTCTCCGAGCACTCCGAAGACATGGACGGCGACACGACCGCCCTGGCGTTGAAGATCCTGGTCGCCGGCGGGTTCGGCGTGGGCAAGACCACCCTGGTGGGCGCGGTCAGCGAGATCAGGCCGCTGCGCACCGAGGAACTGCTCAGCGAGGCCGGACAACTCGTGGACGACACCGACGGGGTCGACCGGAAGGTCACGACGACCGTCGCGATGGACTTCGGGCGCATCACCATCCGTTCCGGCCTCTCCCTGTACCTGTTCGGCACCCCCGGCCAGGACCGCTTCTGGTTCCTGTGGGACGAGCTGTCGCAGGGAGCCCTCGGGGCCGTGGTCCTCGCAGACACCCGGCGGCTGGAGGCCTGCTTTCCCGCCGTGGACTACTTCGAGCACCGCCACATCCCGTTCGTGGTGGCCGTCAACTGCTTCCCGCGCGCCCGGACCTACGACGCCCGTGAGGTCTCCTCGGCACTCGACCTGGACCAGGGAACGCCCGTCGTGCTGTGCGACGCCCGTGACCGCGACTCGGGGAAGGAAGTCCTGATCCGGCTCGTCGAGTACGCCGGGCGGATGCACACCGCCCGGCTGCTCGACTCGGTGGGCTGACGGTCGGTCCTCGGACCGGCGGCGCCGTCAGTCGGCGACGCCCTTCTCCGCCAGGACCTTCTCGACCGTGACCCGGACGAGGAGTTCACCCGGGACGCCGTTCCGGGCGCCGATCTCCTCGGCCCGGTCCTCGCCCATGTACCGGGCGGCGATACGAGTGGCCCAGTGCCGGACGTCGTCCAGTTCCTCCGAGAGCACCGCACGTCCGTGCAGCACCACGAAGTCGAACGGCGGCCGGTCGTCGTCCACGCACAGCGCGACCCGGCCGTCCCTGGCCAGATTGCGTCCCTTCACAGTGCCCTTGCCGGTGTTGAACACGATCTCGTCCCCGTCCAGCAGGAACCAGATCGGCGCCACGTGCGGGCTCCCGTCGGCCCGAACGGTGGACAGCTTCCCCGTGCGCGTCCCGCAGGAGACGAACGCCCGCCACTCGTCATCGGTCATCTTCTGTGCCATGTCCACATCCTCCTTGCCGGGCGCCCGGAGGTGGGGAAGGCTGGCGGGGGAGATCCTCCGGTCAGGGGGAGACGTCGCACGGGGAGACCGGATCATGGCGCAGAACCAGGGACTCGGCTGGCTGCTGGACGACCTGACCGAGCGTGTCGAACACGTACGGCACGCCTTGGTGTTGTCCAACGACGGACTGGTGACAGCCGCGAGCACAGGACTACGACGGGAGGACTCGGAGCATCTGGCCGCAGTGTCGTCCGGACTGCACAGCCTGGCCAAGGGCTCGGGACGCCACTTCGGCGCGGGACAGGTGCGTCAGACGATGGTCGAGTTCGACGACGCCGTCCTGTTCGTCACCGCCGCGGGCAACGGCAGCTGCCTGAGCGTCCTCACCGGCGCGCAGGCCGACATCGGCCAGATCGCCTACGAGATGACACTCCTCGTCAACCGAGTCGGCGAACACCTCGGACTGGACGCCCGCCAGCCCGAACGAACTCCGGTCATAGACCTCTGACCTGCGGCTTTCATCCTCCGACGAGTTATCCACAGGCTCGCCACGAGAAGCGTCGATGCGGCTACGGTTTTTCTCACGGCAAGCGCGCACGGCGCGAGTCACCGACGCCACGGGGGAGACCGATCATGTCCGTCCACACGCTCACGACACCGCACGTCCCCACCCTCGCGACCGGCCGAGCCGCCCGGGAACTGGGACTCAGGCGGGGCGAGTTCGAACTCGCCGTGCGCCTCGGTCGCATCCGGACCGTGCCCGACGAAGGCGGCGGGGGAGCGCGTCGCGTCGCGCACACCGAAATCGACCGGTTGCGCTCCGCGGAGGACTTCCCCGAGGGGCTGCGCGCCGGCGTCCGGGTCGTGGGGACCAGGGAAGGCGCGACCCTCATGGAGGTGACGGCCGCCCGCTTCACCCGCCTGGCACGCCTGGGCCTGGTGAGCCCGGTGAAGTTCTACCTCAACCGCTATCGCGCGGTGGTCTGGCTGTATCTCGCCGACGACATCAGGCGGTTCGCCGCCGGGGATGAGCATCGCGGACTGCTGAGCGGGCGTACCCCCGAAGCGCTGCGGGACCGACTGCGCGCGGGAGTGGACCTGCGGCCCCGCAACTGGCGGGGACGGCACCTGGAATTCCTGCTGCGGCAGGCCGACGGCCCCTGGCAGCGCGCGGGCGCCCTGGCCTCTCTGCTCACCCCCGACCAGATCGCCGAGACCGTCCCGGATCCCCACGAGCGCGCCAAGGTCGACCGGTTCCGGCCGGACCCGCCCACGCAGGGCGTTCCCGGGTCACCGTCCGCGCGGATCGCCGAGACGCTCGCCACGGCGGCCGACCCGGACGAGATCGGCCGGCTCAGCGCCGATCTGGCGCACGCCGTCGAACAGGCGCGCCGGCACCGGCCGGTGCCCCACCCCGCGCCCCACAGGATCGTGAACGCGGATCCTCGGACCCCACGGCGCGAAGCCCGGAGCGCCGCGGCACACGTGCCGGACCGGCCCGAGCGGACGCGCGGCCTGCTGAGCCGGCTGTGCCGCAGAAGCCCCTGACCTAAAGAGCCCGGAACAGACCCTCCTGGACGACGGACACCAGCAGGCGTCCCTCCAGGTCGTAGATCCGTCCGCGGGCCAGGCCCCGGCCGCCCGTGGCGATCGGCGACTCCTGGTCGTACAGGAACCACTCGTCCGCGCGGAACGGCCGGTGGAACCACATGGCATGGTCCAGCGACGCCATGTCGAAGTTCCGCGCACCCCACAGGGGTTCGACCGGGATGCGCACGGCGTCCAGCAGGGTCATGTCGCTCGCGTACGTCAACGCGCACGTGTGCACCAGCGGATCGTCCCCGAGCGGGCCGACCGCACGCATCCACACCGCGCTGCGCGGTTCGGCGCCCTCGACGTCCTCGGCGTTCCAGCGCAGCCGGTCCACATACCGGATGTCGAAGGGCTGACGGCGCGCCATCCGCTCCAACTGCTCCGGCAGTGCTCCCAGATGCTCCCGGATCTCCTCCGTGACCGTCGGCAGGGACTCCGGTGCCGGCACCTTGCGGGCCGGTGGCAGCTGGTGCTCGAAGGGACCTTCCTCAGGCCTGTGAAAGGAGGCGGTGAGATTGAAGATCGTACGGCCCTGCTGCACGGCGGTGACCCGGCGTGTGGTGAACGACCGTCCGTCCCGGACCCGCTCGACCTGGTACACGATCGGCACACCCGGACGGCCGGGGCGCAGGAAGTACGCGTGCAGCGAGTGCACCGGGCGCTCGCCGTCGGTGGTGCGCCCGGCGGCGACCAGCGCCTGGCCCGCCACCTGGCCGCCGAAGACCCGTTGCAGGGACTCCTGCGGGCTGCGGCCACGGAAGATGTTGACCTCGATCTGCTCCAGGTCCAGCAGGTCGACGAGCCTCTCGGCCGGATTCGTCATGGGTGGGATTCTCCTCGGCTCACAGCTGGCCGACGTCGGTGACACGGACGACGGCGCGGCCCTCGGCGTCCGAGGCCGCGAGGTCGATCTCGGCGCTGACGCCCCAGTCGTGATCGCCGCGCGGGTCGTCGAAGATCTGCCGGACCCGCCACAGGCCGTGCTGCGGCTCCTCCTCGATCAGGAGCAGCTTGGGACCGCGGGCGTCCGGGCCGGTGCCGAGTTCGTCGTACTCGTCCCAGTACTTGTCCATCGCCTCGCCCCAGGCGTCGGCGTCCCAGCCGGCCTCGGCGTCCATCTCGCCGAGCTCCCCGACCTGGTCGAGAGCGGCGAGTTCGACACGGCGGAACATGGCGTTGCGGACCAGGACACGGAAGGCCCGCGCGTTGGCGGTGACCGGCTTGACCTGGTCGGCCTTCTCCTGGGCCTCCTCGGCCGTCATCTCCTCCGGGTTGGCCAGCTGCTCCCATTCGTCCAGCAGGCTGGAGTCGACCTGGCGCACCATCTCGCCCAGCCAGGCGATCAGGTCCTCCAGGTCCTCGGACTTCAGATCGTCCGGGATGTTGTGCTCGAGGGTCTTGTACGCGCTGGCCAGGTAGCGCAGCACGATGCCCTCGGTGCGGGCCAGCTCGTAGTGGGAGACCAACTCCGTGAAGGACATGGCCCGCTCGTACATGTCACGGATGACGGACTTCGGCGACAGCGGATGGTCGCCCACCCACGGGTGGCTCTTGCGGTAGGTGTCGTAGGCGTGGAAGAGCAGCTCCTCCAGCGGCTTGGGGTAGCCGATGTCCTGGAGCCGCTCCATGCGCTCCTCGTACTCGACCCCGTCCGCCTTCATCGCGGCGACGGCCTCGCCGCGCGCCTTGTTCTGCTGGGCGGCGAGGATCTGCCGTGGGTCGTCCAGGGTGGACTCCACGACCGAGACCATGTCCAGCGCGTAGGACGGCGACTCCGGGTCCAGGAGCTCGAACGCGGCCAGCGCGAAGGTGGAGAGCGGCTGGTTGAGGGCGAAGTCCTGCTGGAGGTCGACCGTCAGACGCACGATGCGGCCCGTGGCGTCCGGCGTGTCGAGCTTCTCCACGATGCCGCCGTCCAGCAGGGAACGGTAGATCGCGATCGCGCGCCGGATGTGCCGGAGCTGCTGCTTGCGCGGCTCGTGGTTGTCCTCCAGGAGCCGGCGCATCGCCTCGAAGGCGTTGCCGGGCCGGGCGATCACCGACAGCAGCATCGTGTGCGTCACCCGGAAACGGGAGGTCAGCGGCTCAGGCTCGGAGGTGATGAGCTTGTCGAACGTGGTCTCGGTCCAGGCGACGAAGCCCTCGGGCGCCTTCTTGCGGACCACCTTCCGGCGCTTCTTGGGGTCGTCACCCGCCTTGGCGAGCGCCTTCTCGTTCTCGATGACGTGCTCGGGCGCCTGCGCGACCACGAAGCCGGCCGTGTCGAAGCCGGCCCGCCCGGCCCGGCCCGCGATCTGGTGGAACTCCCGGGCCCGCAGCGTGCGCACCCGATTGCCGTCGTACTTGGTCAGAGCCGTGAACAGCACGGTGCGGATGGGCACGTTGACACCGACGCCGAGCGTGTCCGTGCCGCAGATGACCTTCAACAGCCCGGCCTGGGCGAGCTTCTCCACCAGACGCCGGTACTTCGGCAGCATGCCGGCATGGTGGACGCCGATGCCGTGCCGCACGTAACGCGAGAGGTTGCGGCCGAACTTGGTGGTGAAACGGAAGTTGCCGATCAGGTCGGCGATCCGCTCCTTCTCCTCCTTCGAGCACATGTTGATGCTCATCAGCGCCTGCGCGCGCTCCACGGCCTGCGCCTGGGTGAAGTGCACGATGTAGACCGGCGCCTGCCTGGTGTCCAGCAGGTCGGTCAGCGTCTCCGTGAGCGGGGTGTACCGGTACTCGTAGGACAGCGGTACCGGGCGGTTGGCCGAGCGGACCACCGAGGTGGGCCGGCCGGTGCGCCGGGTCAGGTCCTTCTCGAAGAAGGAGACGTCGCCGAGCGTCGCCGACATCAGGACGAACTGCGCCTGCGGCAGTTCCAGCAGGGGGATCTGCCAGGCCCAGCCCCGGTCCCCTTCCGCGTAGAAGTGGAACTCGTCCATGACGACCTGGCCGACGTCGGCGTCCTTGCCGTCGCGCAGCGCGATCGACGCGAGCACCTCGGCGGTGCAGCAGATCACCGGCGCGTCCGCGTTGACGGACGCGTCACCGGTGAGCATGCCGACGTTCTCGGTACCGAAGATCTTGCACAGCTCGAAGAACTTCTCCGAGACCAGCGCCTTGATCGGGGCGGTGTAGAACGTGACCTCGTCCCGGGCGAGCGCCGCGAAGTGCGCGCCCGCCGCGATCATGCTCTTGCCCGAGCCGGTGGGCGTCGACACGATCACGTTGGCACCGGAGACCACCTCGATCAGCGCCTCCTCCTGGTGGGGGTAGAGCGTCAGACCGCGCTCCTGGGCCCACGACTCGAAGGCTTCGTAGAGGGCGTCGGGGTCTGCGGTCGGCGGCAGCTGATCGATGAGGGTCACGCACCCATATTGCCTGGCCTCGGCCCCGATGCGGGAATCGGATACCAGGCCGAAGATCATGACCGCTACGCTGTGTCGCCGACGGAGCGTCAACGCACCCGGTCAACTGGACAGCGACACACGAGGAACAGGGCGGGCAACGGCCATGATGGGACCAGCACACTCACTGTCGGGCGCCGCCGCCTGGCTCGGCGTAGGGGCGGCGACCGCCGCGGCCGGGCACCCGATGCCCTGGCCGGTCGTGGTGGCCGGTGCGCTGATCTGCGCCGGTGCCGCTCTCGCTCCGGACCTCGACCACAAGGCCGCCACCATCTCCCGCGCCTTCGGCCCGGTCTCGCGCTGGCTCTGCGAGATCGTCGACAAGCTCTCCTACGCCGCCTACAAGTCCACCAGGAAGCCGGGCGACCCGCGCCGCTCCGGTGGGCACCGCACGCTCACCCACACCTGGCTGTGGGCGGTCATGATCGGTGCGGGCACCTCGGCGCTGGCGATCGCCGGCGGCCGCTGGGCGGTGCTGGCGATCCTCTTCGTGCACATGGTGCTGGCCATCGAGGGCCTGCTGTGGCGGGCCGCCCGCGGCTCCAGCAGCGACATCCTGGTGTGGCTGCTGGCCGCGACCACCGCGTGGATCGTCGCCGGAGTCCTGGACAAGCCCGGCAACGGCTCGGACTGGCTGTTCACGGCACCTGGCCAGGAGTATCTGTGGCTGGGCCTGCCGATCGTCCTCGGCGCCCTGGTGCACGACATCGGGGACGCCCTGACCGTCTCGGGCTGCCCGATACTCTGGCCGATCCCGCTGGGCCGCAAGCGCTGGTACCCCCTCGGTACCCCGAAGGCCATGCGCTTCCGGGCCGGCAGCTGGGTCGAGCTCAAGGTGCTGATGCCCGTGTTCATGGTGCTCGGCGGGGTGTGCGGCGCGGCGGCGCTCAACTACATCTGAGGCCGCACGTACGCCTGACGCGGCCCGTACGCCTGACGCGGCACGCCCGTCCGGGGTGTGCCGCCCGGCCCGCAGAGGTGGCACGCGGGCCGGGGGCGGCGGACTCAGCCGGACAGGCTGTCCTCGTCGACGATGTGCATCGCGGCCTCCTCCGCGGAGGCCGCCGCGCCGTCGATGCCGACGTCCGTGGCGACCAGCGCGCTCTCCTCGTCCTCGTGCGCCCCCTCGTCGGGGGCCACGAGCCTGCCGGAGCGCAGGGCGCCGACCTCGTTGTCGAGGACTTCGCCGTCGGTGCCCTCGCAGTCGCCGATGCCGTCGCTGTCGGGGATGTCGAGATCCGGCGTCTCCTCCGCCAGGCGCTGGTCCAGCGTCTCGCCGCGGTGCCGCTCCGCGGCGGTGACATCGGAGCGCTCCACCGCCCACGGCCGCTCGGGCGGGGACCAGCCCCGGTCGAGAGGATCACCGACGCCGTCGTTCTCCAGGGTGTCTTCCACATCGAGGAGTCCCGTGTCGGCCTGGACCTCGGATCCGTCGGGCTGGTAGACGTCGTCTCCCCATCCGTCGACGCTGTTCACGGGTACCTCCAGGTCGTGGGAACGGGCCCGCTCGTACCGCGGTCGGCGATCGGCCGCCGCCGTACGGGGCGCAGGCTGCGCGCGGCACGCACCGAAGGATTCCCGGGTGCTTTCGGCACCTGTGCCGCTTTCCAGCGTTCCACCCGGGTTCGGGACTGCGCAACGCCAGAGCGCGAGGAGCCGCCCACCGTCGGCATGCGCGCGGCCCTCCCGCACCGCCCCGAGCGCCCCCGTCGGCGCCCGCGCGTGAGTCCCCGGGAGCCCGGCCGCCCCGCGGTGTCCCGCCGGTCCGCGCCCGGGAGACCAGGCCCGTGGCCGCCGACGTCACCAGGCCCTGCCGGACCCGTCCGGCGGCCCCGCGCCGAGGCCGGGGCCGGGGCGGACCCGCGGCGCGCCGACGGGGCCGCGCCCGCCCGGCGGCTCACCGTGGACGCCCGCTCCGTGCGGTCGCGGGCGCCCCGGACCTGCTCCGGGTGTTCGGCCACGACCGCCACCGGACCCGGCCGTCCCGCCGTGCCTCGGGCACCGTCGGCTCCCTCAGCCGTGCCAGGAACGCCACAGGGCCGCGTACGCGCCGTCCGCCGCGACCAGCTCGTCATGGCTGCCCAGCTCAGTGATGCGACCGTTCTCCACGACCGCGATGACATCCGCGTCGTGGGCGGTGTGCAGACGGTGGGCGATGGCGATCACCGTACGGCCGTCGAGCACGCGGGCCAGGGAGCGCTCCAGGTGACGTGCCGCCCGCGGGTCGAGCAGCGAGGTCGCCTCGTCCAGGACCAGGGTGTGCGGGTCGGCCAGCACCAGCCGGGCCAGCGCGATCTGCTGGGCCTGGGCCGGGGTGAGCGCGAGGCCGCCCGAGCCGACCTCGGTGTCCAGACCGTCGGCGAGGGCGCGCGCCCAGCCGTCCGCGTCGACCGCGCCGAGTGCGGCCCACAGCTCGGCGTCGGCCGCGTGGGTCCGGGCGAGCAGCAGGTTGTCACGCAGGGAACCCACGAACACGTGGTGCTCCTGGTTGACCAGGGCCACGTGGGAGCGGACCCGCTCGGCAGGCATCCGGGACAGCTCGGCGCCCCCGAGGGCGATGCGGCCCGCCCGGGGCGCGTAGATGCCGGCGAGCAGCCTGCCCAGGGTGGACTTGCCCGCGCCGGAGGGGCCGACCAGCGCCAGCCGGGTGCCCGGCGCGACCGCGAGCGAGACCTCGTGCAGTACGTCCACTCCCGCGCGGTAGCCGAAGTGCACCCGGTCCGCGTGGACGTCGCGCCCGTCCGGGGACACCGACTCGTCCCCGGCATCGGGCTCGATGTCCCGTACGCCGACCAGCCGCGCGAGCGACACCTGCGCCACCTGCAGCTCGTCGTACCAGCGAAGGATCAGGTTGACCGGGTCGACCAGCATCTGCGCGATCAAGGCGCTCGTGGTCATCTGGCCGATCCCGATCCAGCCCTGGAGGACGAACACCCCACCGATCAGCACGACGGAGGCGAGCACGGTCGCATGCGTGACGGTGACGACCGGGAAGAGCACGGAACGCAGCCAGAGCGTGTAGCGCTCCCATTGGGTCCACGAACTGATGCGTTGGTCCGACTGCTCGACGCGGCGGGCTCCGAGCCGGTGCGCCTCGACGGTGCGTCCGGCGTCCACGGTCTCGGCGAGAGCGGCGGCGACGGCTGCGTACCCGGCGGCTTCGGAACGGTATCCGGAGGGTGCTCGTCGGAAGTACCAGCGGCAGCCGACGATCAGCACCGGCGCGGCGAGCAGCACGGCCGGGGCCAGCGGCGGCGCGGTGACGACGAGTCCGCCGAGCAGCAGCACCGTCCACATCACGCCGATCGCGAGCTGCGGCACGGCCTCGCGCATGGCGTTGCCCAGCCGGTCGATGTCCGTGGTGATCCGGGAGAGCAGGTCGCCGGTGCCCGCCCGCTCCAGCACGCCGGGCGGCAGCGCCACCGACCGCACGAGGAAGTCCTCGCGAAGGTCGGCCAGCATCCGCTCGCCGAGCACCGCGCCCCGCAGCTGCACCTGCCGCACGAACACGGCCTGGACGAGCAGGGCGACCACGAACAGTGCGGCGGTGCGCTCCAGATGGAGTTCCCGCGTGTGGTCCGACACGCGCTCGACCAGGCCGCCCAGCAGCCAGGGACCGACCATCGAGGTGATCACCGCGACCGTGTTGACCGTGATGAGCATCAGGAAGGCAGGGCGGTGGCGGCGGAACAGTTCGGCCACGTAGGCGCGTACGGTCGCCGGGGCGCCGACGGGCAGGGTGCTCGCCGTCGTCGGGGCCGCCGGGTCGTAGGCCGGTGGTGCCACGCCGATCATGCGGTCTCCTCGATCTCTTCCAGGGCGCCCCGGAAGGCACCGTCGGCGAAGGCGGGCTCGTCCTGCGTCTCGCGTGTCACCACGGCCCGGTACCGGGGCTCCGTGAGCACCAGCTCCCGGTGCGCGCCGACCGCCGCGACCTCGCCCTCGTGCACCAGGACGACCCGGTCGGCGCGGTCCAGGAGCAGCGGTGAGGAGGTGAAGACCACGGTCGTGCGGCCCGCCCGCAGCCGGCTGACGCCCTCCGCGATCCGCGCCTCGGTGTGCGAGTCGACGGCGGAGGTCGGCTCGTCCAGGACGAGGACCTCCGGGTCCGTGATCAGCGACCGGGCCAGCGCGAGCCGCTGGCGCTGGCCGCCCGAGAGGGAGCGTCCGCGCTCGGCGATACGGGCGTCCATCGGGTCCTCGGCGTCGAGCGAGCCCTGCACGAGCGCCTCCAGGACGTCGCCGCACTGTGCGGCCGCCAGGGCCGCCCGCGGATCGACGTCACCGGAGGCGGGGACGTCGAGCAGTTCGCGCAGGGTGCCGGAGAGCAGCACGGGGTCCTTGTCCTGGACGAGGACGGCCGTCCGCGCCGTGTCGAGGGGCAGTTCGTCCAGCGGTACACCGCCGAGCAGCACGGAGGTGGTGCCCGCCTCCGCCGGGTGACCGCCGAGGCGTTCGGCGAGCCGTCCCGCCGCGTCCGGGTCGCCGCAGACCACCGCGGTGAGCAGGCCGACGGGGGCGAGCAGCTCCGTGTCCGGGTCGTACAGGTCTCCTGACGGAACGTCGGCCGGGCGCGAGCCCCCGGTGTCGGTGGACCGCTCCAGCGACAGCACGCCCGCGGCCCGCCGGGCCGAGGGCCGCGAGAAGGAGTACGCCATGGCGATCTCCGTGAAGTGACGCAGCGGATAGGTGAGTACCATGACCGAGCTGTAGACCGTGACGAGTTCGCCGACGGAGATCCGGCCCTCGCGGGCCAGGTGGACGCCGTACCAGACGACCGCGATCAGCAGCAGACCCGGCAGCAGGACCTGGATCGCCGAGATCAGTGACCACATCCGGGCGCTGCGTACGGCGGCGTGGCGGACCTCCTGCGAGGCGCGCCGGTAGCGGTCGAGGAACAGGTCCTCGCCGCCGATGCCGCGCAGCACGCGCAGACCGGCGACGGTGTCCGAGGCCAGCTCGGTGGCGCGGCCGGCCTTCTGGCGCTGGAGGTCGGCGCGTCTGGTCGCGCGCGGCAGCAACGGCAGTGCGGCGAGGCTCAGCAGGGGCAGCCCCACGGCTACGACCACACCGAGCGAGGGCTGGTAGACGACCAGGCCGACGCAGACCAGGACGACGGTCAGCGCGGCGGCGGTGAAGCGGGAGACGGCCTCCACGAACCAGCCGATCTTCTCGACGTCTCCCGTGGAGACCGCCACCACCTCGCCGGCGGCGACCCGGCGGGTCAGCGCGGAGCCCAACTGCGCGGCCCTGCGGGCCAGTAGCTGCTGCACGCGGGCCGCCGCCGTGATCCAGTTGGTGACCGCGGCCCGGTGCAGGAAGGTGTCGCCGACCGCGATGCCCACACAGCACAGGGCCATCAGGCCGCCGGAGAGGGCCAGTTGGGTGCCGGAGCGGTCGACGACGGCCTGGACGGCGTAGCCGACGCAGAAGGGCTGGGCGGAGACGGCCGTGAAGTGCAGCAGGCCCCAGGCCAGCGCCCGGATCTGACCGCCCAACTGGTTCCGGCCGAGCCACCACAGGAACCGGGGGCCCGAACGCACGTCGGGCACGCCCGGGTCGGGATACGGAAGGTCTTGAATCTGCATGACGTCCAAGTGGCTCGTGTCAGGGGGCGGACGGGGAAGGTGGAAGGACGGCAGGGAAGGGCGGAGCCGCGAGGCGCGGCAACAAACCGTGAAAGGTTCGCGTCGGAGCGTGGTCAAAATCAACCTCTTTTTCCGGGGCGCCGAACGGTTCAGGCTGCCCGGTCCGCGCGATCCGGACTGGTCCGGCATCAGTTGAATGTCCCTAACTCTGGTTGAATGTCAGGAAAGTTCCAGGAGGATGGGGTGATGTCGGAGTGGCAGCGCACGGTGCGCGAGAACCGCGACGGCGAACCGCGCTCCCCTCGACGGCCGTGACGACCGGCACGGCCCGGGCGACCCGCACGACCCTGTCGGCTCTGTCGGTGCTGCCGGTGCTCGCGACCCTCACGGGCCTGCTGACCCTGTCCGGATGCGACGGCCCGGACCGGGGGAGCGGTGGGGGCGCGGGACCCGTCGCGGGCGCGGACCGCACTCACCCGGACCCGGGCCGAACCCGCCCGGAGCGCCCGGGTGCAAAGCCCGTGGACCCGACCCGCATCCCGGGCGTCGGCGAGCGCCTTCGGCGGCGGATCCCCGCCGACTCCCGGCAGGTGGTGGCGGTCTACGGGGACGGCAGGGACTCGGCCGACGCCACGGTCGTGCTGTACACCAGGCGCGGCTCCGTCTGGGAGCACGTCCGCGACTGGCCCGCGCACAACGGGAAGAAGGGCTGGACCACCGACCACCACGAGGGCGACGGGCGCAGCCCCGTGGGAGTGTTCACGCTCACCGACGCCGGCGGTGTCCTCGCCGACCCCGGAACCCGACTCCCGTACACGAGATCCGCCGGCTTCGCGGCGCCGCACTGGTGGGCCAGGTCGCACTGGCACGACTTCGACTACGTCATCGCCATCGACTACAACCGCCTCAAGGGCACCCCGCCGAACGACCCGACCCGCCCCGAGGGCGGTTCCAGAGGGGGTGGTATCTGGCTGCACCTGGACCACGGCAGCGGTACGTCGGCCTGTGTCGGCCTGTCCGGAGCGGCTGTGCGGTACCTGTTGCGCACACTCGACCCTGACCGGCATCCCGTGGTGGTGATGGGCGACAGGGCGCACCTCGACTGACTCGCCACCGGAGCCCGCCGTTCAGCAGGAGCGCCCCCATGGCGCGGGGGGCCCGTCCACCAGTGTGTCCAGCAGGCTCCCGAGTGCCTCGCGCTGGGCGCCCGTCAGCGGCGCGAGGATCTCCTGCGCGGCCGACACGCGCGCCCCGCGCAGTTCGCGCAGCGCCTCCTGGCCGTCGGCGGTGAGTTCGACGCGGATCACGCGGCGGTTGGTCGGGTCGGGGACCCGCCGCACCTTGCCGCTCGCCTCCAGCCCGTCGACCAGGGTCGTCACGGCACGGGGTACCACCTCCAGCCGTTCGGCCAGATCGGCCATGCGGGGCGAGGTGTCGCAGTGCGCCAGGGTGCGCAGCAGCCGGGCCTGGGCGGGTGTGACACCCAGGCCGCGCTGCTGGAGGTGGTGCTTCTGGATGCGGTGCACCCGGCGTGTGAGCCGCAGGAGTTGCTCGGCGAGCAGGCCGTCGGGATCGGGGCTGGTCATGGGGGAACAATATCAGGACCAGGTTCATTGTGAGTATAGGTAACAATGAGCTATGCTCCATGAATCCTCACCCTCTCACCCTCCGTAGGAGCCATGCCCCGCGATCACATCGAATGGACCCCCTCTCCCGGCTCTCCCGGCTCTCCCGGCACCTCGACGGACCAGCCCCGCCAGGTGCGCCGCATCCTCTCCCTGTTCAAGCCCTACCGCGCCCGGCTCGCGGTCGTCGGCCTGCTGGTCGGCGCCTCGTCCCTGGTGTCCGTGGCCACCCCGTTCCTGCTCAAGGAGACGCTGGACGTCGCGATCCCCCAGGGGCGCACCGGTCTGCTGAGCCTCCTGGCCCTCGGCATGATCCTCAGCGCCGTCCTGAACAGCGTCTTCGGCGTACTCCAGACGCTGATCTCCACGACCGTCGGCCAACGCGTCATGCACGACCTGCGCACCGCCGTCTACGGCCGGCTCCAGCGCATGTCGCTCGCCTTCTTCACCCGGACCCGCACCGGCGAGGTGCAGTCCCGCATCGCCAACGACATCGGCGGTATGCAGGCCACCGTCACCTCCACCGCGACCTCCCTGGTCTCCAACCTCACCAGCGTGGTCGCCACGATCGTCGCGATGATCGCCCTCGACTGGCGGCTGACCGTCGTCTCGCTGCTCCTGCTGCCGGCCTTCGTCTGGATCAGCCGCCGCGTCGGCAACGAGCGCAAGAAGATCACCACCCAACGCCAGAAGCAGATGGCTGCGATGGCGGCGACCGTCACCGAGTCGCTCTCCGTCAGCGGCATCCTGCTCGGCCGCACCATGGGCCGCTCCGACTCGCTCACCCGGTCGTTCGCCGAGGAGTCCGAGCAACTGGTCGACCTCGAGGTGCGCGCGAGCATGGCGGGCCGCTGGCGGATGGCCGTGATCACGATCGTGATGGCCGCCATGCCGGCCGTCATCTACTGGACCGCGGGCCTCGCCCTCCAACTGGGCGGCCCCGGCGTCTCGATCGGTACCCTCGTCGCCTTCGTCTCGCTCCAGCAGGGCCTGTTCCGCCCGGCCGTGAGCCTGCTGGCGACCGGCGTCCAGATCCAGACCTCGCTCGCCCTGTTCCAGCGCATCTTCGAGTACCTCGACCTGCCCGTCGACATCACCGAGCGCGCGGAGCCCGTCCACCTCGACCAGGTCAAGGGCGAGGTCCGCTTCGAGGACGTCACCTTCGGCTACGACGGCAAGGGCGGCCCGGTCCTCGACGGCATCGACATCACCGTCCCCGCGGGCAGCGGCCTCGCGCTCGTCGGCGCCACCGGGGCAGGCAAGTCCACGCTCGGCTATCTGGTGCCACGCCTGTACGACGTCACGGGCGGCCGGGTCACCCTCGACGGCGTCGACGTCCGTGACCTCGACTTCGACACCCTGGCCCGCGCGGTCGGCGTCGTCTCGCAGGAGACGTACCTCTTCCACGCCTCGGTCGCCGAGAACCTGCGCTTCGCCAAGCCGGAGGCCACCGACGAGGAGTTGTACGCGGCGGCCCGAGCGGCCCAGATCCACGACCACATCGTGTCCCTGCCGGACGGCTACGACACCGTCGTCGGCGAACGCGGCCACCGGTTCTCGGGCGGCGAGAAGCAGCGCCTGGCCATCGCCCGGACCATCCTGCGCGATCCGCCGGTGCTCATCCTCGACGAGGCGACCAGCGCCCTGGACACCCGCACCGAACACGCCGTCCAGGAGGCCATCGACGCGCTGTCCGCCGACCGCACGACCCTCACGATCGCGCACCGGCTGTCCACCGTCCGGGGCGCCGACCAGATCGCGGTCCTGGATCGCGGGCACGTCGTCGAACGAGGTACGCACGAGGAGCTGTTGGCGCGGGACGGACGGTATGCCGCGCTCGTGCGCCGGGACGCCCAACTGGAGCCGACAAGCTGACGATATGCCAGGTTTGCTGGGTTCTGCGGGTTACCGTGCCCCCATGCAGATGAACACTCCGCCACGGAGACCGATTCGACTGACGCGCCGGGGCCGGATCACCCTCGTCGCGACCGGGGCCGTCGTGGTCGGCATCGCCGTCGCGGTGCCGCTGCTGAAGCTGGGTCACGACGCGCCCGCCGCGCCCGCCCGGCCCGCCTCGCTGGTGATCCCGGAGGGCTGGCGGGCCGGCCAGGTCTACGACGCGGTGGACAAGGCTCTCGGCCTGTCCGCCGGCACCACCCGGCAGTCCCTCACGAAGGCGCACCTGAAGCTGCCGCGCGACGCCGAGGACAACCCCGAGGGATACCTGTTCCCGGCGACGTACGCGCTGGCCGGGAAAGCCACGCCGCAGATGGTGCTGGCGTCCATGGTCGACACCGCGAACCGCACGTTCAACAAGGCACCCATCGCCGCCGGCGCGCAGCACAACGCGCTGAACCTCTACCAGGCGGTCACCATCGCCAGCATCGTCCAGGCCGAGTCCGCGACGAGGTCCGACATGGGAAAGGTGGCCCGGGTCGTCTTCAACCGGCTGGAGCGCGGGATGCCGCTCCAGATGGACTCCACGATCAACTACGCGCTCAACCGCTCCACCCTGCGCACGACGGCCGACGACACCCGGATCGACAGCCCCTACAACTCGTACCAGCGGATGGGCCTGCCGCCGACGCCGATCGACAACCCCGGCGAGGACGCGATGAAGGCCGCGATCAACCCGCCGACGGGCGACTGGCTGTACTTCGTGACCGTCAAACCGGGCGACACCCGGTTCACGGCCGACTACCAGCAGCACCTGCGCAACGTCGCCGAGTTCAATACCGCGCAGCAGAAGAGCGCGGGTCCGGCGCCCACGACCTCGAAGTGAGCGGGCGGGACGTCAGGCGGCGAGGGCCTCGCCGGCGAGCAGACGCCTGATGTCCCGTACCGCCGCCCGTCCGGCCCGGTTGGCGCCGATCGTGCTCGCCGACGGGCCGTAGCCGACCAGATGGACGCGCGGATCGGCGACCGCGCGGGTCCCGTCCAAGCGGATTCCGCCGCCCGGCTCGCGCAGCCGCAGCGGTGCCAGATGGCCGACGGCAGGCCGGAAGCCGGTCGCCCACAGGATGACGTCGGCGGCCACGTGCCGTCCGTCCTTCCACTCGACGCCGTCCGGGGTGATCCGGTCGAACATCGGCAACCGGTCCAGGACGCCATCCGCCAGACCCCGCCGGATCGCGTCGTTCAGGGGCAGGCCGGTCACGGAGACCACGCTCCTCGGCGGCAGCCCGCGCCGCACCCGCTCCTCCACGAGCGCGACCGCCGCGCGGCCCGCCTCCTCGTCGAAGGGTCCCTCCCGGAAGACGGGCGGCCGCCTGGTGACCCAGGTGGTGGCGGCCGCGTACGGCGCGAGCTCCAGCAGATGCTGGGTGCCGGACGCCCCGCCGCCCACCACGACCACCCGCAGCCCCGTGAACGCCTCGGGTCCGGGGTAGTGCGTGGTGTGCAGCTGCCGTCCGAGGAAGGTCTCCTGACCGGGAAGGCGCGGCTGGAACGGCCGGTCCCAGGTGCCGGTCGCGTTGATCAGCGCGCGCGTCGACCACACCCCGTCGGACGTCTCCACGAGCAGCCGGCCGCCGCGGCCCTCGCGTACCGCGCGCACCTCCACCGGCCGTCGGACCCGCAGGTCGAAGGCGCGCTCGTAGCGGTCGAAGTACGCGCTGATCACCTCGGAGGAGGGTCGTGCGGAGTCGGCGTCCGTCAGCTCCATCCCCGGCAGCGCGTGCATGCCGTGCACCTTGCCGTACGTCAGCGAGGGCCACCGGAACTGCCAGGCGCCGCCCGGTCCGGGGGAGTGGTCGAGGACGACGAAGTCGTGCTCGGGGCGGAAACCGGCGCGCCGCAGGTGATAAGCGCCGGACAGCCCCGCCTGACCCGCGCCGGCGACGACCACCTCGACCTCGCGTGTGTTGTTCACGGTTCCACTAACGGGTGTGTGGTCGGAGATCTTCCCCTGGGCGAGGATGGAGACATGTCAGACGGCTTCACCACCCGAGTCCTGCGCGTCGCCTCCGGCTCCACGGAGCGGGTCGTCGACCTCACCCGTGACTGCGAGGCGTTCCTGCGGGAGGCGGCCGCCGGCCGCGACGGCCTCCTGAACGTCTTCGTCCCGCACGCCACCGCCGGGATCGCGGTCATCGAGACCGGCGCGGGCAGCGACGACGACCTCCTCGCCGCCCTCCACGCCCTCCTGCCCGCCGACGACCGCTGGCAGCACCGCCACGGCAGCCCCGGCCACGGCCGCGACCACGTCCTGCCGGCCTTCGTCCCGCCCCACGCGACCCTCCCGGTGATCGGCGGACGGCTGGAACTGGGCACCTGGCAGTCGGTGTGCCTGGTGGACACGAACCGGGACAACCCCGACCGCCAGGTACGGCTGAGCTTCCTGGGCTGACCGGCCTTGCGAGGCGGATTCCGGTCGTCGGCTTCACCGGCGCCCGCCGGGGTACCTGGGTCTCACGCCACCCCCGAGGCAGGAGGTGAGAGCACCCGTGGGCGAGCGCACTCCGACGGGCCGCCGGTCCCACGCCCCGGTCGCGCAGGGAGTTCCGGACGGCGGCGCCGGGTGGCACGTCCGAGGTGAAGACAGGAGTCCGGCTGCCCGAGAGGACACGTCATGGGCGTACGCACCTGGGTCAGCGACTGGCCCGTATACCGACAGCTGACCGGATCGGACCGGCTGGGGCGTGGCCGGGCGGCCATGTCCCCCCACACGCGGCGGCTCGAGCCGCGCACCGACACCGCCGACCGGGTGGTCCCCTCCATCTGTCCCTACTGCGCGGTGGGCTGCGGCCAGCAGATCTACGTCAAGGACGACAAGGTGGTCCAGATCGAGGGCGATCCCGCCTCGCCCATCAGCCGGGGCCGACTGTGCCCCAAGGGATCGGCCACCCTTCAGCTGACGACGGGATCCGCGCGCCGGCACCAGGTCCTCCACCGGCGGCCGTACGCCACCGACTGGGAGCCGCTCGATCTGGAGACGGCCATGGACATGGTCGCCGACCGGGTGGTCGAGACGCGGCGGCGCACCTGGGAGTGGGAGAAGGACGGACTGCGCACCGCCCGCACGCTCGGCATCGCCAGCCTCGGCGGCGCGACCCTCGACAACGAGGAGAACTACCTGATCAAGAAGCTCTTCACCGGGCTCGGCGTCGTCCAGGTGGAGAACCAGGCACGGGTCTGCCACAGCTCCACCGTCGCGGGCCTCGGCACCTCGTTCGGCCGGGGCGGCGCCACCACCTTCATGCAGGATCTCCAGCACGCCGACTGCATCGTCATCCAGGGCTCCAACTTCGCCGAGGCACACCCGGTCGGCTTCCAGTGGGTCGTGGAGGCCAAGGAACGCGGCGCCCGCATCATCCACGTCGACCCGCGCTTCACGCGCACCAGCGCCCTGGCCGACCTGCACGTCCCGATCCGGGCCGGCAGCGACATCGCCTTCCTCGGCGCGGTGATCAACCACGTGCTCACCGAGGAGAAGGACTTCCGGGAGTACGTCCTCGCCTACACCAACGCCGCCTCGATCGTCAGCGAGGACTTCCAGGACACCGAGGACCTGGACGGGGTCTTCTCGGGACTCGACGTGGAGAGCCGCCAGTACGACCTGCGCAGCTGGCAGTACGAGGGCGTGGAGGTCCAGGCCCCCTCCGGCGACGTCGACGAACTGTACGAGGAGAAGACGAAGGGCTCGGGCCGCGCCGAGAGCCACGGCTCGGGCGGGGCCAGGACCGGCGCCCGACCGCCCCGCGACGAGACCCTCCGACACCCGCGCTGCGTCTACCAGATCCTCAAACGCCACTACGCCCGCTACACCCCCGAACTCGTCGAGGAGACCTGCGGAATCCCGCGCGCGACCTTCCTGGAGGTCTGCGACGCCCTGACCGCCAACAGCGGCCGCGAACGCACCAGCGCCTTCGTGTACGCGGTGGGCTGGACCCAGCACTCCAACGGGACCCAGTACATCCGGGCCGCCAGCGTCCTCCAGCTCCTCCTCGGCAACATCGGCCGGCCCGGCGGCGGCATCCAGGCCCTGCGCGGCCACGCCTCCATCCAGGGCTCCAGCGACATCCCGACCCTGTACAACCTGCTGCCCGGCTACCTGCCGATGCCGCACGCCCACGCGCACGAGGACCTGGACGCGTTCGTCGAGGCCAGCCGCACCGTCAAGGGCTTCTGGGGCGGCATGCGGGCGTACTTCGTCAGCCTGCTCAAGGCGTACTACGGTGACGCCGCCACCGAGGACAACGACTTCTGCTTCGACCACCTGCCGCGTCTCACCGGCTCCCACGCCACCTACGACACGGTCATGGCGCAGCTCGACGGCGACTGCAAGGGCTACTTCCTGATGGGCGAGAACCCGGCCGTCGGCTCCGCCAACACCCGGCTGCAACGGCTGGGCATGGCCAACCTGGAGTGGCTGGTCGTCCGGGACTTCTCCCTGATCGAGTCCGCGACCTGGTGGCAGGACGGACCGGAGATCGAGACGGGCGAACTGAGCACCGCGTCGATCCCCACCGAGGTCTTCTTCTTCCCGGCGGCCGCGCACACCGAGAAATCCGGCTCGTTCACCAACACCAACCGATGGCTGCAATGGCACCACGCGGCCGTGGAACCGGACGGGGACGCCCGCAGCGACCTGTGGTTCACCTACCACCTGGGCCGCCGCGTCAAGGAGCGGCTGGCCGGTTCGACCGACCCCATGGACCGGCCCGTCCAGGACCTCACCTGGGACTATCCCCTCGAAGGACCGCTGCGCGAGCCGGCCGCCGAAGCGGTCCTCGCCGAGATCAACGGCCACGGTCCGGACGGCGCCCCGCTCTCCGCGTACACCGAGCTGAAGGACGACGGCTCCACCCGCTGCGGCTGCTGGATCTACTGCGGGGTGTACGCCGACGGCGTCAACCACGCCGCCCGCCGTACCCCGCACACGCAACAGGACTACGTGGCCGCCGACTGGGCCTGGGCATGGCCCGCCAACCGCCGCATCCTCTACAACCGCGCCTCGGCCGCCCCCGACGGCACACCGTGGAGCGAGCGCAAGGCGTACGTGTGGTGGGACGGTAAGGAGGGGAGGTGGACCGGCCGCGACGTCCCCGACTTCGTGCCCGACCGCGCACCCGACTACGTACCGCCGGAGGACGCCACCGGTCCCGACGCACTGCGCGGCGACGACCCGTTCATCATGCAGGCCGACGGCAAGGGCTGGCTGTACGCGCCGGCCGGACTCGAGGACGGGCCGCTGCCCACCCACTACGAGCCGCAGGACTCGCCCTTCCGCAACGCCCTGTATCCGTCGACCCCGCGCTCACCCGTGCGGGAGGTGAAGCCGCGTGAGGGCAACCGCTACCACCCCAGCGGCGACGAGCCGGGCGCCCAGGTGTACCCGTACATCGTCACCACCCACCGGCTCACCGAGCACTTCACCGCCGGCGGCATGAGCCGCTGGTCCCCCTACCTCGCCGAGCTCCAGCCCGAGTTCTTCTGCGAGCTGTCCCCGGAACTGGCCGCCGAGCGCGGCCTGGAGCACGGCGGCTGGGCGACGATCATCACCGCCCGCAACGCCGTCGAGGCGCGCGTCCTGGTCACCGACCGGCTCAAGCCCCTGACGGTGCACGGCAGGACCTGCCATCAGATCGGACTGCCGTTCCACTGGGGACCCAACGGGATCGCCACCGGAGACGCGGCCAACGAACTCATGGCCATCACGCTCGACCCCAACGCCCACATCCAGGAGGACAAGGCGCTCACGGCCGACATCCGCCCGGGCCGCCGCCCTCGCGGACCCGAGCTGCCGAAACTGGTCGCCGAGTACCGGCGGCGCGCTGGAATCACCGGGACGACCGGCACGGAGGTCCGGAAATGACTGAGCGGCACCTGTTGAGCGGCCCCGAGCCGGACCTCGCCCGTGACGCCGGGCACCCCCAACCCCCCGAGCGGGTCGGCTTCTTCACCGACACGTCCATCTGCATCGGCTGCAAGGCGTGCGAGGTGGCCTGCAAGGAGTGGAACGCGATCCCGGACGACGGACTGCCGCTGAGCGGCATGAGCTACGACAACACCCGCGGGCTCGGCGCCTCCACCTGGCGCCATGTCGCCTTCATCGAGCAGAAGGTGCCCGCGCCGGAGGGACGCACCGAACTCGCCCTGCTCGACGGGGCACCGGCGGCCTCCGCACCCCCGGGGACGCCGGACGACATGCGCTGGCTGATGTCGTCGGACGTCTGCAAGCACTGCACCCACGCGGCCTGTCTGGACGTCTGCCCCACCGGCTCCCTGTTCCGCACGGAGTTCGGCACCGTCGTCGTCCAGGAGGACATCTGCAACGGCTGCGGCTACTGCGTGCCCGCCTGCCCGTACGGGGTGATCGAGCAACGCCAGGACGACGGCCGGGCCTTCAAGTGCACCATGTGCTACGACCGGCTCGGCGCGGGACAGGAACCGGCCTGCGCGAAGGCCTGCCCCACCGAGTCCATCCAGTTCGGCCCCCTGGACGAGCTGCGCGAGCGGGCCGCCCTGCGGGTGGACCAACTGCACGAGCAGGGCGTCGAGGAGGCGCACCTCTACGGGCACGACCCGCACGACGGGGTCGGGGGTGACGGAGCGTTCTTCCTGCTCCTCGACAAGCCGGAGGTGTACGGACTGCCGCCCGACCCCGTGGTGACCACCCGCGACCTGCCCGCCATGTGGAAGCACGCGGGCGCCGCCGCACTGTCCCTGGCCGGCGGCATCGCACTCGCCTTCGCGCTGGCCGGACGGACCGAGGGGGCACGATGACCAGGACCCGGCGGCGCCGGGGCGAACAGCTCATGGTTCCGCCCGCGGAGTTCGACTCCTACTACGGCCGTCCGATCATCCACGCCCCCTCCTGGGCGGCCCGCGACATCGCCGGATACTTCTTCCTCGGCGGGCTCGCCGGGGCGGGATCGGTGCTCGCCGCCGGGGCCCAGCTCACCGGACGCCCCCGTACCGCCACCGCGATGAAGGTCTCCTCGCTCGCCGCCGTGTCGCTGTCCGCCGCCGCCCTCGTCCACGACCTGGGCCGGCCCGCCCGGTTCGCCAACATGCTGCGGGTGTTCAAGCCCACCTCACCTATGAGCATGGGCTCCTGGCTGCTCAGCGCGTACGGCCCCGCCGCCGGAGCGGCCGCGCTCAGCGCGGTCACCGGGCGGCTGCCCAGGGCGGGCGGTGCCGCGACCGGCACGGCCGCGCTGCTCGGCCCCATGCTGGCCTCGTACACCGCCGTACTGGCCGCCGACACCGCCGTCCCCGCCTGGCACGGCGCCCACCGGGAACTTCCGTACGTGTTCACGGCGTCCGCGACGGCCGCGGCCTCGGGGATGGCGCTGATCGTCGCGCCACCGCGCGAGAGCGGTCCCGCCCGCCGCGCGGCGGCGCTCGCCTGCGTGGCCGAGACAGTGGCGTCCCAGGCCGCGGAGCGACGCCTTGGCATGGTCGCCGAGACCTGGCGCGAGGGCCGTGCGGGGACACTCATGCGCGCCGCGCGGGTTCTGACCCTGGCGGGCGGCGCGGCCGCGGTACTGGCCGGCGGCCGCAGCCGTCCGGTCGCCGCGGCCGCGGGGCTGGCCCTGCTCGCGGGGTCGGTCTGCACCCGCTTCGGGATCTTCGCGGCGGGCATCGCCTCCGCGGAGGACCCGAAGTACACCGTCACACCGCAGCGGGAAGGAGGGTGACCCCGACGGCCCGGGCGTCCCTCACGGACGTTTGAACCGCGCTGTCGCGTGCACGCGCCCGGTATGACCCGTTCGAAGCGAGAGACAGAGCGAAAATACGAAGCCCCGTCGGCCGAGGACACCTCCTGGCTGCCGGACCTCACCGGTGTCGAGGGCATCGCGTCGGTCGTCGAGAAGGGCGTCGACGAACTGGACGCCGTGTACTGGGACACGGCCGGCCTGCGCCTGGCCGCGGCCTCGGCGACACTGCGGCGAAGGACCGGCGGGGCCGACGCGGGCTGGCACCTCAAACTGCCCCTGTCCGGGGACAGCCGGGAGGAGATACAGGCCCCGCTGTCCGACACGGTCCCGCAGGCCCTGCACGACCTGGCCCTCTCCCGCACCCGAGGGGCGGAACCCAGGCCGGTGGTCCGGATCCGGACCATTCGGAGCACGCGCCACCTGGTCGACGCCGAGGGCACGGTCCTCGCCGAGCTGACCCTCGACCGGGTGCACGCCGAGTCCCGGACCGCCACGACCGCACCGGCCGCGTGGACCGAGCTGGAGGTCGAGCTCGCCGAGGACACCGATCCCGGGCTGCTGGACCTCGTCGAGGAGACGCTCCGCAAGAACGGCATCGACCGCGCCGGCCACACGACCAAACTGGTCCGGGCGCTGGAGGGCACCGGAGCAGGAGCGCCGCCCCGGCCGCACGGGCGGGCCGAGGGCGTCGAGGCGGGCTCGGCCGCGGACGAACTCCTCAAGTACCTGGACGAGCAGGTGACCACCCTGGTCGACACCGATCCCGCGGTACGCCGAGGACTGCCCGACTCCGTGCACCAGATGCGCGTCGCCTGCCGACGGCTGCGCAGCACTCTGCGGTCCTACCGGTCGGTGCTGGCCCGTGAGCGCACCGATCCGATCCGTGACGAGCTCAAATGGCTCGGCGGTGAACTGGGCGCGGAACGCGACCAGGAGGTCCTCATGGAACGGCTCGGCGCGCGCGTCGACGCCTCGCCCCGTGAGCTGGTCCTCGGAGCCGTCCACGCCCGGTTGCGGGGGTGGCACGTCGCCCGCGCCTCGGCGGCCCGGCAGCGCAGCCTCGACGCCCTGCTCTCACCGCGTTACCTGGACCTGCTGGATGCGCTGGCCGACCTCACGCGGCAGCCGCCCCTGCGGAGCAAGGCCGCGCGCGGGCCGGAGAAGGTGATGGCCAAGGCAGTGCTCAAGGAGTACGCGCGACTGGCCGGCCGGGTGGCACACGCGCTGGAACTCTCCCCGGGCACGGACCGCGACGTGGCCCTGCACCAGGCCCGCAAGGCGGCCAAGAAGACCCGGTACGCCACCGAACCGGCGCGCGGCTCGCTCGGCAAGCCCGCCCGACGGTTCGGCAAGCGCGTCAAGGCCGTGCAGCGGCTGCTCGGCGAGCACCAGGACAGCGTCGTCGCACGCGAGGCACTGCGGAACCTGGCCCTGGCGGCGCACGCGGCGGGAGAGTCCGCCTTCACCTGGGGCCTGTTGTACGGCCAGGAGCAGGCTGCGGCGCAACGGTGCGAAGAGGAGCTGCCGGCCGCCTGGGCGGACGCCTCGAAGCCCGGCCTGCGCGATGCGCTCACCCACTGAGGGACGACTTCCGGCGGTGCCGTCGCGCGGTCGTGCCGGGCCGTCGAGGAACGCCGGGCCTTTCACGGGTCGGGGTTCGGCTGCTCGGATCATGGGTCGGGGTCGGCCGCTCGAATCAGGTGTCGGGGATCGGCTGCTCGAACCAGACCACCTTGCCCGCGCTGAGCCGGGTCGAGCCCCAGCGCCGGGCGATCTGGTTGACCAGGAACAGACCGCGCCCGCCCTCGTCGTCGAGGTCGGCGCACCGCATCCTGGGCGCCTGGGGGGAGTCGTCGGTGACTTCGCAGCGCAGCACGTCGGTGCGCAGCAGCCGTAGCGAGATGGGACGGGAGGCGCAGCGCACGGCGTTCGTGACGACCTCGCTGACCATGAGTTCCGTCGATTCCAGCAGGGATTCGAGCCCCCAGCGCCGCAGGGTGCGATGGGTCAGCCGACGCGCCTGCCCCGCGGTGCGCGGGTGCGGTTCCAGGAACCAGTACCTGACACTGTCCTCGGGGAATCCCTCGAAGCGGGTGGCGAGCAGCGCGATGTCGTCGTCCCGGGTGCGCGGGCCCAGGGTGCCCAGCACCTGGTCGCACAGCGTTTCCAGCGAGGGGACGGCGACACCCTGCCCCCTGGCCGAGGGCGGCGCCTGGAGATGGGCGCGCAGCGCCTCGACGCCCGAGCCCACGTCCTGGTCGCGGGACTCGACCAGACCGTCGGTGTACTGGAGCAGCGTCGCCCCCTTGGGCGCGGGCAGCTCCACGGACTCGAAGCAGACACCGCCGACGCCGAGCGGAGCGCCCGGCGGGACCCTCAGCACCTCCACCCGGCCGTCCGGCTGGAGCAGCAGCGCGGGCGGGTGGCCGGCGTTCGCCATCAGCATCCGCTGCGAGATCGGATCGTAGATCACGTAGAGGCAGGTGGCGATGTGGTCGCTGCCGAGGCGCTGGGCCTGTTCGTCGAGGTGGTGCAGGACCTCGTCAGGGGGCAGGTCGAGCCCGGCGAGGGTCTGCACGATGGTACGGAGCTGGCCCATGATCGCGGCCGAGGTCATGGAGTGGCCCATGACGTCGCCGACGACCAGGGCGATCCGGTTGCCGGGCAGCGGGATCGCGTCGTACCAGTCGCCGCCGACCTGCGCGGTCTTGGAGGCGGGCAGGTATCTGCTGGCCAGTCGGACACCGGTGGGCTCGGGCAGCGACGCGGGGAGCATCGTGTGCTGGAGCGTGTCCGCCACGGAGGCCTCGTGCCCGTACATCACCGCCTTCTGGACGCCGAGGGCGGTGTGGGTCGCGAGCTGCGAGGCGACGAGCTGGTCGTCGCCGGTGAACGCGGGCCGGGCGGAGCCGCGCAGCAGTACGACGCTGCCCATGATGTGGTGGCGGCCGTGCAGCGGGGCGATGATCAGCCGTCGGCCGGACGGCAGAGCCCCCGGCGCGTCGGCCACGGGCCCGAGCAGCTCGGTCACCGCCGGGGCGATCCCCGGCGTGTCGCCGAACGCCGGCCGCCCGGACAGCAGCAGTCGCGCGAGCCGGCCGGAGACGGTGAGGTGCACGCGCTCGGTGAGGTCCGAGCGCCGGGGGAGTTCGTCGGACAGGGAGGGCGCGGACCGGTCGGCCGTGGGCGGCTCCGGCGCCCGGTCGATGCTGTGCAGTTTCAGCACGCCTGGCGCGGGCATTTTTTCGTCCCCGACCGGCAGGGGGTCGTGCAGATGGATCAGGATGACGTCCGCGAACGCGGGCACGGCGGCCCGGCGCAGTTCCCGGAGCGTCTCGTCCAGGTCCATCCCGCCGGCGATGCGCCGGGTCGCCACGTCGAGATACCGCAGCCGGTCGGTCTGCGGTCCGGCCCCGACCGGCAGCGGGTCCAGGGTGTGTTCCGCCACGGCGCGCTCCCTCGTCCCGTCCAGCAGACCGCCGGAGGCCCGGCCGGCCTGGGCGGGGCCTTGATGAGAAGTGCGTTGCTTCGTCACACGCTTCGTCCCGTTCAGGGGGCGCCGCGGTCCGCGGTGCCGCCTCGTGTCTGGTCAGTCACGGCGTCGGCAGCAGAGGAACACCTGCTCCTCGGGCGGTACGTCGGCGACCGCCGGGGCGTAGGTGTAGGACGATTCCCTCAGAATCTCGAAGCCCCCGGCCCCGATGACCTCGTACAGCTCCTCCCGCAGGTAGCCGGAGACCCTGATCGTGTTTCCGAGGAACGGGATGGCGAAGTCGTCCACGTCGGCCTCCACCATCGACAGGACGAACAGACCGCCCGGGACCAGCAGGTGCCGGACCGTGCGCAGCGCGAGGGGGATCTCCGCGCGCGGCAGCATCAACAGGGAGAAGAAGGCCGCGACGGCGGCGAAGCGGCCCAGGTCGCGGGGACCGTCCGGCCTGAGGTCGGCGAGGTCCAGCTGATGGAAGGTGGCACCGGGGACGTTCTCCCGGGCGAGCCGCAGCATCCCGGGGGAGAGGTCGACGCCGACGGCCTCCAGGGCGGCGTCCGCGAGCTGGCGCGTGGTCGGCAGTCCGGTGCCGCAGCCCAGATCGAGCACACGGGAACCCGCGGGCAGGGAGGCGATCAGCCAGGCACCGGCGGACAGTTGGCCGTCCTTCTGCCGGAACGCCTCGTCGTAGCGACTGCCGATCGCGTCGAAGGCCTCGGCCTGACCGGTGCGGTCGATCCGGATCAGCCCGTACTCGGTCGCGTACGTTCCCTTGACCATGAAAGTAACCCTTCATCGGGCATATGGGATTATTTCACAGTCGAGTGGATCGGGGTCACGGGAGCGCCGCCGGGCGAACCCGGTCACGGGAGCAGGGGCACGGAAGTCGTCCGGGTCCCCGCGCGGTGCCGACGGTGGCGGCCCGGTCGCCACCGGTCCGCGGACGTCAGGAACGCGGCTCCCGCTCGGCGCGCTCGGCGTCGCGCTTCTTGATACGGGCCGTCTCCTTGCGCACATCGGCCTGCGTGGAGCGCTCCTTCTCCAGCCACTCCGGCCGGCTGTCCTTGAGCGCCGAGATCTGCTCGGTGGTGAGGGCCTCCGTGACCCCGCCGCGCGCCAGACCCGCGATGGAGACGCCCAGCTTCGCCGCGACCACCGGACGGGGGTGCGGGCCGTTGCGGCGCAGCTCCTGAAGCCACTCGGGCGGGTTCGCCTGGAGCTCGTTCAGTTCGGCGCGCGTGACGACACCCTCCTGGAACGCGGCGGGCGTGGCGGGGAGGTACACACCCAGCTTCTTCGCCGCCGTGGCGGGCTTCATCGTCTGGGTGGTCTGGTGCGACTTCATACAGTCCAGACTATCGGCCCGGGACGAGACGTCCGACCACAGCCGGTAGCCTGGCGGGGTGACAGGCTCGGAAGAATCCCCCTCGTTCCGGCTGGCGTACGTCCCCGGGGTGACACCCGCCAAGTGGGTGCGGATCTGGAACGAGCGCCTGCCCGACGTCCCGCTGACCCTCCTTCAGGTACCGGCCGCCCAGGCATCCGATGTGTTGCGCGGCGGCGACGCCGACGCGGGCGTCCTGCGCCTCCCGGTCGACCGTACGGTGTTCAGCGCGATCCCCCTCTACACGGAGACCACGGTCGTCGTGGTCCCCAAGGACCACCTCCTGACCGCGGTGGACGAGGTGACCCTGGAGGACCTCGCCGACGAGGTCGTCTTCCATCCCCTCGACGACGTCCTCGACTGGGAGCGGCCACCGGGGCAGCCGGCCTTCGAGCGCCCGGCGACCACGGAGGACGCCGTCGAGCTGGTGGCCGCGGGTGTGGGAGTCCTGGTCGTCCCGCAGTCGCTGGCCCGCCTGCACCACCGCAGGGACCTCACCTACCGGCAGGTCGCCGACGCCCCGCAGTCGAGCGTCGTCCTGTCCTGGCCGGAGGAGGCCACCACCGACCTCGTCGAGGACTTCATCGGCATCGTGCGCGGCCGGACGGTCAACAGCACCCGTGGCCGCACATCCTCCTCGCGGGATCCGAAGAGCGAGCGCGGCGCGACGGCCGACGCGCGCCGCAAGCCGAACGAGGGCAAGCCGGCCGGCCGGACGGCGGCCGGGGCCACCGGCAGGTCCGGCGGCAAGTCCACGGGCGGCACCGCGAAGAAGGCCGGCGGCACCGCGCGCGGCGGCCGCTCCGGCGGCCCGAAGAGCGGCGGAAGCGGTGGAAGCGGCGGCAGCGGTGGCGCCAAGCGAGGCCGGCCCCGCCGTCGCTCGTAGACCGACGGGGCCCGGCGGCCGAGCGGCCGGGCTACTTCCCGGCCGCTCGGCCGATCGACTCCACCAGCGGCAGCAGCCGGTGCGGCACCCGCTCGCGCAGCGCGACCTCCGTGCGGGTGCGGACCACGCCCGGCAGACTGATCAGTTTCTGGATCACGTCCTCCAGGTGGGCGTTGTCGCGCGCCACCACCCGGGTCATCAGATCTCCGCCACCGGTGATCGAGAACGCCTCGACGATCTCCGGCACGGCCGCGAGCTCCTCGCCGATGTCGTCGAGGTGGCCCTGGGTGACCTCGACGTGCACGAACGCCAGGACCGGATGACCGAGCGCGGCGGGGGACAGGGCCGGCCCCGTGCCGGTGATCACGCCGTCGCGTTCCAGCCGGTCCAGACGGGCCTGGAGCGTGCCGCGCGCGACTCCCAGGATCCGGGCGTACTCGCGCACGCTGGTGCGCGGCTGTTCGAGCAACAGCCGCAGGATGCGGGTGTCGAGCTCGTCCACGGCCATGCTGCCCGGCCTCCTCGTCGGCATTCGATGATCATCTACGACTGTACCAATGGCGCACGGAGCCGCATACGGGGTGGACCGGACGACGTGGTCCGTTGGCCTCGCCATGGATCGGCCGAGCCCGCCCGAGCTGTGCCAATGGCCCATCCGGGCGGACGCCACTTGAGCCAGTGGCGGCGGGGATGCTCTCATGGACACGTCGATGGCGCTGCGGATCCCGCGGCGCCTTTTTCATGCCGTTTCCGAGGGAGCGACAAGCACGTGCTGAAGAGGGTGTTCATGGCTCCGGATCCGGGGCGCGTGCGGCTGCGTTTCGCCGCGCGGGCGGTCCTCGGCATCGGACTCGCGGTCCTCGGCTGCCAACTGGCCGGGAACCCTCTCGCGGGCACCGTCACCGGCGGGCTCGCCGCACTCCTCGCCCTGTTCACCGTCACCGACGCCACGGTCCGCGGCCAGGCGGTCACCACCGCGCTGCTGCCCGTCGTCGGCCTGCCCCTCCTCACCGTCGCGGCGGCCCTGCACGAGTACCCGGTCGCCCGCGACCTCGCCTTCCTAGCGGTGGTCGGCGCGGGCGTGTACGCGCGCCGCTGGGGCCCGCGCGGCCACAGCCTGGGCGTGTTCGCCTTCATGACCTTCTTCATCGCGCAGTTCCTGCACGCGACCGCCGGACAGCTGCCCCGGCTCTACGCCGCCGTGCTCCTGTCCGTCCTCGCCGCGGCCGCGGTGCGCTTCGGACTGTGGTGCTACGAGCGACGCCTGCCCCCGGCCGCGGCGCCCGCCCCGCCCGGCGCCACCGGGCTGGCCCGCGTGACCACCCGCCAGGCGGTCCAGGCGACGGCGGGCGCGGGCTTCGCGCTGGTCGTGGGGCAGCTGGTGTCCGGGCAACGCTGGTACTGGGCCGTGGGCGCCACCTGGTGGATCTTCGTCAACACCGCCTCGCGCGGCGAGACGCTGGTACGCGGCTTCCGGCGCGTCCTCGGCACGGTGATCGGCATCGGCCTCGGCCTGCTCGTCGCCCTTCCGGTGCACGGGGCGGCGGTGCCCACGGCCGTGCTCCTCGCCGTCTGCGTCTTCGGCATCTTCTACACCGCCGCCGTCTCCTACACCTGGATGATGCTCTGGGTGACGCTCATGGCGGGGCTGCTGTACGGGCTGCTCGGCGTGCTCGGTCCCGGCCTCCTCGCGCTCCGGCTGACGGAGACCGGTGTCGGGGCGCTCGGTGCCGGACTCGCCGTGCTCTTCGTGCTGCCCGTCACCACGCATGCCGTCACCGACGCGTGGATCCAGCGCGCCCTGCGCTGCGTCCGCCTGTGCACCGCGGAGGCCGCCGCCCGTCTCTCCGGAGCGGACTATGTCGACCCGGCCCGTCGCGTCGGCGAACTGGAACAGCTCCTCGGCCGGGTACGGCTCTCCGTCGCCCCGCTGGTGCATCCGCTGAACCCGATGCTCGGCCGCAAGCGGCGCGCCCGCCAGGTGCTCGCGCTGCTCGACGACTGCGCCCGCGAGATCCGCGGCCTGGTCGCCGTGGCAGCCGACCCGGAGGCCTCGCACGACGCCCGCCTGGCCGCCGCGTGCTGGCGCGTGGAGGCCGCGGTGGAGGCGCTCACCGAGCGCGCCGACGACGGCGCGCAGCCGCCGTCCGCCACCGCCCAGCCGCCGGTCGAACCCGCGCTGGCCCACCTCCACGGCCTGGAACGGGCCCTCGCGGAACTCGCCGCGCCCCTGCGCACGCCGTCCGGATCACCGCTGGTCGGCGCCTGAGGGACGGAACGCCCCGCAAGCGGTAGCGGCAGCCCGCGGGTCGCAGCGGTCTGCGGGGTAGCGGCGGTCTGCGGGTCGCAGTGGCTTGCGGGTCGCAGTGGCCTGCGGGTCGGAGCGGCTTGTGGGTACCGGTTCGGGCGCGACCTGCTCCGATGCTCCAAACGGTCGTACGCGGTGCGGGTCGTGGCGGGTCGGGGCCGCTCCCGGAGCCGTCTCCGGAGTCACCTGGAGGGGGCCCCGCCGCCCGGACGTCCGGCCCACGCGTCCGTACCGGCTCCTGCGTGCGACCCGCTGGACGGCCGCGCGCACACCGCGCGGACGGCGCCCGGGGCGACCTCGTGATCCGGCCCGACGCGCCTGGTCAGGACTGCCCGGACGGTTCGCCCGGCGAGCTCGCCCGACGTTCCGCGGGCCCGGTCCGGCCGGCCCGCCCGGAGTCGTCCGCGGGCGGCCGGGCGCGCACGACCCGGCGGCCCGTGCCGGGCACGACGGCGGACCGGAGTCTTGGTCTAGACCGCTGACGACCGACTGCTACCGTCGCGTCCGACATGTGCGGACGAGAGGGGACAGCGGTGACAGACGGCGGCAGGCGGCAGCGGGCGTTCATCGGGTCGTTCACGGCGGCCGGCGGGCCCGGGCTCGTGACGGCGGCCGTGGACGCGGCCGATGGCGCGCTGACGGTCCTGAACAGCGTGGACGGCGTCCCCGACCCCTCCTACCTGGCCCTGTCGCCCGACGGGGGCACTCTGTACGCGGTGAGCGAGACGACCGAGGGCGCGGTGGCCGCGTATCGCGTGGACGGCGACAAGGTGGTGCAGGCGGGGCCGCCGATCCTGGTCGGTGGCAGCGGGCCCACCCACCTCAGCGTCTTCGACGGACACGTCCTGACCGCCAACTACGGATCGGGCAGCGTCAGCGCGGTGCCCGTCCGCCCCGACGGGACCCTTGCCGCCGCCGTGTCCGGGATCCTGGAGCACACCGGTTCCGGTCCCCACACGCGCCGCCAGCAGGGGCCGCACGCCCATCAGGTGCAGCCCGCCCCGAGCGGCCGGTGGGCCGTGAGCGTCGACCTCGGCACGGATTCCGTACGGGTGTGCACACTGGCCGACGGCGTGCCCGTACTGCACCGGGAGAGCGCCCTGCGGCCCGGCTCCGGCCCGCGCCACCTCGCCTTCCATCCCGACGGCTCGTACGCCTACGTGCTGAACGAACTCACGCCGACCGTCACCGTCTGCCGCTGGGACGACGCGCACGGCTCGCTCAGGCCGCTGGCCGAGACCCCGGTGCTGTCCGGTGCCCCCGCGGGCGACGCCTACCCCTCCGGGATCGCCGTCTCGCCCGACGGGCGCTTCGTGTGGACCGCCACCCGCGGCGAGGACGTGCTGTCCGTGCTCGCCGTCGAGGGTGAGGGGCTGCGGCTGGTCGGCACGGTCCCCTGCGGCGGGCACTGGCCCCGCGCGCTCGCCGAGTCGGACGGATTCCTGTACGTCGCGAACGAGCGTTCCGGCGACGTCACCTGGTTCTTCGTCGACCCGGAGACGGGCCTGCCGCGGCACGGCGGCAGCGTCGAGGTGCCGGCGGCCTCCTGCGTGATCTTCGGCTGAGGACCGGTGGGACGGTGCCGGGGCCCTGCCGGGTGGCAGGACATCTGAGGGCGGGACGGGACGGTGGCGCCACGCCGGGCTCAGGGCGGGGCCCTGTGTCCGGTCTGCCGGGAGCCCTCTTCCCGGCGGACCGGGGCGGCCGGGACCGGCAAGGCGAAAGGGCCCGCTCCGGCGTACGGAGCGGGCCCTTCCGGTGGGTCGCGGTCAGGCGTCCGGGTCAGTGGGCCGGCGTGCCCTGCGGCTGCTGCGGGGCGATGCCCAGGGCCGCGCTGTACTGGGCCAGGGCCAGCTTGCCGATGGCCGGGTAGGGGCCGATCGCCTCGGCGGCGGAGCAGCCCGCCTCCTCGGCCGCGTCCGCCACCAGGGCCGCGTCGATCTCCGGGCCGATCAGGTAGGGCGCCAGCGCCAGCTGCTGCGAGCCCGAGGCGCGGAGCTGCTCGGCGACGGAGGCGATCGAACCCTCCTGGTCGAGGGCCGCGGCGATCACCGGCACGGCCAGGCGCGCGGCGAGCAGCATGCCGGTGATCCCGGCGGCCTGCACGGCCTCCTCGCCACCGACCGAGGCCAGGATGATGCCGTCCGCGGCGGTGGCCACGGTGAACAGACGGGCGCGGTCCGCGCGGGCCAGACCCGCCTCGGACAGACGCACGTGCAGCGCCTCCGCCAGCAGCGGGTGCGGGCCGAGGACGTCGGTCAGGTCGGCGGCGATCCGGCTCTCCATCACGGCCTGGCGGACCTGGCGCAGCAGGGCGCTGTCCGGACCGGCCAGCAGGGGCACGACGACGGCGACGGGGCCGTCCGGCTCCTTGACCTCGAGGCCGGCGGCGAGGGCCTGCTCGTAGCGGGCGGTGCGCTCTTCGGCGGCGTGCGTGAGCACGGACTGAAGGGTCGGGAACTCCGCGTCGTCCCCGTCGAGGTAACCGATGCGGGCGTCGAGGCCGGGGAGCTCGGAGCGGGCGATGCTCACGACCTCCTCGGCGAGTCCGCGCGTGGCGGTACCGGGGGTGCCCGGCACGGCCAGGACAAGCGCGGGCGCGCCTTCGGGAGCCGCCAGGGGCTCGGGTCGCCGGTGCCGCCCAGGCTGGCGGGGGCGCGGCATTCGTACAGGCAGGCCGGACGCGGGCCCAGTGGGGGAGCTCATGGCGCCGCATGTTACTGGCTCACCGGGTTCCCCTGTTCGGGGAGGGTGCAGGTGAGCGGTATCCGTCCGGTTTTGTCTGATGAGTTACGTGCGGATCAGCAGTGATCGGCGTGACTTCCGGGCTAATTGTCCTTCCTGGGGGCAATCCCCTTTTTGGGCGCCACGTACAGCATTGTTCCGTCACTCGGCAGAGTGAGAGCACCAGTTGCCAGGTCAGCGGCCATGCGGACCGATCCGTGCAGGGGATCGCCGACGGCCGGGACCTGTCGCGCGTGGGGTAGCTTTTGCGCCAGTTCGATCTCCAGCGGGCGGAGCAGGGGGTCGCCCATCCTGAACAGGCCACCGGTGAGGGCGATCCGGGGTCCGCCCGAGACCGGGCAGACGGCGGCCGCGGACTCGGCCATCTGCCGTGCGGCCGCGCCCAGGATGTCCAGGGCGACGGGGTCGCCCTGGTGCGCGCAGTCGGCCACACCGGGTGCGAAGGAGGCCAGGACGGCGGCCCGGTCGGCGCGTGGGTAGAGCCGGCCGGGCAGCGTGGGGAGCGGCCCGAACTCGGCCTCGGCGCGGGCGCGCAGCCGGGCCGATCCGCCCGGCCGTCCGTCGTGCGCGCGCAGCGCGGCCTCCAGGCCGGCCCGTCCGATCCACGCGCCACCGCCGCAGTCGCCGAGCAGATGTCCCCAGCCGTCCGCGCGACGCCAGTGGGCGAGGTCCGTGCCGATCGCGATCAGCCCGGTCCCGGCGGCGATCACGGCTCCCGGGCCCGGTCCGAGGGCGCCGACGTACGCGGTGACGGCGTCGGCCGCCAGGGCGACCTTCGCCACCCCGAACTCCCGGGCCAGCGCGTCCGGGAGTTCGGCGCGCAGGGCGTCGCCCAGCGTGCTCAGCCCGGCCGCGCCGACGACGGCCGCGGCCAGCTCGCGCACTCCGGTCTCGGCGGTCAACGCCCGGACCATCGGCACCAGTTGTTCCATGAGGTGCCCCGGGTCGATGCCCCGCGCGCCGGTGCGCACCGGCACGGTGGACGCCCGCCGGGCCAGGACGCCCCGGTCCGCGACGGCGAGGGCCGCACGCAGTCCGGAGCCTCCGGAGTCCACGGCGAGCAGACCGGCCGGGACGCCCCGGCCGGTCACGGCAGGCGCCAGTCCACGGGCTGACCGCCCTGGCCGATCAGCAGGTCGTTGGCCCGGCTGAAGGGGCGGGAGCCGAAGAATCCACGGTCGGCCGACATGGGGGAGGGATGGGCCGACTCCACCGCCGGGAGCTGCCCGAGGAGCGGGCGCAGGTTGCGGGCGTCACGGCCCCAGAGGATGGACACGAGGGGCTTGCCGCGCGCGGCAAGGGCCCGTATCGCCTGCTCGGTGACTTCCTCCCAGCCCTTGCCCCGGTGCGCGGCCGGCGAGCGCGGAGCGGTGGTCAGCGCCCTGTTGAGCAGTAGCACGCCCTGCTGGGTCCACGGCGTCAGATCGCCGTTGGTCGGCGGAGGCACCCCCAGATCGGCGGTCAGCTCGCGGTAGATGTTGATGAGACTGCCCGGCAGCGGTCGTACCTCGGGCGCGACCGAGAACGACAGGCCCACGGCGTGTCCCGGGGTGGGGTAGGGGTCCTGACCGACGATGAGGACGCGTACCTCGTCGAAGGGCTGCTGGAAGGCTCGCAGGACGTTCGGTCCGGCCGGGAGATAGGTGCGTCCGGCGGCGATCTCCGCGCGCAGGAAGTCGCCCATTTCGGCGATCTTCCCGGCCACGGGTGCGAGGGCCTGGGCCCAGCCGGGTTCGACGATCTCGTGCAAGGGTCGTGGTGCCACGGGCGTCACCCTACTGCCGTACGGGCGATGGCGATCAACCGGTGGCCAAGGCCGGGCAAGGGCGGCCCAACAGGCTTCGTCATCACGTGCGTTGGTTCCATCAGGTGCTGCTGTCTCCTCTTTCTTCTGTCGAGACGTTGCTTCCGTCGAGGCGTTCCTCTGCCGAGGCGTTCCTCTGTCGGGGCTTCCTCTGCGGGGGTCTTTCCGCTGCCGGGCCTCTCCTCCGTCAGGCGACGACCGCCGCCCGGACGCACAGCACGTCCGGCAGGTGGGACACCAGTTGCCGCCAGCTGTCGCCGTCGTCGGCCGACGCGTACACCTCGCCGTTGCGGTTGCCGAAGTACACACCCGCGGGGTCGGCGTCGTCGGTGCAGAGCGCGTCGCGCAGCACCGTGCCGTAGTGGTCCTCCTGGGGCAGGCCCGCCGACAGCGGCTCCCAGCTCCGGCCCGCGTCCGCCGTACGGAACAGCCGGCACCGCCGGTCGGCGGGCACCCGGTCCGCGTCGGCGTTGATCGGGTACACGTACGCCGTGTCGCCCCGGTGGGGGTGTGCGGCGGCGGCGAACCCGAACGTGGACGGCAGCCCCTCGCCGATGTCGGTCCAGTGGGCGCCCGCGTCGTCGCTGCGGTACACCCCCCAGTGGTTCTGGAGGTACAGACGGTCCGGGGTCGCCGCGTCCTGGGCGATCTTGTGCACGCACTGGCCGAACTCGGGGTTCGGATCCGGCAGGAACACCGCGGAGACACCGGAGTTGGACGGCGACCAGCTCGCGCCGCCGTCGGTCGTGCGGAACACCCCCGCCGTGGAGACGGCCACCGTCACCGCCGAGGCGTCCCGCTTGTCGGTGATCACGGTGTGCAGCCCCTCACCGCCGCCGCCCGGCACCCAGCGCGAGCGCGTGGGGTGTTCCCAGAGCGGCCGGACGAGTTCGAAGCTCTCGCCGCGGTCCTCGGAGCGGTACAGCGCGGCGGGTTCCGTGCCCGCGTACACCACGTCCGGCTCGGCCGCCGCCGGGTGGAGCTGCCACACCCGCTCCAGCGAAGCGCCTGTGTCCTTCGGGAACTTGACGGCGGGTCGGGCCGGTTCGGTCCACGTCCGTCCCAGGTCGTCGGAGTGGAACACGGACGGGCCCCAATGGGCGCTGTCGCCGCCGGCCAGCAGCCGCGGGGTGTCGCCCCTGGTGTCGACGGCCACCGAGTACACGGCCTGGGCGTTGAAGCAAGGACTCTCGTCGAACTCCCACGAGCCACCGCGCCGGCGCCCGATGAACAGGCCCTTGCGCGTGCCCACGGCGAGCAGTACCTCGGTCATCCCGATCACCTCCGCGACGGATTCCTCTCGGACACCGGCCAGTCTGCACCCCGCCACTGACAGTCATCCCGCGGGCGGCGTCCGCGCAGGTCACAGGGCGCGGTGTCGGTCGCGCGACGCCAGTCCGCGCTGTTGGACGAACAGGTTCCGGGCACTTTCGGACAGACGCCTGCGCGGGTCGAAGGACCCGTGGGAACGTCGAGCTGGAGGACTCGCCCTGAGCATCGCGGCCGCCTCTCCCGTATGGGAGGGCGGTCGGGGATGTTCGTGCGCTCACGAGGAGGAAGCCTTCGATGGCGTTCCGTGGTCCGAAGGTGTGGCTGTGGCGCTGGCGGCGCAATCCGCTCAGACGCCGTGCCGACGCGATGGAGGGCTGGGTCCTGCTCGGAGCCGGGGTGCTCACCGTCCTCGCCGGGGTGCTCGCCGGGCTGACGGCGACCCGGTCCGTCGAGGACGAACTGGCCCGCGAGCGCGAGGACTGGCGCCCCGCCGTCGCCCACCTCTCCGAGCGTGCGCCCGGCAGGGCCACCGCGCACACCGGCAACGCCAGCGGAGACCGGGTGTGGGGGAGAGCGGCCTGGACCGCGGTCGACGGAACCGCGCACTCCGGACTCGTCCGGGTCCGGCCCGGCAGCACCGCGGGCACCCCGGTCGTGGTCTGGACGGACCGCCGGGGCACCCTGGTGAGCAGGCCCGCCACCCCCTACGAGGCCCGGTTGCGGGCCTCCCTGATCGGCGGCCTGGCCGGCGTGAGCACCGCCGCCGTCCCCTTCATCGTCGGCCGCGCCGTCCGCGCCCGTCTGGAACGCCGCCGCATGGACCAGTGGGACGTCGACTGGGCGCGGTTCGACCCGCTCTGGGGGCACCGGACGGGCTGACGCTCACTCCCCGTCCGGCAGCGCCCGGCTCAGGATCGCGTCGAGGTCCGCCGAGTCGGGCAGCGTGCCGAAGGCGTACCCCCAGTCGCCGCCGAGCCGGGTCGCGCAGAAGGCGTCGGCGACCGCGGGCGGGGCGTACCGCACCAGCAGGGAGGCCTGGAGGGCGAGGGCCATCAGCTCCACCAGCCGACGGGCGCCGGACGGCGACGCGCCGGCCAGGCCGCTCCTGAGCCGGGACACCGTCGCGTCCAGGCGGGCGTCCGCACCCCGGGCCAGGTCGAGTTCGGCGAACAGGGCGTCCGCGGCACCGGGTTCGCGCCCGAGCGCCCTGAGCACGTCGAGGGCGTTGACGTTCCCCGAGCCCTCCCAGATCGACAGCAGGGGCGCCTCGCGGTAGTGCCGGGGCATGCCCGACTCCTCCACGTAGCCGTTGCCGCCCAGGCACTCCAGCGCCTCCGCCGTGAAGGCGGGGCCGCGCTTGGTGACCCAGTACTTGCCGACGGCGGTGGCGATCCGGCGGAACGTCCGCTCACCGGCGTCCCCGCGCACCGCCCGGTCCGCCGCGCCCGCCAGTCGCAGGGTGAGCGTCGTCGCGGCCTCCGACTCCAGCGCGAGGTCGGCCAGGACGTTGCGCATCAACGGCTGGTCCAGCAGTCGCGCGCCGAAGGCGCTGCGGTGGCGCACATGGTGTCCCGCCTCCACGAGCGTCTTGCGCATCAGCGCCGCCGACATCATCACGCAGTCCAGCCGTGTGCAGTTGACCATCTCGATGATGGTCTTGACGCCGTGCCCCTCGGGCCCCACCAGCCACGCCACCGTCCCGTCGAACTCCGGCTCGGAGGAGGCGTTGGACCGGTTGCCGAGCTTGTCCTTCAGCCGCTGGATGCGGAAGGTGTTGCGGCTGCCGTCGGGCAGGACCCGCGGGACCAGGAAGCAGGACAGACCGTCCGGCGCCTGGGCCAGCACCAGGAAGACGTCGCACATCGGCGCCGAGGTGAACCACTTGTGCCCGCGCAGGGTGTACACGCCCGGCTCGGCGGTGGGCGTGGCCACGGTCGTGTTCGTACGGACGTCCGAGCCGCCCTGCTTCTCGGTCATCCCCATGCCCGCGAGCAGTCCGCGCTTCTCGGCCGGCACCCGCAGCCCCGGCTCGTACTCCCTGCTGGTCAGCAGGGGTTCGTAGATCTTGGCGAGCTCCGGCTGGCGGCGCAGGGCGGGGACGGCGGCGTACGTCATCGAGGTGGGGCAGCCGTGCCCGGCGTCGGTGTGTCCCCACACCAGGCCGCCGGCCGTGCGGGCCACGTGGGCACCGGGTCGTTCGTCCGCCCAGGGGGAGCCGGCCAGGCCCTCGGCGACCGCGGTCCGCATCAGCTGGTGCCAGCTCGGATGGAAGTCGACCTCGTCGACGCGGTTGCCGTAGCGGTCGTGGGTGCGCAGCTCGGGCTCGTGGCGGTTGGCCAGCTCGGCCCACTCCTGCGCCTCGGCGCCGCCGGCCAGCACACCGAGGCGTCGGACGTCGTCCTCGGCCCAGCCGGCTCCCTCCCGGCGCAGCCCCTCCAGCAGTGCCGTGTCGGCCGAGGCGTCGTACGGGGCCAGGGGAGGGGCCTGGTTGGTGACGTCTTGGGTGGCATCACGGGTGGGGCGGTGGCCGACGCCGTCCGGGGCTGCGTGCGGGGCGTCGTGCTGCGGCTGCTCGTGCGCGAGTGTCGAGACCATGCCGTCCATGTTGCACCTTCGCTGCGGCCGTAGCAATGATGCAATAACGGGGCGCACGTAAAGTACGTGCCGTGCCCCTGCGGATGAACGTGCCGGCCGAGCCGGGCGAGGTCGACCTGCGGCCCCTGTCCGCGCGCTCGGTCGTGCTGAGCCTGCTGCTCGGCGCCCACCCGCCCGAACTCCCGGTGCGCGACCTCGTCAGCGCCGTCGAGCCCTTCGGCGTCGGCGGGTCGGCGCTCCGTGCGGCGCTGAGCCGGATGGTGGCGGCGGGCGATCTGCGGCGTACGGACGCCGTCTACGGCCTCAGCGACCGGCTGCTGTCCCGCCAGCGCCGTCAGGACGAGGCCGTGCGGCCCCGCACGCGCCCGTGGCACGGCGACTGGGAGATGGTGGTGATCACGGCGACCGGGCGCGGCCCCGCCGAACGCGCCGACCTCAGGGCCCGGCTGGCCGCGCTCCGGCTGGCCGAACTCCGCGAGGGCGTCTGGCTGCGGCCCGCCAATCTGCTGCGCACGCTGCCGGAAGACCTGGAGGCGGTGGCCCAGCACTACATCGCGCGCCCCGGCGGAACCGCGGCCGTGGCCGACCGGCCCGGGGCCGGCGTGACCGCGGCCGACGGCCCGGCAGGCGCAGGTCCGGCAGGCGTCGGCCCGGCGGCCGACCGTACTTCGGCCGGGCTGGCCGCGAGCCTGTGGCCGCTGGACGACTGGGCCGCCACCGCCCGGTCCCTGCTCGCCCATGTGGCCCGCGCCGACCGCCCGGCCGACCGCCTCACCGGCTTCGCGGCGGTCGTACGCCATCTGCTCGCCGACCCCGTGCTGCCCCCCGAACTCCTGCCGGACGACTGGCCCGGGGCGGCGCTGCGCTCCGTGTACACGGGCTACCAGGGAGAGTTGGCGCGGACGGTGCCGCAATCCGGCCGTCAGGACGGCGAGTCGGAGTCCGGGGGCGGCCGTGGCGGGGAGGCGGAGTCCGATCGCGGTCGTGGCCCGGACGGAGGCGCGGCGGCCGCGGGCGCCCGGTGAACCCGGTGCCGTGCGGCCGCCGCGCGGACGGTCACTTGTAGGTGATGTCCGAGGTGGCGTACTTGCAGTAGGTGCTGTCGGGGCCCGAGCCGTTCGTGGTCGGCTCCGCGCCCGTGTTGTTGCCGATGTACTTCTGGCAGGGGACGATCTTCTTGCTGGAGTCCCCGACGATGGTGATCTTCTTCAGGGTCGCGCTGTCGCCGTAGTTGGTGTTGATGCCGACGAGCTTGCTGCCCTTGTACGTCGCCTCGATGGTGTTGAGGTTGATCGTCCGCTTGTACTGCGTCTTGCAGTTGCCGCACGAGCGGACGAAGGTGCCGAAGGTCTGCACCGCGAAGTTCGAGACGTTCAGGGTGCCGGCGCCGTTGAACTGGAACACCTTGTCGCTGGCTTCCTTCGCGCCGCCGCCGGAGACGGTGTACACGTTGGACGAGGAGGAGCCCAGGAAGGTCGCCGCGTCCTCGCCGACGTCCTCCCACCAGACGTTCTGGAGCGTGCAACTGCCCAGGCAGTGGATGCCGTCGGCGGCGGGGGCGCCGATGATGACGTTCTTCAGGACGGTGCCGGCGGCCAGTTCCAGGATCGGCCCCTGGTCCTCGTCCTGGCTGCCGCTGCCCAGGTCGCCGGTGCCGTAGAGGCGCAGCATCCCGTAGTCCTTGGTGCCGGAGACCGAGATGGTGGACGAGACGGCCTGGCTGCCGCTCGCGGTGGGCCAGGTGGCAGCGTTCGCGGGCGTGAGTGCACCGCTTGCCGTGATCATGCCAATCGAAAGACCGAGGGCGGCCAGGGAGCCGGTGACGGCGCGCCGTCGGGTGCGTGGCCGTGCGGGTGGGGTCATGTCCCGATACCTGCTTCCGGATGGGGGGTTGTCAGATCTTTCCCGCGCCCGCGCCCGCGGTCACCGAGGCGACGACGGTCGAGGCGGGTTCGGCGGTGTAGCTGTACGGCGGGCTGGTGAAGGTGCCCGTCCGGGAGATCTCGGTGGCGGCGCCGCCGAGGTCGTTGCCGCTCAGGTTGGCGTAGCCGTCCACGTCGCTGTCGCGGCTCGTCGTCACGGCGACCGCGGTCGAGCGGAACACGTTGTTCTGGACGAACATCTGGGCGCCCATCCGCGAGTGCACCGCGGTGTCGGCGCCGACCACGTAGTTGTCGTAGAAGTGCCCGGTGCCGAAACGCAGGCTGGGGATGCGCGAGTTGACGTTGTTGAACCAGTTGTGGTGGTACGTCACCCGCAGATGCCCGGTGTCCTCGCTCGCGTTGCTGTCGCTGTGGCCGACGAGCGAGCCCTTGTAGTGGTCCTTGAAGGTGTTCCAGGACACCGTGACGTAGTCCGAGCCGTGCGTGATGTCGAGCAGGCCGTCGTAGTAGTCCTTGTCGTGGTCGCGGTCCGACGAGAAGGAGTTGTGGTCGACCCACACCTTCGTGGAGGCCTGGACGGTGATGCCGTCGGCGGGCGCCACCGGCTTGCTGATGTTGAGGTTGCGGATGACGACGTTGGTCACCTTCTTCAGCCGCAGCCCGCCACCGGTGAAGCCGGACGCCGAACCGACGCCCAGGACCGTGGTGTTGGACCCGATGTCGACCTGACCGCTCAGCGAGATCAGGCCGTTGACCTTGACGACCTTGGCCGAGTCGCCCGTCACCGCCGTCTTGAAGGCGGCCAGGGTCGTGACGGTGACCGCCGTGCTGCTGCCACCGCCGGTGGTCCCGGCGCCGAACCCGACCGGGGAGGTGTCGGCCGCCCCGGCCGGCTGGGGGAGGGCGAGGACGACGGCCGTGGCGAGAGCGGCGGCGCCGGCGGCCAGTGCGGAGCTCCGTGCATGGGTGCGCGGGAGGCGAGTGCGCATGCGGGTGCGTCCCTTCAGTGGGGGTCAGGGTGGTCATGTATGTGCATGACGTACGCCATGTAGAACACTGCGTGCGGTCAGCGTGGCCTTTGCGTGGCTTGCGCCCGAGGCATCGGTCACGCTGCTGAACGGAACGTAGATGGCAAGCGCTTTCTAGTCAACGCCTCGCGCAGAACCTGTTCCGGTACTCCCCGTCGACGGCGAGGGCTTGCCGGGTCGGGCGCGGGAGCGCTCCCACGGCGAGATGGCACTCAGGGGGTGAACAGAGTCGTGAGCCGAAAAGCAGCGTCGCGGGCCGCTACGGGTGTCCCGGTCCGACCGGGGTCCGGGCCGCGGCCAGCAGCGATTGCCAGTCCGGCAGCTTGACGACACCTCGCCCCAGAGAGGCCCCGAGCTCGGCCTCGGCGCGTTCGATCGCCAGCCAGCCCGCCCAGGTGACCGGCTCGACCCCCTCGGCCCGCAGAGCCGCGAGCGGGTCCTCGGGCAGCTCCCTCGCACCGAGCGCCGGGGCGTCCGCGAGCAGTGAGGCCACCGTCTCCTTCGCGCACGACCGGTTGGTGCCGATGACCCCGGTCGGTCCGCGCTTGATCCAGCCCGCCACGTACTCGCCCGGCGACACGGCGCCCGCGCGCAGCACGCGTCCGGCGAGCTGCGGAACCGTGCCGTGGTCCGCGTCGAACGGCAGGCCCTCCAGCGGCAGCCCGCGGTAGCCCACCGACCGCAGCACCAGCTGCGCCTCGACGTCCTCGTACCGGCCGGTGCCCCGCACCCCGCCGTGTCCGTCGGGCTCCGTGCGCTCGAAACGCACCGCGCCCACGCGCCCGTCGTCGGCGAGCACTTCCACCGGCCGCAGGAAGAAGCGCAGCCCGATCCGGCGCGCGGCCTCCGTCGGCGGTCGCGCCGCCCAGCCGCGCAGCACCTCGATGTTGCGGCGCTGCGCGGCGGGCAGGCCGCCGGGATCGCCGTACGCCGGATCCGCGGCCAGCTCGGCGGGATCCACCGTGACCTCGGTGTCCGGCAGGGAGCCCAGCTCGCGCAGCTCCTTGGTGGTGAAGCGGGCCTGGGACGGGCCGCGGCGGCCCACCATCCGGATGTCCCGCACCCCGCTCTCGGCCAGCGCGGCCAGGGCGGCCTGCGGCATGTCGGTGGGGCTGAGCTCGGCCGGGCCGCGGGCCAGCATCCGCGCCACGTCGACGGCGACGTTCCCCACGCCGATGACCACGGCCGAACGGGCCCCGGTCACGTAGCGGTCGTCCCCGGCGTCCGGGTGGGCGCTGTACCAGGACACGAACTCCGTCGCCGACCAGCTCCCCGGCAGGTCCTCGCCGGGGATCCCGAGGTGCCGGTCGGTGGCCGCGCCCACGCAGTACACCACCGCGTGGTACAGCTCCAGGAGCCGGGCGGCCGGGATTCCCTCGGCGCCGACCCGTACCCCGCCGAGGAAGCGCACCCGTTCGTGCTCCAGGACCGTGCGCAGGTTGTTCTGGAGCGACTTGATCTTCTCGTGGTCGGGTGCCACGCCGTAGCGGACCAGTCCGTACGGGCACGGCAGCCGGTCCAGGACGTCGACGTACGCCCCGGAGTCCAGTTCGACGAGGTTCTGGGCGGTGTAGCACCCGCTCGGCCCGGAGCCGACGACGGCGACACGCAGCACGGCGGAACTCCTTGTCCGAGGGGTACGGGGGTTCGGAGGAGGTCGCTGACGACTTCAGCATGGCACCGCGGCGGCTGCGCTGACAGGGTGCTGTGGCGTTTGGGCGTGCGCGTGTCCGTTCTTGTGGAATGTGATCATGCGGTTACGTCACGTGTGTGCCGGATGCATCCTTTCTTGATCTTTCCGATCGTTCCGCTTCGGACGGTGTCGTGTCCGTGTGGCCTGCGTGGGAACTGCGGGAGGGGGCGGATGTGACCGCGTGGTTCGACGTCGGGCTGGCCTTCGCCGACGGAGCCCGGGTCGACGTGCTCGCCGTGGTGTCCGGTGGCCGCGTCTCGATCGAGGACGTCCGGGCGCAGCCGCCCCTCTCCCTCGGTGACCTCGTGGTGCTTCCTGACTGGATCTCGGGTCCGCTGTACGAGGTGTGCGGGCCGTCCGTCGAACGGGGGCAGAGGGCGGGCGAGGGTCCGGCCGGGGCGCCCGAGTGCGACATCGGTGAGACCGTCTGCGGCCTCGGCCTCGGCCTCGGCCTCGGCCTTGGTCTCGGCTTCGGTCCCGGTGCCGCGCCCTCCTCCGTGCGCCGCGCCCGTCCCGCCTGGCCGCGCGGTATCGAGGGGCGATGGCTGGTCGCGCAGGAGTACCGGGCGGCCCAGCGGGAGGGTGCCGACCCCGTGCTCGCGGTGATGTGCGCCACCGGGTGCAGCCGTCGCAGGTCGCTCAGGATGATCTCGCGGGCCCGGGACGCCGGGTACCTGGCACCGCGCCACGCGCGGCGCTGACGGGGGCGGGTCCTCCGGCGGCCTCGGCTTCCTCGTCCGCCGCGCGTCCCACGTCCTGCGGCTGCTCCGTCTCCTGCGCCTGGTCCGCCTACCGCATCCCCTGCATGCGGGTGATCTCGCTCGTCTGCTGGGCGATCACGTCGTCGGCCATCTCCTCGATCCGGACGTTGTTGCCCTGCGCCTTCACCTCCGTGGCCATGATGATCGCCCCTTCGTGGTGGGCGATCATCAAGGTGAGGAACAGCTCGTCGAAGGCCTTGCCCCTGGCCGCGCGCAACTCCGTGAGCTGAGCCGCGGTCGCCATGCCGGGCATCGCGGTGTGGTCGTGCGTGCCGACGCGGCCGTCCTCGGCGTAGGGCTTCAGCCAGCTCTCCATCGCGGTGATCTCCGGCCCCTGGGCCGCGGCTATTCGCTCGGCGATCCGTCTGACGCCCGCCGACTCCGCGCGGTCGGGGGCCAGCCGGGTCATCTCCAGGGCCTGGGCGTGGTGTTCGATCATGTGGCGCGCGTACCGGAGGTCCGCCGCGTCGGGGGTGTCGTCATCGGCGCGCTGCCGGGCCGCCTCCTCGGCGGACAGGGTCCGGTTCGCCTCGCCGGGCCCGCCCGGCACGATCACCGAGGGGCCGCCGGTCCCGGCCGGCCCGGGCCCGGATCCGGAATCCGAGTCGCAGCCGCCGAGCGCGAGTACGGCCACGGCGACCGCGGAAGCCAGGGCGAGGGACGTACGGGACGAGTGACGAGTGAGCACAACGTCCTCCTGTGGCAGGCGGGTTGGGCAACGGCACGAGCGGGACAGGCTGGTACGGACAGGGGAGGAGGAGCGGGAGAGGTACCCCGTGCGTCATGGTTCGGGCGGTTCGCCGACTGGCCCGTTGCCCTCTTTTGGTATGTGCATGACCAATACGATACTTCGGGGGAGCGTGAACCGTTCCCGTGTGCATGCGACGAGGGAGGATGCAGTGACCCTGTCGAACCATCCCCGAACACGGCACAGAAGAACCGGAGTCGGCGCGATCGCGGCCGGACTCCTGGCCGCGCTGCTCACCGCGGTACCGGCGGCCGCCACCCCCGACCCGGGGGACGGCCCGGCGGCGCGGCAGGAGGTCTCCGCCGGGGCCGAGGCCCAGGCGGCGCGGGCGATCGCCGACGGCGAGATACCCGGGCAGGACGAGATCGTCCACTCCGCCGACATCGAGCACCTGGCCAACGTCCCCAAGGACGCCTTCACCGGCCTCAACTCGGATCTGGCCTTCCAGGGCGGATACGCCTTCGCCGGCAACTACGACGGCTTCCGGATCTTCGACATCGGCAACCCGAAGGCGCCCAGGACGGTCGCCCAGGTGCTGTGCCCCGGCTCGCAGAACGACGTCTCCGTCTCCGGCGACCTGCTGTTCCTGTCCACCGACTCCTCACGCAGCGACAGCAGTTGCAACAGCACCACCCAGCCCGCGACCGAGAAGTCGTCGTGGGAGGGCATGAAGATCTTCGACATCAGCGACAAGGCGAACCCGAAGTACGTCGCCGCGGTCGAGACCGCCTGCGGTTCACACACCCACTCCCTGGTGCCCGAGCGCAGGAACGTCTACATCTACGTCTCCTCGTACTCGCCGAGCGCCACCTACCCCGACTGCCGGCCGCCGCACGACGGCATCTCGGTGATCAAGGTGCCGCGCAACGCCCCCGAGAAGGCCGCGGTGGTGAGCTTCCCCGTCCTGTTCCCCGGTGAGGGCCCGGACGGCGGCGGCAACCCGGGCGCGCCCACCAACCCCGGTGTCTCCAAGACCACCGGCTGCCACGACATCACCGTGCTGCCGGAGAAGGACCTGGCCGCGGGCGCGTGCATGGGCGACGGCATCCTGTTCTCCATCAAGGATCCCGAACACCCGAAGGTGATCGACCAGGTCGAGGACAACGTCAACTTCGCGTTCTGGCACTCGGCGACCTTCAACCAGAAGGCGAACAAGGTCGTGTTCACCGACGAACTCGGCGGCGGAGGGGCCGCCACCTGCAACGCGACCGTGGGTCCGGACCGCGGTGCCGACGGCATCTACGACATCGTCGGCAAGGGCGACCGGCGCAAGCTCGTCTTCCGCGCCTACTACAAGATCCCCCGCCACCAGGCCGACACCGAGAACTGCGTGGCCCACAACGGATCGCTGATCCCGGTCAAGGGCAAGGACATCATGGTCCAGGCCTGGTACCAGGGGGGCGTCTCGGTCTGGGACTTCACCGACTCCACCGCCCCGAAGGAGATCGCCTACTTCGAGCGCGGCCCGCTGTCCACGACCACGCTCTCCATCGGCGGTTCGTGGTCGGCGTACTACTACAACGGCTACATCTACTCGAACGACATCGCCAAGGGCTTCGACGTCCTGAAGCTGAGTGACCGGCGCACGGATCCGGCGAAGCGGGTGCGGTTGCGCGAGCTGAACGTGCAGACCCAGCCGGACTACTTCGACTGATCGACCGGTCGGCAGTCCGTCGCGAAGAACCGCGACATGTCCGTCTGTCCCGTCCCGCCGGCCGCCTCGGTGTCCGGCGGGACGCCCATCTCCCAGTCCAGCCCGTACCGTTCGAACAGTTCGGCGCGCAGCGGCGTGATCGGCAGGGGCACGTTCGGCAGGACCATCGCGTAGACGGCGCCCATGAGCAGGGAGCGCAGCATCGGGTAGTCGGCGTCGACGTTCTGCGAGCCGCGCCGGACCACGGTGTCCCGCAGCAGTTCGGCCAGCCGCTGCTGCTCCGGACACTGCACGAAGCCTTCCGCCTGGAGCAGTCCCGCCATGTGCGTGCGCATCAGCACGGGCTGGTCCCGGGCCAGTCCGAGAACCGCGTCGACTGCCCGTGCCATCCGCTCCCGCCCGTCCTCGGTGCACGGTTCGCGCTCCAGCGCCTCGTCCAGGGTGCGGTGCATCAGCCGGTGCACGGCCGACTGCACGAGGTGGCGTTTGCCGGGGAAGTAGTAGGAGACCAGGCCCCGCGCGGATCCCGCGCGGTCGGCTATGTCGCCGAGCGTCGTGGCCTCGTACCCACGCTCCCGGACCAGTTCGACCGTCGCCTGAAGCAGCCGCTCCCGGGAACGCCGCCGCAATTCTTCATTGACCGAGGCGCTGCGCGGGGACATGCTGGAACTCCTGCGTTGACTGGCCGACAGCCAACTATACTCAACGCGTCCTGGCCGACCCCTGTGCGGGGCCGGCCGGGCTGTCGTCCGCCTCGGGCGACGCGGGGGATCGTCCGAGGCGGACGTACTTCCCGCACTGGTAGTTGCCTTGGGCGATGTGTGCTGTGACTTCGGTGTTCTCGGTGTTCTCGGTGTTGTCGGTGGCTTGGGTGTTCTGCCGTCGGCCGGCCCGGAGCGTCGCGGCCGTCAGCCCACCATGCCGAGTACCGGGAGCAGGGAGTCCGGGCGTTCGGCGACCGGCAGGTGGTCGACGAAATGGACCCGGCAGCCGAGAGCGGCCGCGCCACCGTCGGAGCGGCGTTCGTCCCCCACCATGAGCGTGTCCCGCGGATCGGCGCCGAGCGCCGCGCAGGCGGCCGCGAACAGCCGGGGATCCGGCTTCTGGACGCCGTGTTCGTACGACAGGGTGTAGCTGTCCACGAACGGGTCGAGGCCGTGCTCCCGGAACACCGGACGCATGTCCCAGCCGATGTTGCTTATCACGCCCACATCGATCCCGCGCTCGCGCAACGCCCGCAGCACCTCGACGGCGTCCGGGTACGGCGTCCACGCCGCCGGTGTCCTGTGCCGGTCGTAGAGCGCGTCGTACAACTGAGCGTCCGGCAGCGGAACCTGACGAGCCAGACCGGTGAACGCGGCCCGGTGCCGCTCGGCACTGGAGTCCCGGGTCGCCCACAACTCGGCGAGTTCTGGCGGTACATGTGCGGGGACGCTCCCGCCGGGCAGCGCTCCGGACCGCTCCAGCGCCTGCGCCGTTTCGGCCAACTCGGCCTCGGGGAGGGCGAGATCAGCCTCGGAGAGCACCGCGCGCAGCCAGGAATCGACGGACTCGATTCGGCAGAGGGTGCCGGAGAAGTCGAACAGAACGGCGGTCATGCGCGGGACCCTACCGGGTCGCCGTCCGGGCGTGCCCGCGGGGATCCGGCCCACCGGGTGTCGCGCGCGACGGCCTAGCCGCCTGGCCTCCCCCGGCTCGGGCAGGTGCTAACCCAGTGCCCGCAGCGCCGGTACGAGCGCCACCAGGACCGGGACCAGCGGCACCAGCGCGCCCGCCGCCGTCAGCCGCAGGCGGTGAGCGGCGGTGAGCCGGTGCGGGGGAGCGAGGAGGCGGTCGACGCGCTGCGGAACGTGGGCGTGCGGGGTCGGGACGGGACCGAACACGCCCCGGTCCTCGTTGAGTTCGACCAGCGCGAGGGCGGTCGTCAGCCTCCCGAAGCGGCGGGAGGCCATGTCGTCGGCGGCCAGTTCGACCAGCCGGTGCATCTCGGCCTGGAACGCCGCGAACACCGGTACCTGCGGAAACCCGTTGGCCAGTGCGGCCGAGCAATGCAGCAGCCAGTCGTGCCGGGCCTGGGCGTGGCCCTGCTCATGGGCGAGGACGGCATCCAGCCGACGCCCTTTGAGGCGGCGCAACGCACCGGTGGTGACCACGAGTCGGGGAGCCGGCCCCGGCAGCCACCAGGTGTCCGGCCGCTCGCCCTCCAGCACCACGAGCCGGCCGCCGGGTGCGGTCTCGCCGGGCAACAGCGGTGCGCGTACGAGCAGTTCGCTATGGCGACGGCGTCGCCCGAGCCGGGCACGGGCGACCTCCCGGACCAGCATCGCGGCGCTCCACAGCCCGCCGCACGCGAGCGCCACCGCGATCGTCGCCGCGCACTTCGCCGTCCAGGGGCCCGCCGCGCCGAGCGTGTAGGCCTCCACCACCGCGCGGGGCGCAGGCCCGAAGACCCGGCCGCGCACCGCCTGCCAGGCCGCGGCGGCGCTGAGGGTCATCGACAGCGCGCAGCACACCAGGACGGCCACCACCACGCACTGCCACACCCACAGCGCGACCACCGGTTCCCGGTCCGTCCAGTCCGCGCGGGCGAGCAGCCGGGGGGCGAGGACGGCGGTCAGGGCGCCGAGCAGCAACAGTGCCGCGGGGACCATCATGGGAGCACCCTATGAGCGCCGTGCCGCCCGGGGGTACGGGGCGCCCGGGCAAAGTGACGCAAGCAACGATTGCGCCCGGCACGGACGTCGGCGGCTTCGCGCCGTCCGCGCCGATTTCGTACGGTGCGGGTGTCCGTGGACCTCGGCGGGTGTCCGCGGGCCCCGGCCGGGCGCCCGAGGTTCCCGGCCGGACTCCCGAGGTTCCCCGCCGGGCCCCCGGGGCCGCTCCCGGGCGGCTGCCGGAAGGCCCGCGGGCTCAGAGCGCCAGCAGCATCGCCACCATGCCGATCCCCATCGACAGCCGGCACGCCCGCGCCAGCTCCGGCCGGTCGCCCCACCCTCCGCCCACGGTGCCGCCCGCGGCGGGCAGCAGCCGGACGCCGGACACCAGCACGTAGCCCGCGAAGTAGAGCAGCAGCACCCCGGTCACCAACGGCAGTCCGGAACCGCCGTGGTCGTGATGGCCGCCGCCCGGGGCGGCGGCCATCACGACCGCCATGTACACCATGGTCGCCGTGCCCACCAGGTGGTGCAGATGGTGTGCGTCGGCCCGCGCCGCCCACAGGGCGCGCACCCCCGCCGCGCCGAACACGACCGCGTACGCCGGCCAGGCCCAGGACGGCGGGGTGAACACGGCCGCCGGTACGGCCATCACGGCCATGCCGAAGCCCATGAGCGCCTCGCCGCCCGCGGCCCGGCGCTGTTCCTCGACCCTGCTGCGCATCCGCAGCAGGCAGTAGGCCCCGGTCGCCGCGCAGAGCGCGACCAGCAGCCAGCCGGGTGACGCCGGTCCATGCACACGAGCCTCCCCGCTCGGCGGTCCTGGACGGTCGGTCAAGGGATGCCCGGGCCGGGCGGAGCGCAAGCGAGCGCAAGGGTGTACACGGGGAGCACTCGGCGGAGCACGGCAGGTCACCGGAGATGTCGACCGGGCCCGGGTGAATTTTTTACAAGTAAAACACCTGCTAATCTTGTAGGTATGAGCAGTGCGACCCCCACCCCCGTCACCCCACGCGTCCGGCGCCTCCCGCTGGCCGGTGTGCTGCGCCTCGGCCGGCCCTCCGACATCTGGTTCAAGCCCGCCCTCAGCGCGGTCGCCGCGATCGCCCCGCCCAACCTCGCCCTGCTGGCGCTCGGCCGCCTCGACCTGGCCATGTACACGATGGCCGGCTCCCTGTGCGCGCTGTACGCCCACAACCGTCCGTACGCGGCCCGGGGCCGTGTCCTGGCGCTGGTGGTGCTCGGCATGACCTGCGGCCTCGCCGTCTCGCTGCTCGCCGCCTCCCTGACCGCGAACGCCGTCGTCCTCGTCACCGTCGGCGCGCTGCTGGCCGCCGTACAGAAGGTGCTGTGCGACGCGAGCCGGGTCGGGCCGCCCGGCAACGTGGTCCTCACCTTCATCAGTTCCGCCTCCCTCTTCGCCCCGCAGTCCCTCGGCCAGATCCCCGGCCATCTCGCGCTGGCCCTGGCGGCGGGCGCCTGGGCCTGGATCGTCGGCATGGCTCCCGGGCTCGTACGCCCGCACGGCCCGGAGCGCCGGGCCACCGCCCAGGCCCTCGAAGCCGCCGCCGCGTACGCCGCCGCGGTCGGCGGCGCGGCGCGGACGGGCGCAGGCACGACCGGCGGCGCGCACGCAGGCGCGGGCGTGGGGACGGCCGCGGCTACGGGTGCCGGTCCGGCGCGGGCCCGGGCCGCGACGGCCGCCGCCGTGCACGCCGCCTGGCAGACCCTGCTCGCCGCCGGCGCCGACTCCGGGTCCCGGCGCGCGCTCGAACGGCTCGTGGTCCGGGCCGAGGTCGCGCTCGCCGCCCCCGGCGACACGGAACCCGAGCGACTGCGTGCCTGGGCGCGCGCCCTGCGCGGACGCCGCCCCCTGCCACAGGTCGACGACCCGGCGGCGACCGCCGACGAACTCCTCGGCGTCGAGGCCGAACTGGACGCCGGAAAGCGGCCGTTGTGGACCAGGCTCGGCCCGCTCACCCCCCTCGCCGTCCGTACCGCCGTCGGCTGCGCCCTCGCCGGGTACGCCTCCCTCGCCCTCGGGGTCGGCCGCCCCTACTGGGCTCTGGTCACCGCGGCCTCCCTCTACCAGGCCAACCTCACCCTCACCTGGAGCCGGGGCGTCCAGCGCGTCGTCGGCAACCTCGTCGGGGTGCTCGTCTTCGCCGCACTCGTTCCGCTGGCCCACCTCCACCAGGCGGCGCTCGTCCTGTGCTGTCTCGCCCTGAACTTCGGCGCGGAGGCGCTGATCAGCCGGAACTACTGGCTCGGCAGCATCTGCGTCACCCCGATGGCGCTGCTCATCACCGAGTTCGCCCGGACCCAGGACGCGGGACAGCTGATCACCGAACGCGTCCTGGACACGCTGATCGGCGCTCTGGTCGGTCTCGTCGCCGCGATCGCCGTCACCAACCGGCGCGCCGGCGACCGTCTCGAACGGGCGCTGACCACCGCGGAGGGCGCCCGGGAGCGCGCCGCCCGACTGTCGGCCGAGCCGCAGGTCGCCCCCGGCGAGCTGGAGTCCGCCCGCCGGGTGCTGTCCGGTGCCCTGGTCGACCTGCGGGCCACCGCGGACGCGGCCGCCGGTGAGTGGTGGCAGCGCGCGCTCCCCATGGAGCGGGTCGTGCTCGCCGAGCAGAGCGGACACCGTACGCTCGCGGCTACGGTACGGCGCCAGGGACTTCTCCTGGACCGGCGCACGAGCGGCAGAGCGGAGGACGTACGGTCATGACGCCGACGCAGGGAAGACCGACGGAAGGGGCCGGCGGGGCCGGAGCCGGCGGGGCGACGCGCGGAGACACGGTAGCCGCCGTGGTGGGGCAGTGGCAGGCCGTGCACCCCGAACTCGACACCGGGCCCATGGAGATCATCGGCCGGGTCAACCGCTGCGCCGCACTCCTGCAACAGGCCGAGGACGCCCCGTTGCGCCGGGCCGGTCTCAGCCGCCCCGAGTTCGACCTGCTCGGCGCGCTGCGCCGCACGGGGCACGAACTGACCCCCAGCGAGCTGGCCCGCGAGACCTTCTCCTCGGGCGCCGCGGTGACCAAACGCCTCAAGCAGCTCACCGAGCGCGGTCTGGTGGAGCGCCGCGGCGACACCCGGGACCGCCGCGTCGCCCACGTCCGCCTCACGGACGCCGGCCGCGACCTGGTCGACGCGATCCTGCCCGAGCAACTGGCCTACGAGGCTGCCGTGCTGGAGGTGCTGGACCCGCCGAGCCAGGGAGAACTGTCCGCGCTCCTCGCCGAGTTGCTGGGCCGGCTGGAGGGCCACATGGGCGCGCTGCGGGCCTGACGGCCGCCCGCGCTCCGACCGTGCCCGAAAGCGCTGGCCGTCACCGCGGGATGCCGCCCCGGATCCCACTCGGCCCGGGCGGGTGCACCGGGTGCACCGGGTCCACCGGCTGTCGCGGATCCGTCGGCGCCGCGGCGGAGGTGCGGCCACGGATTCGACCGTCCGCGCGACCGCAGCCGCAGCCGTTCGGGCAGCCGCGGCTTCGACGTCCCGCGCGGCGACGGCCGAGACGGCCCGGGCGGGCTTGGCGTCGACGGCTCCCGGGCTGCGGCTTCGGTGGGCCGCGCGGGCTCGCCCTCGACGCCCCGCAGGGCCTCGGCTTCGGCGGTCACGCGCGGGCGTGCCGTCCGTGTCGTCAGTGTCGTCCGTGTCGTCCGTGTCGTCAGTGCCGTCGTGGTGGTTCGCGTCGTCGGGCGTGCTCAGCCCTCGGCGCCTGCCGTGTAGACGCCGAAGACCGCGCCCTGCGGATCGCGCAGCACCGCGATCCGTCGCCCTCCCGCCATGGTGGTGGGCTCCATGAGCACACTGCCGTCGCCACCGGTCGTGGTCGCCGCCGCCGCGTCCACGTCCTCCACCGCGAAGTACGGCAGCCAGTGGGGCGGCACCTCGGGCGGGAACTTGTCGTCCATCGTGATCATGCCGCCGAAGTCGGCCCCGTGGACGCCCCACTGCGTGTAGTGCTCGGAGGCGTTCACGGTCCAGCCGAACAACGTCGTGTAGAAGGTCTCGGCGCGCTCGGGCGAACGGGTCAGCAGCTCCACCCAGCCGAGCGAGCCGGGCGCGTTGAACACCCCAGCGCCCGGGAACGTCCCTGCCTGCCAGAGCTGGAAGGGCGCGCCGCCCGGATCCAGGGCCACCGCGAAACGGCCCGCGTCGAACACCTCCATCGGCCCGACCAGGACCTTTCCGCCCGCCTCCGCCAGGAGCCGCGCGGCGACGTCGGCGTCCGTCACGGCGAACGACACGTTCCACGCGACGGGCTGCGACTCCTGATACAGGGGTGAGAGGGCGGCGACGGGCGCGTCTCCCAGGTGCGCGATCGTGTATCCGCCCGCCTCCGGCCGGGGATCCGTCTCCGGACGCCAGCCGAACACCTCCGCGTAGAACCGCTTCGCGCCCTCCAGGTCGCTGGTCCCCAGTTCGGTCCAGCAGGGCCCGCCGGGCACCGGCTTGTCGAGCTTCATGGCGTTCCTTCCGGATGGGGGCCCCTTCAGCACGCTAGCCCCGCCTTCCGCCACCGGCCATCCGGCACCCGGTGCCACACCTCGGCGGCGGAGCGCGGCGTCATCGCGGCCAGGAGCCGAAGGGCGTGGAGCCGAAACGCAGGCCCTAGATGCCCGGTCGGTAGCGCAGCGGATGCTCGGCGGGTACCTCCACCAGCACGATCTGGGTGCCGTCCGGGTCGGCGATCCACATCTCGACCAGTCCCCACGGCTCCGTCCGTGGCGGACGTACGATCTCGACGCCGTGGGCCAGCAGCTCGGCGTGTGCCGCGGCCACGTCCGCGACCTGGAGCCACAGCCTCAAGGGAGGGGACGCCGGGGCCTCCGCGCGCCCGGAGAGCTCCAGGAAGCCGCCACCGAGGAAGTAGACGGTGCCGCGCTCCGGGCCGGTGCCGAACTCGCGGTAGACGGCGAGGCCCAGCCGCTCGCCGTAGAAGACGCGCGAGCGTTCGGGGTCGGTGGGGCGCAGGAGTGTCCGGCTGCTCAGTACATGCACCATGCAGCCGGAGCCTACCGGCGGGCTACCCTCGTCCCTGCCGAGCCGCGCCACAGATCGGAGACACCCGCCCATGGACACCGTCGCCACCACCGGACTGACCTTCCGCGACGCCACCGAAGCCGACGTCGACGCGCTGGTCGCGCTCGTGCAGTCCGCGTACCGCGGGGACGCCAGCCGGGCCGGCTGGACCACGGAGGCGGACATCCTCGAAGGGCAGCGGACCGACCCGGAGGGCGTACTGGAGGTCGTCACGTCGCCCGACAGCCGGCTGCTGACGGCGGAGCACGACGGCCGACTGCTGGCCTGCTGCCAGATCGAGCACCGCGGTGCCCACGCCTACTTCGGCATGTTCGCGGTCAGCCCCACCCGGCAGGGCGGCGGCCTCGGCAAGGCGGTCATCGCGGAGGCCGAGCGGCTGGCCCGCGAGACCTGGGGTGTCGCGGAGATGCACATGACCGTCATCTCGGTGCGCGAGGACCTCATCGCCTGGTACGAGCGCCGCGGCTACCGCCGTACGGGCCGGATGACCCCGTTCCCGTACGGCGACGAGCGCTTCGGCATCCCGCAGCGCGACGACCTGGAGTTCGAGCTGCTGGTCAAGGAGCTGACCGTCTAGTCCGCCGCGCTCGCCCCCGGCCGCCCGGCTGCTCCCGCCGTCAGGCGGTGAAGCGGCCCGTGCGCTTGATGTCCGGGTAGTCGGTGGTCGCGCCGTCGAGCTGCAGGGCGCGCACCAGCCGTAGGTGGTCCTGGGTGTTCACCACCCAGCCGATGATCCTCAGGTCCGCCTCCCGCGCCCGCTCCACGACCTCCAGGGTGAGGCGGCGGATGTTGAGGCAGAGCGTCGAGGCCCCGGCGTCGACGGCCCGCTGCACGATGTCGGCGTCATAGCGGCTGCCGATGAGCGCGGTCCGTACACCGGGTACCAGCCGGGCGATCTCCGTGATCGCGTCGTCGTGGAACGAGGACACCTCCACGCGCCCCAGCAGATCGAGCCTGGTCATGACCTCGGCCAGGGCCCGGGCCGCGGCCACGTCCTTGATCTCGGCCTGGAGCGGTGTGCGTACCGCGTCCAGCACCTCCTCGAAGACGGGGATCCGCTCGCCGCGGCCCGCGTCCAGGCCGCGCAGTTCAGCGAGGGTCATCTCGGCGATCGGGCCGCAACCGTCGGTCGTGCGGTCCACCTCGGCGTCGTGCATGACGACGAGGGCGCCGTCCTTGCTCAGATGCAGATCGAGTTCGATGACGTCGAGGCCCGCCTGCTGGGCTGCGACGAAGGAACGAAGGGTGTTCTCGGGCTCGACACCCATGACCCCGCGATGACCGATGGTAAGGAAGTTCAAGGTTCAACTCGCTTCCGTCGACGGCGGCTCGGCGCACGCGCGGAGCAGAGGCGGACGGAGCGGACGGCACTGTCCACGCGGCAGAGCCGCAGCCTAATGGTCGGGCCGCGCGATGGACCCGCTCGTACGCAGGGCATTGGTGTGGCGTGCGGGTCCGCTCCGGTCCGCGGCGCCGGGACGGCCCCCGCGGTGGGCCGGTCGCCGCTGGATCGGCTCCGCGCGGTGGCCGGATCCGGTTCCCGGTGTCAGGTGTGTGCCGCGTACCGGTGGGTAGCGGAAGCGTGGGCCGTTCGGGTGTCGCGCAGGAAAAAGTGCGGTGACATGCCGAGTGCGCAGAATAATTTCCCGAGGATCCACTTGCTGGGGGGAACCCCGTATGTATACGGTCTCCTTACGTGATGTTCTCCCGTGGAGGATGGGAAATGGCGGAAATTCTTGTGCAGGTGGGTTCGGAGGAGCGGGTTCCTCCCGTGAGCAGGGTGGTCGAGCACCCGGCGTGGCCCGTGCTCAAGGATGCCGTGGAGCAGATCCGGCCATGGCAGTCGAAGGACGGTTCGATCGACTTCGACGCCGAGGGTGCGCCCGGCAAGGCCGACGCCGAACTCGCCGTCGGGCGTGTCGCCGACGCCGTCGAGGAACTCTCGCCGCTGCTCCCGCACGACGTCGCGTACCACCAGGCCCTCGTCAAGGACCTGCGCCGCTGGGCCGACGGCGGCTTCGGGGTGCCGGACTTCCTCGACTCGCTGCTGGCCTTCCAGCCCGCCGCGCGGCGCGAGGACGGCCTGCAGCACCTGGTCGTCTTCCCGATGTACACCCAGAACGGCAACCCCGACCGCAACCTCGAGGCCGTCGTCCTGCGCATGGTCTGGCCGGACTGGCTGGCCGAGCTGGAGCGCACCCGTTACGACAACCCGCTGTTCTGCGGGATCACCTTCGAGGACTTCACGGCCGGCTACGACACCAACTCCGCCGTGCTGTTCCCGGAGACCATCGCCGTGCGCGAGGCGCCGGAACGATTCACCTGGGGTGGCATCTTCTGTGACCGCGAGGCGGCCCGCTTCCGGCGTGTCACCGACGCCGCCGTCGACGTCCTGGGCCTGGAGCTGCCCGAGGACATCGCCGCCATGGTCCACGACCAGAAGCGCTGCGAAGAGGCGTTCGTCCTGTGGGACATGGTCCACGACCGCACCCACAGCCACGGCGACCTGCCCTTCGACCCGTTCATGATCAAGCAGCGCCAGCCGTTCTGGATGTACGGCCTGGAGGAGCTGCGCTGCGACCTCACCGCCTTCAAGGAGGCCGTGAAGCTGGAGGCCGACGGCGTCCCGCAGGCCCGGGACGTGCAGTACGCGGTGCTGTTCGACCGGATGTTCCGCTTCCCGGTCACCGGCGACCGGGTGCGCAACTACGACGGTCTCGGCGGCCAGCTGCTGTTCGCCTACCTCCACAAGCACGACGTCGTGCGCTGGACGGACAACAAGCTGCACATCGACTGGCAGCGTGCCCCGCAGGTCACCAACCAGCTCTGCGCCGACATCGAGCAGCTGTACCGCGACGGGATCGACCGTCCCAAGCTGGTGCACTGGTTCGCCGGATACGAGCTGGTCTCCGGATACCTCGCCCCGCACCCGGGCTCCACGTGGGCCAAGGGTCCGGACGCCCTGGACCTGACCCAGCCGCCGCGCCGGCTCGTGGACGACGTGCTTCCGGACGAGTTTCCGCTGAGCATGTTCTATGAGGCACTGTCCAAGAGGCTAAAGAACGTGATCGCCTCGACCCGGGGCATCACGGCGGACGGCGCCGAGCGGGTCGCCGCGTGAGCGAGCGCGGCACCGAGAACACTGCTCAGGAGGCGAAGATCATGGTGGGGAACGGTGCTCTCAGCGGTGCTGTGATCGCGGTGGCGGGCGCGGGCGGACCCGCCGGACGGGCGGCGCTGCTGCGGCTCGCCGAGGCGGGCGCCACCGTCGTCGGGGCGGACAACGACCCCGAGCGGCTCTCCGAGGCCGTGGACGCGGCCCGCTACGCGTCCGGTGGCGCCACCGTCACCGGGGACACGGTGGACCTGCTCGACCTGCAGTCCACCCGCGACTGGGCCGCCCACATCGAGAAGGACTTCGGCCGTGTCGACGGGCTCGTCCACCTCGTCGGCGGCTGGCGCGGCAGCGAGACCTTCACCAAGACCAGCCTCGACGACTGGGACTTCCTGGAGCTGCTGCTCGTCAAGACCGTGCAGCACACCTCCCTCGCCTTCCACGAGGCGCTCCAGCGCAGCGACCGCGGTCGGTACCTCCTGATCAGCGCTGCCGGCGCGAGCAACCCGACCGCGGGCAATGCCGCGTACTCCGCCGCCAAGGCCGCCGCCGAGGCGTGGACGCTGGCCATGGCCGACTACTTCCGCAAGGCGGGGCTCTCCGAGGGCGCCGAGGGTGCCACGTCCGCGGCTGCCATCCTGGTCGTGAAGGCGCTGGTGCACGACGCGATGCGCGCCGAGCGACCCAACGCGAAGTTCGCGGGCTTCACGGACGTCAAGGACCTGGCCGAGGCCATCGTCGACGTCTGGAACCGGCCCGCCGCAGAAGTGAACGGAAACCGTCTGTGGCTCACCGAGAAGCCGTGAACCCTCCGAAGACCGACGCGCGCCGCCATCACGACCCGCAGATCCGAGGATTCGCCAGCGACAACTACGCCGGGGCCCACCCGGAGGTGATGGCCGCCCTGGCCCTGGCCAACGGCGGTCACCAGGTCGCGTACGGCGAGGACGACTACACGGAGAACCTCCAGCGCATCGTCCGCAGCCACTTCGGGCCCACGGCGGAGGCGTTCCCCGTCTTCAACGGCACCGGCGCGAACGTCGTCGCGCTCCAGGCGGTCACCGACCGGTGGGGCGCGGTGATCTGCGCCGAGAGCGCCCACATCAACGTCGACGAGGGCGGCGCCCCGGAGCGGATGGGCGGGCTCAAGCTGCTCACCGTGCCGACGCCGGACGGCAAGCTCACGCCCGAGCTGATCGACCGGCAGGCGTACGGCTGGGACGACGAGCACCGGGCGATGCCCCAGGTCGTCTCGATCACCCAGAGCACCGAGCTGGGCACCCTCTACACGCCGGACGAGATCCGCGCGATCTGTGACCACGCCCACGCGCACGGCATGAAGGTGCACCTGGACGGCTCCCGGATAGCCAACGCGGCCGCGTCGCTCGACATGCCCATGCGCGCGTTCACCAACGCGGTCGGCGTCGACATCCTCTCCCTGGGCGGCACGAAGAACGGCGCCCTGTTCGGGGAGGCGGTCGTCGTCGTCAACCAGGACGCCGTCCGCAGCATGAAGCACCTGCGCAAGCTGTCCATGCAGCTCGCCTCCAAGATGCGCTTCGTGTCGGTGCAGCTGGAAGCCCTGCTCGCCAAGGACCTGTGGCTGCGCAACGCCCGCCACGCCAACGAGATGGCCACGCGGCTGGCCGAGGGCGTCCGTGCCGTGCACGGGGTGGAGATCCTCTACCCGGTGCAGGCCAACGGTGTCTTCGCCCGGCTGCCGCACGACGTGAGCGAGCGCCTCCAGAAGCGCTTCCGCTTCTACTTCTGGAACGAGGCGGCCGGCGACGTGCGCTGGATGTGCGCGTTCGACACGACCGAGGACGACGTGGACGCGTTCGTCGCGGCGCTCAAGGAGGAGATGGCGCGCTAGACACACCGGGCGCGGTGCGTCCGGCGGCGTGTGCAGTGATGCATAGATATGCGGTCACCTGAAAAGTCATTGACTCTCGGGTGATCGCATTTCTATGCTCTGCACTCATGGAGCTGATCCAGAACACCCCAGATCTGTCCGCCTACCTGGCGGCTGACGACGTCGTCGACCACCATCATCCGCGCGTGCGGGAGACGGCCGCCCGGCTCGCCGAGGGGGCGGTCGACTCGTATGCCTATGCGCGGGCGGCGTACGAGTTCGTGCGCGACACCGTGCCGCACTCCCAGGACGTCGGCGATCCGCGCGTCACCTGGCGCGCCTCCGACGTCCTGGAACAGCGCACCGGGATCTGCTACGCCAAGGCCCACGCGCTGGCCGCGCTGCTGCGCGCCGAGGACATCCCCACCGGGTTCGCCTACCAGCGGCTGACGGACGACGGCGGCGGCCATGCCGTGCACGGGCTGGTCGCCGTGCGGTTCCACGGCTCGTGGCACCGGCAGGACCCGCGCGGCAACAAGCCGGGCGTGGACGCCCGGTTCTCCCTCGACGGCGAGCGGCTGGCCTTCGTCGCCGATCCGGAGTCCAGTGAGTTGGACTATCCGGTCCTGTACGCTGAACCGCACCCGGCCGTGCTGAGCGCGCTCAAGGCAGCCTCCGACCGGCCGCACCTCTGGAAGACGCTCCCCACCGCACTTTGAGGCAGACGATGACCCTCCCCCTGATCGTGTCCGACGACGTGCGCACCCTCGCGCCCGGTTTCACCTGGGTCGCGGTCGAGGCGCACGGTCTTGTCAACGGGCCCAGCGCGGACGCCGGCGCGGCTGTCCTCGACGACGCGGCCCGTCGGCTCGCGGCCCGGCTGGACGGCCGCGCTCCGCACGAGGACCCGCACATGGTCGCCTGGCGGGAGGTGTACACCGCGTTCGGCTCGAAGCCGTCGCGCACCCGCAACTCGGCCGAGGCGCTGGCCAGGCGGGCGCTGACGGACGCGGGTCTGCCGCGCGTCAACCTGCTCGTCGACCTCTACAACGCCGTCAGCGTCGCCCACCTCATCCCCGTCGGGGGAGAGGACATCGACCGCATCCAGGGCGCCATGAGCCTGGTGCGCGCCACCGGTGACGAGGACTTCCCGACCGTCTCGGGCGGGGAGGAGAGCGTGGAACACCCCGACGCCGGAGAGGTGGTGTGGCGTGACGAGGCGGGGGTGACGTGCCGTCGCTGGAACTGGCGCCAGGGTCCGCGCACCCGGCTCACCGAGACCACCACCTCGGGCATCTTCCTGCTGGAGGGCATGGCCCCGATGCCGCTGCCCGACATCGAGGCGGCCGCGACCGAACTCGCCGAGCTGCTGGAGAAGTTCAGCCCCGGCGCACGGATCACGATCCGGCACGGGGGCTGACGGTCGGGCGGACGGCTCGGGCGGCCTGCCGGTCCGGACCGGCGTCGATCGGCGGCCCGTCCGGGCGCGCGGCGGTGTCAGCGCGCCTCGGCGGCCCGCACTTCTTCGGGGGTCGGCGCAGTGCCGCCGAGGTGGGCCGGCATCCACCAGGTGTCGTCCGCGCCCTTGGGGCGTACGGGATAGGCGCGCTGCGCGGCCTCCAGCAACTCCTGGACACGCCCGCGCAGCCGACGCGTGATGGCGCCCGCGTACTGGTCGCGCGGGGCCTCCACCGGCTCGCCGACGCGGATGGTGATCGGGGTGTGGCTGCGCTTGAAGTTGCGCTGGTGCCCCTTGGTCCACAGCCGCTGCGTACCCCACACGGCCATCGGGACCAGCGGGACGCCCGCCTCCTGGGCCAGCCGGGCGGCACCCGACTTGAAACTCTTCAGCGTGAACGACTGTGAGATGGTGGCCTCCGGGAAGACCCCCACGATCTCACCGGACTTCAGCGACTCCAGGGCGTGCGCGTACGCCGCGTCGCCCTGCTCGCGGTCCACGGGAATGTGCTTCATGCCGCGCATCAGCGGACCGGACACCTTGTGCCGGAAGACGGACTCCTTCGCCATGAAACGAACGAGACGTTTCTGCGGCAGCGCGGCCAGACCGTCGAAGATGAAGTCCAGATAGCTGATGTGATTGCTCACCAGTACGGCGCCGCCCGAGCGTGGGATGTTCTCCGACCCCTTGCAGTCGATCTTGAGGTCCCACACCTTGAACAGTGTGCGCGCGAGACCGACGACGGGGCGGTAGACCAGTTCAGCCATGGACGGGGTGGGCCCTTCCTCACTCAGCCTGGGAAGGGATCTCCCAGCCGGAAACTTACGCAGCCGTAGGTTTACGGCATCCCGCAGATCGTGCCCGAATAACGGCCGGGGAGCCAGCCCTGGTGCCCGGGTGCGGCGAGATCCTCGTCACGTCGGCCCCATGATCCACCTGCGCTTTTAACCCGCCTTTACTCCGCGCGGACCGTGACGCGCCGGGTGAGCAGGTACAACTCGTGGCGCAGGCAGTACCCGAACGCGCCACTCGAGAAGGTGGCGCGAACGCGACCCCCCGGTGGCCGTGAGCCCGACGCCCGCGCGAACTCCGCGTGTCGCGGACCCGGGAATCTTCGCGCTCCCACGAACGCTGGTGCGGGTGGTGCCCGGACGTATGGTGCGCGCGCGTGTGTGGCGTCCGCACGTGGTGCGCGCGTGTGTGCGGCGTCCGCACGTGGTGCGCGCGTGTGCGGCGCCCGGACGTGTGGTGCGCGGGGCGGTGCTCGCGAGGGCGGGTGGTGGGTGTTCACGGAGTGCCGCGTCGGCGGCGGAGCAGGGGAGTGCGGGTGCGCGGGCAGGGCGACGGACAGCGGCTGGGAGCCGACCTGTTGGGCGGGGAGCTCGGCGAGCGGGCCACGCTCGTACAGTTCTCCAGCGCCTTCTGCGCCCCCTGCCGGGCCACCCGGCGGATCCTCGGCGAGGTGGCCGCGCTGGTCCCGGGCGTGGCCCACGTGGAGATCGACGCGGAGGCCCGGCTCGACCTCGTACGCGAACTCGGCGTCCTCAAGACCCCGACCGTGCTCGTCCTGGACGCGGAGGGGCGGGTCGTACGGCGCGCCGCCGGCCAGCCACGCAAGGCGGACGTCATCGCGGCACTCGGGGAGGCCGTCTGACGGCCGTGCACCCGGCGCGGGGGCGCACGGTGAAGCACGGTGAGACATCTCCCACATGCCGGTACGCACTTGACTGTGCGTGGCACCTATCGTCAGCCTGACCGTATGCCTAGGGAACTCCTTCTCTTCGGGCGGGTGCACATCGACCTCGCCCGCACCGCGAGCGCGTGCTGTCCGGACTGTTGAGCAGTCACGGCCCCGCATCCACGCCCCTGCCGCAGAAGGACAACTCCATGACGGCCACGCCCGACCTCGACGCCTCCCGCCTCGACGCCCCGCGCCTCGCCTCGGCCGACCTGCTGCGTTCCGTCTTCCGGCGGCACGCGGCGGGAGTCGCCGTGATCACCGCCCGTGGTGCGGCGGGGCCGGTCGGCTTCACCGCCACCTCCCTCACCTCCGTGTCCGCCGAGCCCCCGCTGCTCTCCTTCGGGATCAGCACCGGCTCCTCCAGCTGGCCGGCCGTCTCCACGGCCTCCCACGTGGGCGTGCACATACTCGGCGAGCACCAGCGGGAGCTGGCCGGCACCTTCGCGCGCAGCGGCGCCGACCGGTTCGGCGCGCCGACCGCCTGGCGCGAGGGTCCCGAGGGCGTGCCCCTGCTCGACGACGTCTCCGCGTGGCTGGTGTGCCGCGTCGTCACCCGGGTGCCCGCGGGCGACCATCGTGTCGTGCTGGCCGAGGTCGCCGTCGGCGATCCCACGGGTCCCGGGCGTCCGCTCGTCTACCACCAGGGCCGGTTCAACGCACTGCGTGACTGATCACAGCACCCTGCCTCTGCGAAGTCGTCGACTTCCGATTACGCTGCGTTGCGAAGGTCACAGTTCAAAGCGCTTGCTTAGCGGGAACGAACTGGGTGTACTGACGAGTAATATTTCGGTCGGAGCGCGGGCCGCCCCGACCGGGATCGGCCGCTTGGGGCGCCTATGCTGCCTGCAAGTAGGCAGCCGAAATTGAGACGATGCAGTAGGAGAGCCGGCGTGAGCTTGAGGATCGTTGTCACTGTGAAGTACGTGCCCGACGCCACTGGCGACCGGCACTTCGCCGATGACCTGACCGTGGACCGGGACGACGTGGACGGTCTGCTCTCCGAGCTCGACGAGTACGCGGTCGAGCAGGCGCTGCAGATCTCCGAGAACTCGGACGACGACGTGGAGATCACCGTCCTGACGGTGGGCCCCGAGGACGCCAAGGACGCGCTGCGCAAGGCGCTGTCGATGGGCGCCGACAAGGCCGTCCACGTCGAGGACGACGACCTGCACGGCACGGACGTCATCGGCACCTCCCTGGTGCTGGCCAAGGCCATCGAGAAGGCCGGCTTCGACCTGGTCATCTCCGGCATGGCCTCCACCGACGGCACCGCGGGTGTGGTCCCGGCGCTGCTGGCCGAGCGCCTGGGCGTCCCGCAGGTCACCCTGCTGTCCGAGGTGTCGGTCGAGGGTGGCGCCGACGGGACCGTCAAGGGCCGCCGCGACGGCGACGCCGCCTCCGAGCAGCTCGAGGCCTCCCTGCCGGCCGTCGTGTCGGTCACCGACCAGTCGGGCGAGGCGCGTTACCCGTCCTTCAAGGGCATCATGGCCGCCAAGAAGAAGCCGGTTCAGTCCTGGGACCTGTCCGACCTGGACATCGAGGCGGACGAGGTCGGCCTCGAGGGCGCCTGGACGGCCGTCGACTCCGCGGCCGCGCGCCCGGCGCGCACCGCGGGCACCATCGTCAAGGACGAGGGCGAGGGCGGCAAGCAGCTCGCCGAGTTCCTCGCGGGCCAGAAGTTCATCTAAGGCCCCGCAGCAGCTGACCGCCCCTCACATCATCCCCGCAGGAGAGCAATCCCATGGCTGAAGTCCTCGTCTACGTCGACCACGTGGACGGTGCCGTCCGCAAGCCCACTCTCGAGCTGCTGACGCTCGCCCGCCGGATCGGCGAGCCCGTCGCCGTCGCGCTCGGCGCCGGTGCCGCTGACACCGCCGCCGTGCTCGCCGAGCACGGCGCGGTGAAGGTCCTCACGCACGACGCCGCCGAGTACGCCGACTACCTCGTCGTCCCGAAGGTGGAGGCCCTCCAGACCGCCGTCGAGGCTGTGTCCCCGGCCGCCGTGCTGGTGTCGTCCTCCGCCGAGGGCAAGGAGATCGCCGCCCGTCTGGCGCTGCGCATCGGTTCGGGCATCATCACCGACGCCGTCGACCTGGAGGCCGGCGACGAGGGCCCGGTGGCCACCCAGTCGGTGTTCGCCGCGTCCTTCACCACCAAGACCCGTGTCTCCAAGGGCACCCCGGTCATCACGGTCAAGCCGAACTCGGCCGCCGTGGAGGCCGCCCCGGCCGCCGGCGCGGTCGAGGCCCTCGCCGTGTCCTTCTCGGAGAAGGCGACCGGCACCAAGGTCACCGGCCGCACCCCGCGTGAGTCGACGGGCCGTCCGGAGCTGACCGAGGCCGCGATCGTGGTCTCCGGCGGCCGTGGCGTCAACGGTGCCGAGAACTTCGCGATCATCGAGGCGCTCGCCGACTCGCTCGGCGCGGCCGTCGGTGCCTCGCGCGCCGCGGTGGACGCGGGCTGGTACCCGCACACCAACCAGGTCGGCCAGACCGGCAAGTCGGTCTCGCCGCAGCTCTACATCGCCTCCGGCATCTCCGGCGCGATCCAGCACCGCGCCGGCATGCAGACCTCGAAGACGATCGTGGCCATCAACAAGGACCCCGAGGCCCCGATCTTCGACCTGGTCGACTACGGCGTCGTCGGCGACCTCTTCGACGTCGTCCCCCAGCTCACCGACGAGGTCAAGACCCGCAAGGGCTGATCCGCGTCAGGCTGTCCGAGGCCCCCGTGACCACACCGGTCACGGGGGCCTCGCCCGTCCCGGGCCCGGCCCATGCCGGGATCGGCTCGGCTCAGCCCAGGCTCAGCGACGCCAGCACCGGCAGGTGGTCGCTCGGCCACTGGCCCCGCACCCAGAACGTGTCGACCGACTCCCGGTGCACCGTCACACCCGGCGTCGCCAGGATCCAGTCGATGCGCTCGCCGTTCGGCGTCAGCGAGCCGAAGGCCTGGAACGTCCCGTAGGCGGGACCGCGCTGCCGCGCCGTGTCCCAGGTGTCCAGGAAGCCGGCGTCCAGCAGGGTGTCGTAGGCCGGGCTGGCGTGGGCCGCGGCGTTGAAGTCGCCGGTGAGCAGGATCGGGAGCCGGTCGCCCAGGGCGGCGACCCGCTCGGCGATGAGGGCGGCGGCACGCTCGCGCGCGTACTCGCTGCGGTGGTCGAGGTGCGTGTTGAGGACGTGGAACTGCCGCCCCGGATCGAGCAGATCGCGGAAGCGGACCCGGGTGACCAGCCGGGGGAAGGCGGCGCCCCAGGTGTTGGAGCCGGGCACGTCCGGGGTGTCGGAGAGGCGGAACGTGGTGTGCTCGACCGGGGCGAGCCGACGCGTGTCGTAGAAGACGGCCACCGACTCCTCGTGGCCCTCGCCGGGAGTGCCGATCCACGCGTAGTGCGGTCCGAGGTCGGCCTCGATGTCGCTCAGCTGGGGCAGTCGCCCCTCCTGGGTGCCGATGACGTGCGGGGCCGCGCGGCGCAGCAGCGCGCGCATCACCGGTCGGCGGTCCGCCCAGCTGTTGGGCTCGTGGGAGCCGGCGACCCGCAGATTGAACGTCATGACCCGCAGCGGGGGGACGGTTCCCGCCTTCACGCGCGCGTGGTCCGCGTCCCGGGCCCCGGAGGTCCGTACGCCGCCGAGCAGGGGTACGGCGGCCACGGTGGCCGCGAGGGCCACCAGCGTCCGCAACCCCGCCCGACGGGTGGGCCCTGGGGTGATCGCCATGTGTGTCCCCTCCCCTCGGGAGCCAGGATGAAGGGGAAAACGCCTGGACGGAAGAGGGCGCAGGGGCACGGTGAATCGCGAGGGACCGGGGCGTGGACGGGTGTTGACCCGTGGAAAGGTCGCCGGATAGGTTCCTTCAACAAATTGTTGATTCCGCGCCGGGGAAGTCGGAGGACGCGAGATGGGTCGGCAGGAGAAGGTGACGACGAGCCTCGCGGGCACGGTCGGCGCGGAGATCGGCGCCTTCCTCGCGCCGGTCGACGCCGCGCTGGAGCGGGACTACCCGGGCGACCCGGGCACCCGTCAGCCCGTCCACACCGTCTATGTGCCCGCGGACGTTTTCGAGGCCGGAACCGTCCGCTCGTGGGGGGACCGGGCGCTGGCCGCCCTCGACGAACACGCGCCCGACGCGGCCTCCTTCGCCGCGGTCCTCGGCCTGGACGACGCACTCGCCGAGCCCGTGTACGCGCGCGTGCGGACCAAGCTGGAGCGCGAGCCCGTGGAGGACCTGCGCGTCGACTTCGAGGACGGCTACGGTGCCCGTCCGGACGCCGAGGAGGACGCGGCGGCCGCCCGCGCGGCCCGGCTGATCGCGCGGGCGTACGAGGACGGCACGGCCGCCCCGTACATGGGCATCCGGATGAAGTGCCTGGAAGCCGCCGTGCGCGACCGCGGCATCCGCACCCTCGACGTCTTCCTCAGCGGCCTGGCGGAGGCCGGCGGCCTGCCCGACGGGCTCGTGCTGACCCTGCCCAAGGTCACCTACCCCGAGCAGGTCACCGCCATGGTGCGGCTGCTCGAGGCGTTCGAGGAGGCGCGCGGCCTCGCGCCCGGCAGGATCGGCTTCGAGATCCAGATCGAGACCAGCCAGGCCGTCCTCGCCGCCGACGGCACCGCCACCGTCGCCCGCCTGATCCGGGCCGCCGAGGGCCGCGCCACGGGCCTGCACTACGGCACCTTCGACTACAGCGCCTGCCTCGGCGTGTCAGCCGCCCACCAGGCGAGCGACCACCCGGCCGCCGACCACGCCAAGGCGGTCATGCAGGTCGCCGCCGCGGGCACCGGCGTACGCCTCTCCGACGGCTCCACCAACGTGCTGCCGGTCGGCCCGGCCGAACAGGTCCACGACGCCTGGCGCCTGCACTACGGCCTCACCCGGCGCGCCCTGGCCCGTGCCTACTACCAGGGCTGGGACATGCACCCCGGCCACCTCCCCACCCGGTACGCGGCCGTCTTCGCCTTCTACCGCGAGGGCTTCGAGCGGACGGCGGCCCGGCTCGCCCGCTACGTCCACCGCGCCGGCGGCGACGTCATGGACGAGCCGGCGACCGCCAAGGCACTCAGCGGCCATCTGCTGCGCGGCCTCGACTGCGGCGCACTGGACCTGGCGGAGGTCACCGGCGCGACCGGACTGACCCGGGCCGAGCTGGACGGCCTCGCGGCACCACGGCGGGGCGGCGGGACGCCCTGACGGCGCGTCCGCCCCGCAGCGACGCCGGCCTTCGCGGTCCCGTCCGGGGGCCCGCGCCCGGCCTCGGTCTCGTTCCCGGCCTCGGTCTCCGCTCCGGTCCTCCCGGGACCGGGCCTCGGCCCCGGGGTCTGCTGCCGGCCTCGGTCCTCGCGGGCCTTGTCCCGGTCCCCGCGATCCCGCCCCGGGGCTCGCTGCCGCCCTCGGTCCGGTTCCCGGTCGCGGGCTCGCTCGCGGTCCCCGGTTCCGGCCGGTCAGTCCGCCGGGGGCAGCTCGCCCGAGCCGCGGGTGATCAGACGCGTCGGCAGTTCGATGCGCTCCGGGACGATCAGCGATCCGTCCAGCTGGCCGAACAGGCGCTCGGCGGCGGTGCGGCCGAGCACCGACGCGTCCTGGGCGACGACGGTGAGCCCGGGGTGCAGCAGATCGGCGAGCTCGATGTCGTCGAACCCGACGAGCGCCACCCGGCGGTTCTGCTCCGCGAGGACCCGGACCACCGTGACGCTCACCCGGTTGTTGCCCGCGAAGACCGCGGTGACGGGGGAGGGCCCGCGGAGCATGTCCTCCGCGGCCCTGCGCACCCGCAGCGGATCGGTGACGCCCAGGGACGTCCAGGAGGCCTCCACGGGTATCCCGGCGTCCTCCATGGCGGCCAGGTAGCCGCGCAGCCGCTCGGCGGCCGTGTGGATACGCGGCATGTCGCCGATGAAGCCGATCCGGCGGTGTCCGTGGGCGATCAGGTGGGCGACGCCGTCACGGGCGCCGCCGAAGTTGTCGGACAGGACGACGTCCGCGTCCGTCTTCCCGGCCGGCCGGTCGACGAAGACCGTCGCGACGCCCGCCCTGATCTCCTGCTCCAGATAGCGGTGGTCGTCACCCGCGGGGATGATGACCAGCCCGTCCACCCGGCGGGCGCACAGCGCCAGCACCAGCTCCTGCTCACGGTCGGGGTCCTCGGCGCTGGAGCCGTTGATCAGCAGGGCGCCGTGCGCGCGGGCCACCTCCTCGACCGAGCGGCTGAGCGGTCCGTAGAACGGGTCGGCCAGGTCCTCTAGGACCAGGCCTATGCTCGCGGTGCGGCCCTTGCGCAGCACCCGCGCGCTGTCGTTGCGCCGGAAGCCCAGGGAGTCGATCGCCTCCTGGACCCGGCGCTCGGTCTCCGGGGTGACCCCCTGCTCGCCGTTGACGACGCGGGAGACCGTCTTCAGTCCTACCCCGGCCCGTGCGGCCACGTCCTTCATGGTGGGACGGTTGCCGTAACGGCTCTCGGATCGGCGGGGCGTGTCGGGCACGGTACGTCCTGTCCTGTCGGCCACGGGGGGTGTGCATCGCTCCACGGGCATGTATGAGGATGTGGCGTCGAGCATAGGGCCTGGACAACGTTGTCAGATGCGGGAGAGACTGTCCACCGCAATCTCGGCCCACGTCCCCCAACGCTGGACCGGCCAGCCTTTTCTCATGGTTGACGGGGAGATCCGACACTGATGCACACCCACCTCGTGGCCGCGCTCGACATCGGCGGCACCAAGATCGCCGGAGCGCTGGTCGACGGCCACGGCACGATCCTGGTGCGGGCGCAGCGCCCGACGCCCGCGCGGGAGGACGGCGACACCGTGATGCGGGCCGTCGAGGAGGTCCTCGGCGAGCTCGACGCGTCGCCGCTGTGGGGGCGCACCCGCGCCGTCGGCATCGGCAGCGCGGGTCCGGTGGACGCCGGGGCGGGCACGGTGAGCCCGGTGAACGTGCCCGGCTGGCGCGACTTCCCGCTCGTCGAACGGGTCCGGGCGGCGACCGGGGGCCTGCCCGTCGAGCTGATCGGCGACGGGGTGGCGATCACCGCGGCCGAGCACTGGCAGGGCGCGGCCCGCGGCCACGCCAACGCGCTGTGCATGGTGGTCTCCACCGGTGTCGGCGGTGGCCTGGTCCTCAACGGCCAGCTCCACCCCGGCCCCACCGGCAACGCGGGCCACATCGGCCACATCAGCGTGGATCTGGACGGCGACCTGTGCCCGTGCGGCGCGCGCGGGTGCGTGGAGCGGATCGCCAGCGGCCCCAACATCGCCCGCCGGGCCCTCGAGAACGGCTGGCGCCCCGGCCCGGACGGCGACACCTCCGCCGCCGCGGTGGCCGCCGCCGCGCGGGCCGGGGACCCGGTCGCCGTGGCCTCCTTCGAGCGGGCGGCGCAGGCCCTGGCGGCCGGGATCGCGGCCACCGCGACGCTCGTGGAGATCGACATCGCCGTCGTCGGCGGGGGAGTGGGCAAGGCCGGGGAGGTGCTCTTCGCGCCGCTGCGCAAGGCCCTCGGCGACTACGCGACCCTGTCCTTCGTCCAGCGGCTGACCGTGGCGCCGGCCCAGATGGGCACGGACGCCGGCCTCGTGGGAGCGGCCGCCGCCGCACTCGCGGGGGCGGCGGGCACGGCGACCGCCGGAGTCTGACGGACCCACGGCGACCGCCGGAGTCTGACGGGCCCACGGCGACCGGCGGGGCGGGCGTCGCGGAGCCGCCGGGTGCGTTCGTTCGGGGCGAGGGCGTGACCCCGCAGGCCGTTGTGGAGTTGAGCCGGGCATGAAGAAGCGCAGCATGCTCGCCATCGCCTCCCTCGCCACCGGGTTCGTGGTCGCCGCGATCACCCCGTCCCACAGCGCGTCCGCCGAGGACCTGAGCGACCTGAACGTACGCGACACCGTCGGCACCCTCGATCACGTCGTGGCCGGTGAGAGCGTCGACCTCGGAGAGAACACCTTGGGGCACGGCGGCTGACGGCCGCGGCGCGCGGTCGGCGCCGGTCCCCCGGACCGGCCTCCTTCGGCGACCGGTGCCGGAGCCCCGCCCCGGGGCTCCGGGCCCGCGTCCGGGCACCCTCAACGGGAGCTGGTTTCCGTGGCAGGGTGGAGCGGGCAAGCCACAGGGGGCCAACGGAAGAGGGGGAACCGTGATCGTCTGGATCAACGGTGCGTTCGGCGCGGGGAAGAGCGCGACCGCGCGGGAACTGATCGAACTGATCCCGAACAGCACGCTCTTCGACCCCGAGGTCATCGGGGCGGCACTCACGCAGCTGCTGCCGGCCAAGCACCTCGCCGAGGTCGGCGACTTCCAGGACCTGCCGATCTGGCGGCGGCTCGTGATCGACACCGCGGCCGCGATGCTCGCCGAGGTCGGCGGCACCCTGGTGGTCCCCATGACGCTGCTGCGCCAGGAGTACCGCGACGAGATCTTCGGCGGTCTCGCCGCCCGCCGGCTCGCCGTGCGGCATGTGCTCCTCGCCCCGGCGGAAACGATCCTGCGCGAGCGCATAGCCGACCGAGAGCTCCCGCCGGACCTGCCCGACGGGGAGATACGGGTACGCCAGTGGTCGTACGACCAGATCGAGCCCTACCGTGCCGCGCTCGCCGGCTGGCTCACCGCCGACGCGCACCTCGTCGACACCAGCACCCTCACCCCGTACGAGACGGCCGTCCGCATCGCCGAGGCCGTCGGCAGCGGGGCCGTGGACACCTGCTCCATCGTGCAGACCCCCGAGCCGACGGCCGAGACGACCGCCGCGGGGGTGCTGCTCTTCGACGACCAGGACCGGGTGCTCCTGGTCGACCCCACGTACAAGGCCGGCTGGGAGTTCCCCGGCGGCGTCGTCGAACCCGGCGAGGCCCCGGCGCGGGCCGGAGTGCGCGAAGTGGCGGAGGAGACCGGGATAGACCTCGACGAGATGCCCCGCCTCCTCGTCGTCGACTGGGAGCGGCCCGTCCCGCCCGGCTACGGCGGCCTGCGGTTCCTCTTCGACGGCGGCCGCCTCGACCCGGACCGCACCGCCGGGCTGCTGCTGCCCGGCCCCGAACTGCGCGCCTGGCGCTTCGTCACCGAGCAGGAGGCCGCCGACCTGCTCCCGCCCGTCCGCTACGAGCGGCTGCGCTGGGCCCTGCGCGCCAAGGAACGCGGCGCGGCCCTGTACCTGGAGGCGGGCACACCGGTCGGCGGCTGACGTACGGGCGGGTGCGGCGGCCGGACGGCCGACGCGCGGCCCGGTACGACGGTCGCGGACCGCCTTCCCGTAGGTGGGCCCCTGCAATTCGCCCCGTGGCGAGGGGCCCACCGGTGTGGACCGGCCGGCTCAGCCGGCCGCGTAGTTCAGCAGGAACAGCGCCTCGGCCACCGACAGCCGCTCCAGCTCGTCGGGGGACACGCTCTCGTCCACCGCGTGGATCTGTGCCTCCGGCTCGCTCAGACCGATGAGCAGGATCTCCGCGTCCGGGTAGAGGGACGCCAGGGTGTTGCACAGCGGGATGGAGCCGCCCTGGCCGGCGTACTGCATCTGCTGACCCGGGTACGCCACCGCCATCGCCTCGGCCATCGCCGTGTACGCCGGGCTGGCCGTCTCGGCGCTGAACGCCTGACCCTGGCCGACCTGCTCCGTACGCACCCGCGCACCCCACGGCGTGTGCGCCTCGAGGTGGGCCTGGAGCAGCTTCGTCGCCTCGACCGCGTCGACGCCCGGCGGCACCCGCAGGCTCACCTTGGCCCGCGCGCTCGCCTGCACGGACGGCGTCGCGCCGACGACCGGCGGGCAGTCGATGCCCAGCACCGTGACGGCCGGGCGGGCCCAGATGCGGTCGGCGACCGTGCCGGAGCCGATCAGCCCGACGCCGTCGAGCACCTTGGCGTCCTTGCGGAACTGCTCCTCGTCGTACTGGAGTCCGTCCCACCGGGACGCCGGGGCGAGCCCGTCGACCGTCGTCGAACCGTCCTCGGCGCGCAGCGAGTCGAGGACGCGGATGAGCGCGGCCAGCGCGTCGGGCGCGGCGCCGCCGAACTGGCCCGAGTGCAGGTTGCCCTCGAGCGTGTCGACCTGCACGTTGAGCATCGTCATGCCGCGCAGCGTGGTGGTGACGGTCGGCAGGCCGACGCGGAAGTTGCCCGCGTCACCGATGACGATCGTGTCGGCGGCCAGGAGCTCCGGGTGCTGCTCGGCGTACCGCTCCAGGCCGCCCGTGCCCATCTCCTCCGAGCCCTCGGCGATCACCTTGACGTGCACCGGGACGCCGCCGTTCGCCTTCAGCGCACGCAGGGCGAGCAGGTGCATGATCACGCCGCCCTTGCAGTCGGCGGCGCCGCGGCCGTACCAACGGCCGTCGCGTTCGGTCAGTTCGAACGGCGGGGTGGACCAGGCGGCCTCGTCGAGCGGGGGCTGCACGTCGTAGTGGGCGTACAGCAGGACGGTCCTGGCACCCTCCGGGCCGGGCAGGTAGCCGTAGACCGACTGCGTGCCGTCGGGGGTGTCGAGCAGCGCCACCTCCGTGAAGCCCTCGGTGCGCAGGGCGTCGGCGATCCAGTTCGCGGCGCCCTCGCTCTCGCTCCTGGGGAACTGGTCGAAGTCCGCCACCGACTTGAAAGCCACGAGTTCGGTGAGCTCCGCCTTCGCTCCGGGCATCAGCGTGGCGACGGTCTCGGCGACCGGATTCGACGACATGGGCACGCTCCTCGTGGGTGCGACGTTGTACGTGAGTACGGATGATCGTGTCAGCGTATGCGCACCTGGGGTACAGGGCGCAAACGCCCCCGACAACTCCCACAGCGGTCCGGTGCCACGGTCGCCGTAGGATGCGGGGGACAGGTGCGGCAGCGGCTTGATCGGGAGCAGTAGACCATCGTGAGCAGCGAGAACTCTTCGGCGGACGACGTGCGGCAGGTGTGGGACGTCGTCGTGGTGGGCGCGGGACCCGCGGGGGCCTCGGCCGCCTACGCGGCGGCGGTCGCGGGGCGGCGCGTCCTGTTGCTGGAGAAAGCGGAGCTGCCCCGCTACAAAACGTGCGGCGGCGGCATCATCGGACCGTCGCGGGACAGCCTGCCGCCGGGCTTCGAACTGCCTTTGCAGGACCGGGTGCACGCGGTGACGTTCTCGAACAACGGCCGTTTCACCCGGACCCGGCGCTCCAAGCGGATGCTGTTCGGGCTGATCAACCGGCCCGAGTTCGACCAGCAGCTGGTCGAGCACGCCCAGAAGGCGGGCGCCGACCTGCGGACCGGCGTGACCGTGCAGCGGGTCGAGCAGCACGGCTCGGCCGTACCGGACCGGCGCACGGTCGCCGTCGTCCTCCAGGGCGGCGAGACGGTGTTCGCGCGGGCGGTCGTCGGCGCGGACGGCAGCGCCAGCCGCATAGGGGCGCACGTCGGCGTGAAGCTCGACCAGGTGGACCTCGGCCTCGAAGCGGAGATCCCGGTGCCGGAGACGGTCGCCGAGGACTGGCGGGGGCGGGTCCTCATCGACTGGGGACCGATGCCCGGCAGCTACGGCTGGGTGTTCCCCAAGGGCGACACGCTGACGGTCGGTGTGATCTCGGCCCGTGGCGAAGGCGCCGCGACCAAGCGCTATCTGGAGGACTTCGTCGCCCGGCTCGGCCTCGCGGGCTTCGAACCGAGCATCTCCTCCGGGCATCTGACCCGCTGCCGGGCCGACGACTCGCCGTTGTCGCGCGGTCGGGTCCTGGTGTGCGGGGACGCGGCCGGGCTGCTGGAGCCGTGGACGCGCGAGGGCATCTCGTTCGCGCTGCGCTCCGGACGGCTCGCGGGTGAATGGGCGGTCCGCATCGCCGAGGCGCACGACGCCGTGGACACCCGCAGGCAGGCCCTGAACTACGCCTTCGCGATCAAGGCCGGGCTGGGCGTGGAGATGAGCGTCGGCAAGCGGATGCTGGCGGTGTTCGAGCGGCGGCCCGGCGTCTTCCACGCGGCTCTGACGGGTTTCCGGCCCGCCTGGCGGGCGTTCGCGGACATCACCCGGGGTGCGACGACCCTGGGCGAGCTCATGCGCGGCCACCCTCTCGCCCAGCGCGCCCTGACCGCGCTGGACCGCCGGCCCACGGCGGCCACGGCGGACGCGGTGAGTGGTTCGGGTGAGGCCGACGGTGCGGAGGGTGCGGGTGATGCTCGTGGTGCGCGCGGTGCGAACGGTGTGAGCGGCGCGAGCACCAAGGGTGGCGCCGGTGTCGCGGACGGCGAGGGAGCCGAGGCGCGCGAGACCGACGGCGTCCGTGGGGCTGACGATGCCCATGGGACGGACGATGTCCGCGAGGCCGACGAGACCGGCTCCTGATGCTCGTTCAGCTCTTGAGGCTGATGAGGAAGACCGGGTGGTCCGGCGCGATCCGGCGCAGGTCGGCGTCGGGGGAGTCGGGCCCGACACCCTTGAAGAAGACGCCCACCTCGGCCTTCCAGCGCTTGAGGTAGGCCCGCAGCAGCGGGACCTTGTCGTCGTCGGCGACCTCGGTCGCGGTGAACTCGTCCACGTTCTTGCCCAGGCGCAGTTCACCGCCACCGGCCGCCCGCATGTTGTGCGTCCACTGGACGTGGCCGCGAGGGGCGAGCAGGTACTGGCGGCCGTCCACCGTCAGAAGGTTCACGGGGGTGGTGCGCCACTCGCCGCTCTTGCGACCGCGGACCGCCAGGACCCGAGAGCCCCAGACGCTGATGCCCCGGCGGGTGATCCAGGCGACGGCACGGTTGAAGACGTTGATGGTGAACCAGCCGGGCTTCTTGACGTGCGTGGACATGGCTACTTCCCTTCTTGGAAGCGCTCGGGGGCGCATTCCGTGAGCACTGCTCTCACTTGATGGACAGTCTGCTGGAGATCGGTGATCCATAGCAAGAGCAGTGCTCTCGTTTTTTATCGTCGCTCTCGTTTCGCGGCAGCGCTCTCGTTTTGATGCAGTGCTCTCGGTTGTGTGCACTGCTCCGGAAACATGGGACACTCGCTCGTATGAGCAACTCCCCAGACGGCACCCGTGGCGCCCGAGCCCGGGCAAGGATCGAGGTCACCGCGGCCATCAAGGACGAGGCGCGCAGACAGCTCGCGGCGGAGGGCGCCGCGAAGCTGTCGCTGCGGGCCGTGGCGCGCGAGCTCGGGATGGTCTCGTCCGCGCTGTACCGCTACTTCCCCAGCCGTGACGACCTGCTCACCGCCCTCATCATCGACGCCTACAACTCCCTGGGCGAGAGCGCGGAGGCGGCGGAGGCCGCGGTCGCCGGGGCCGGTCCGGTGCGCAGGTGGACCGCGGTGTGCGAGGCCGCGCGCGCCTGGGCGCTCGCCCACCCGCACGAGTACGCGCTGATCTACGGGTCCCCGGTGCCGGGATACTCCGCGCCCCAGGCGACCGTCCCGGCCGCCGCGCGGGTCGGCCTTCTCCTCATCGACATCGTGCGGGACGCGCACCGGGGACTCGGGGTGGCCAAGCCGCCGCTGCCGGCCGAACTGCGCGCCGAGGCCGAGCGGATGACCGCCGACCTCGCGCCCGATCTGCCCCCGGAGGTGGTCACGGCACTCGTCGCGGCCTGGGCGCAGCTCTACGGGCTGATCGGCTTCGAGCTGTTCGGACAGTTCAACCGGGTCGTGGAGGACCGCGAGCCGTTCTTCCGGCACGCGGTGGCCCGGCTCGCCCACGGCGTGGGGCTGGTGTACCCGCAGCAGGGCCGGACCGACTGAGCGGACCGGCCGTGCGTGCGGGTCCCGCGTCGGCGTACTCCGCGGGGAGTACGCGTGATCGCCCCGGCCGGCGGACGCCCGCCGGGGGCGGCGGCGTCTAGCGTGGCGGACATGGACGAGCAGCGCGTATCCGGCGGCGGGCCGCCCCCGCGGTGGCGGCACGGGCCGCTGGGGCACCTCTGGGACAAGGAGGAGCGGGGTAGCCGTTGGCCGTGGCGGTCCACCGTCGCGATCACCGTCTTCGTGCTCGGCGGGTCGAGCTTCGCGGCACATGCCCAGCAGAGCGGACGGCTCCCGCTGGACGCCCTCGCGCGGGTGCTGCTGCTCCTCGGATCGGGTCTGCTCCTGTGGCGGAAGCGGTGTCCGGCGCTCGTCGCCTTCGGCACGGCCGCGGTCACCCTGGTCTATCTGGCCGCCGGATACACGTACGGGCCGGTCTTCCTGACCGTCGCCGTGGCCTGCTTCAGCGCGGTCGTCATGGGACACCGCCGGGCCGCGTGGTCGGCGGCGGGGGTGCTCTGGGCCGGCCACGTGCTGATGGCCCACTGGCTCTACCGGTGGCTGCCGCCGACCGGCGACCAGGCCGCCTCCTGGTGGCAGGAGGCCGCCGTCGCCACCTGGGTGCTCGGGGTGCTGGCGGTGTCCGAGCTGGCTCGGGCGCGGCGCGAGCAGTGGGCCAGGGAACGGGCCGAGCGGGCGCGGGCGGCGCGCCGGCGCGCCGACGAGGAACGGCTGCGGATCGCCCGCGAACTGCACGACGTCCTCGCGCACAGCATCTCCGTGATCAACGTGCAGGCGGGCGTCGGCCTGGCGCTCCTGGACACGGACCCGGAACAGGCACGCACGGCGCTCACCACCATCAAGGCCGCGAGCAAGGAGGCGCTCGGCGAGGTCCGCCAGGTGCTCGACACACTGCGTACGCCGGGTGACGCGCCGCGCACGCCCGCGCCCGGGCTCGACCGGCTGCCCGAGCTGGTGGAGCTGGCGGCCGGCGCGGGTCTCACCGTCGAGGTCGAGGGGCGGCCGCCCCGGCTGTCGCCCGGCGCGGACCTCGCCGCGTTCCGCATCGTCCAGGAGGCACTCACCAACGTCGTACGGCATTCCGGTTCGCGGCACGCGCGCGTGCGCGTCGAGCACGTCGGCGGCGAGCTGCGGTTGTGCGTCGACGACGACGGGCCCGCGACCGGCGCCGACGCGGGCGGCAGCGGCAACGGCCTGGCCGGGATGCGGGAGCGGGCCGCCGCGCTCGGTGGCAGGATCGAGGCCGGGCCGCGCCCTGACGGCGGCTTCCGCGTGCTCGCCGTACTGCCGTCGGAGCGGAGACGGGACCGGGATCGTGATGCGGCACCGGCACCGGCACCGGCACCGAGCACAGGAACGGGATCAGGATCGGGATCGGTGTCGTCGCCGTCGAAGACCGAGGAGGATCGGTGATCCGCGTACTGCTCGCCGACGACCAGTCGTTGGTCCGCGCCGGATTCCGGGCGCTGCTCGACGCGCAGTCGGACATCGAGGTGGCCGGAGAGGCCGCGGACGGCGAGGAGGCACTGCGCGCGGTGCGCGAACTGCGCCCGGACGTCGTCCTGATGGACATCCGCATGCCCCGCCTGGACGGCCTGGCGGCCACCCGCGGCATCACCGGCGACCCCGCGCTCGCGGCGGTCAAGGTGGTCATGCTCACCACCTTCGAGCTCGACGAGTACGTCTTCGAGGCGATCCGCTCGGGTGCCTCCGGCTTCCTGGTCAAGGACACCGAACCGGAGGAACTGCTGCGGGCCGTGCGGGCGGTGGTCGAGGGGGCCGCGCTGCTGTCGCCGGGGGTGACCCGGCGGCTGATCGCGGAGTTCGCGGCCCGTTCCAAGGAGCCCGCGGCGGCCGACGACCTCGCCCGGCTCACCGAGCGGGAACGGGAGGTGATGGCCCTGGTCGGCATCGGTCTGTCCAACGACGAGATCGCCCGTCGCCTGGTGGTCAGCCCGCTGACCGCGAAGACCCACGTGAGCCGCACGATGGTGAAGCTGGGCGCCCGGGACCGGGCCCAACTGGTCGTGCTGGCCTACGAGTACGGACTGGTACGACCGGGCTGGCTGGGCTGAGGCGCCCGCGCCTACCGGACCTCTTCGTCGTCGACGGCGGCGGGGCGGCCGCGGAAGCGGTACAGCACGCTGACCACCCGTACGGCGAACAGCACGGCCGCGAGCGCGAGCCCCGCGCGCAGCAGCAACTTCTCCCATCCGACCGGAAGTTCGAACAGCAGCGCGGGGCCCGCGACGGCACCGAAGACAAGTGCCGCGGCGAACGCCGCGCTGCACAGCGCGTACCCGATCTCGACCGTGATCGCGTCCCGTTCGGCCTGTGTGCGCCGTCCCCCGTGGCCAGTCATGCCACGAGTCAAACAGGCGTGTGCCCGGCGGACAAGGAGCCCCGCCGGGCAGGTGCGCGCAGCAGACATGTACCGACGGGCGGGCCGGCCGCAGCCTCAAGTCGCCCTCGGCGCGGACTAGTCGGAGACGCTCACGCGCTCCGCGTCCGCCTTCGGGGCCGGTGCCGTGGACCCGGCGACCACGACGCTGCGCCGGTCGGCCGTGCGGGTCCGCAGTCCCGTGAGGGTGATCAGCAGTCCGGCGAGGGCGATGCCGGTGACCACCACGAGTCCCGGCCGGTAGCTGTCGAGCACCGCCTGCGGGCCGGCGTCGGGGGAGGTGTGCGCGGTCACCACGGCCGTGACGACGGCCAGGAAGATCGCGCCGCCCACCTGTACCGAGGTGTTCAGCAGCCCCGAGACCATGCCCTGCTCGTGGTCCTCCACGCCGTTGGTGGCCTGGATGTTGAGCGAAGGGAAGACGAGTGCGCAGGCCGCGCCGATCAGCAGCATGCTCGGCAGGATCACGGCCGCGTAGGCCGGGTCGAGGTCGACCCGCAGGAACAGCGCGTACCCGACGGCCATGAGCGCGAAGCCCGCCGCGATCAGCCGCTGGGTGCCGAAGCGGTCGACGATCGCGCCGACCTTCGTCGAGGACACCGCCACCAGCGCGCCCGCGGGCAGGAACGCCAGCGCGGTGTGCAGCGCCGACCAGCCGAGCAGCGACTGCATGTACAGCGTGACCAGGAACTGGAAGCCGACGTACGACCCGAAGAAGGCCATGGCGCCGAGCTGGGCGCGGATCTGGTTGCCGGAGCGCAGCACGCCGAGCCGGATCAGCGGACCCGGCGAGCGTCGCTCGACCAGGACGAAGACGGTCAGCAGGGCGACGACGGCGACGAAGGACAGCAGCGTGCGCGCGGACGCCCAGCCGGCCTCCGGTGCCTGGACGACGGTGAAGACCAGCAGCAGCATCGAGGCGGTGCCGAGGACGGCGCCGGGGATGTCGTAGCCCCGGTGGTCCCGCTCGCGTTCGCTGTGCGGCAGCAGCCGCAGTCCGGCGGCGAGCGCGATCAGGGCGATGGGGGCGGGCAGCAGCATGGTCAGTCGCCAGCTGGCCTCGGTGAGCAGGCCGGACAGCACCAGGCCCATGGAGAAGCCGGTGGCGGCGCAGGTGGTGTAGATGGACAGCGCGCGGTTGCGCAGCGGGCCCTCGGGGAACGTCGTGGTGATGATCGACAGACCGGCCGGTGCCGTGAAGGCGGCGCTCAGGCCCTTGATGAAGCGGCTGGCGATCAGCAGCGGGCCGGAGTCGACGAGTCCGCCGAGCAGGGACGCCAGCGCGAACACGCCCAGGGCCACCAGGAAGACCTGGCGCCTGCCCAGCAGGTCGGCGGTGCGCCCGCCGAGGAGCAGCAGGCCGCCGTAGCCCAGGATGTAGCCGCTGACGATCCATTGCAGCGTCGAGGTCGACAGGTGGAGGTCCGAGCCGATGGAGGGCAGGGCGACGCCGACCATCGACACGTCGAGCGCGTCCAGGAACATCGCGGCGCACAGCACCAGGAGGGTGCCCCAGAGCCGTGGGGTCCAGCGTCCGTCGGACGCCGGGGCGGTGAGCGGAGAGGTCATGACGACGACAGTACATGCATATGCATTGAATGCAAGTGCATTTAATTCTGATGCAACGATCTCCGTTCTCTGCTACGGTCCCGGCATGGCGGCGGAGAAGGCCGAGCGGGCGCTCGTGGACCGGTGGCGGGACCTTCTCGCGCTGCACGCGCGCACCCAGTGCGAACTCGACCGCGCGCTGCACGGGCACGGTCTGTGCGGCAGCGACTTCGAGGTGCTGGAGGTGCTGGCCGAAGGCACCGCGGCGGACGGCACCCGCACCTACCGCGTCCAGGAGATCTCCGAGCGGGTCCATCTCACGCAGAGCGCGTTGTCGCGGCTGATCGCCCGGCTGGAGCGGGACGGTCTGGTCGAGCGGGCCATGTGCCCGCAGGACCGGCGGGGGGTGCGGGTCGCCCTCACCGCCCAGGGGCGAGCCCTGCACGGTGAGGTACGGCCGGTGCAGCGTGCGGTGCTGACACGCATGCTGACGGACGGCTCCGCCGACTAGGGCCTGTCCGGCGGATCAAGTCGCAGGAAAGCGTCGGTGTCGTATCACCCCGCGTCTGCGGCATGCTCCGCCGGACAGGCCCTGACCTCGGTGGCGACGGTCAGCCGATCGCCGAGTTCTCCTGCCACAGCGCGGCCAGCGATGCGTCCCCCGTCACGTCCGGAATCGGCCGCCGGTTCCACAGCGCCAGGTACAACTGCGCGGCCGGACCGGCGAGTTCGCAGTCCGCGCCGTCCGCCTCGCCGGCGTCGTCCCGCGTGGTCGCGGGCGGTTCCGGGGACAGCCGTACGGTCCACACCGCGCCCGTGTCCGACGCGCGCACCCGCAGCACCCGCGGCGTCTCGGTGCGGACCCGGCTCCGGGGCCGGGCGTGGAAGCCGCGCAGGAGCTCGTCGATGCCGTCCGTCGCGAACTCCGCGGTGACCGGGCCGGGCGGGCCGTCGAGCGCCGACTCGGCGTCGTAGCGGTGGACGGCCGTCTCGTGGGCCTGCCGACGGGCCCAGAAGAACAGTGGCGCGGGCGCGGGGAGGAAGGTCCAGGCCGACGTGTCGGCCGGCGCCGCGGTCAGGGTGTCGACGAGGTGCCGGTGGCCGGCGCGGTACCAGGCCAGCAGCTCGGCGCCGTCGAGTTCGGGCGGGTCGCTCATCGGCCGCGGGGAGGTGTGGCCCTCGGCGACGAAGGACGCGGCCCAGCGGTGCACCGCACCCGTGTGCCTCAGCAGGTCCCGCATCTGCCACCCCGGGCAGGTCGGCACCTTGGCGTCGGTCCCCGCCGCCTCGGCGGCCGCGGCGAGCGCCCGGCCCTCCCGGTCCAGGGAACCGATGAAGTCTTCAGTGTCCATGGGGTGAGTGTGCCGGACGGGGGAGTGCCGGACGGCCGGAGTGCGGGAAGCCGGGCGGTGCGCGCCGGGGCGGTTCCGGCGGGCCCGGCCGGGCCCGCCGGAACCGGTCACCCGGCCGTGGCCGCCCGCCCGGTCGCGAACCCGATGAGGGCGGCCACCCCGGCCAGCGTCGCGACGCTCGTGAGCGCGGCGGGCAGGGAGAGCCACTCGGCCATGAAGCCGATGGCGGGCGGTCCCAGGAGCATGCCGCTGTAGCCGAGTGTGGAGACGGTCGCGACCCCGGACGGCCCGGCGAGCCTGCCTGCGTGCTCGACGGCGACCGGGAAGAGGTTGGCGAGACCGAGTCCGGTGACGGCGAAGCCGACCAGCACCGCCCAGGAGGCCGGGGCGAGGGAGCCGACCAGCATGCCGACCGCGGCGACGGTGCCGCCCGCCACCACGGTGCGGGTGCGGCCCAGCCGCTCGAGCAGCGCCGTACCCGACAGCCGCCCGGCCGTCATCGCGAGCGCGAAGCAGGAGTACCCCACTGCCGCTGTCCCCGGTGACGTGTCCAGGTCCTGTTCGAGGTGCAGGGCGCCCCAGTCGGCCATGGCCCCCTCGCCGTACGCCGTGCACAGGGCGATCAGTCCGAGTACGGTCACCAGCCGCCGGGTGTGCGAGTCCGGCCGTCGGGAGCCGTCCCCTTCGGCGTGCGGGCCGTCCGGGGGCGCGGCGACCGGCCGGGGGCCGTCCGGCTGGAGGTCGGCCGGCTGGAGGTCGGTCGGCTCTGTGCCGGTCGGCGCCGGGGACCCGTGGCGCAGCAGCGTGTGTCCCGCGGCGGCGGTCACGAGCAGGCCCACGACGGTGAGGCCCAGCAGGTGGCGGGTGGGGGAGAGCGAGCCCGCGACCAGTGCTCCCAGCCCGGCGCCGGCCATTCCGCCCAGGCTGTAGGCCGCGTGGAAGCTGGGCATCACCGGACGTCGCAGCGCGGCGACCAGATCGACGGCGGCGCTGTTGAACGCGACGTTGATCCCGCCGTACGCGGCGCCGAAGACCAGCAGCACGGCGCCGAGGGCCGGTGCGGAATGCGTGAGCGGGGGCAGCGCGACGCTGAGCGAGAGCAGTACGGCGCAGACGACCGTCACCGGATGGCTGCCGTAGCGGCGGCACAGCCGGCCGGTGAGGGTCATGGTGACGACCGCTCCGGCGGAGACGCAGAGCAGGGCGAGTCCGAGGGTGCCTGCCGAGGCGTGGGTCTGGTGCTTGACGGCCGGGATGCGCACCACCCAGCCGGCGAACACGAAGCCGTCGAGGGCGAAGAAGGTGGTCAGGGCGACGCGGAGGCGGGTGAGGTCGTTGCCGTTCCCCGGCACGACACTGTGCGTTCGGGTTTTGTTTATTAGCGGCACAAAGTCAGCGTAGGGCGTCGGGCAGGGGCGGACAAGGGGGCGGCGGCCCGGCCCGGGTCCGCCGCTCGGCCGGTGGCGGGCGCGGGTCCGGGCACGGGGGCCGGACAGTCGGCCCAGGGTGCGGACGGTCAGCCCAGGGCCCGGTCCAGGCTGAAGGCGGCGCTGATGAGCGCGAGATGGGTGAACGCCTGGGGGAAGTTGCCCTGTTGCTCACCGGTCTGGCTGATCTCCTCGGCGTACAGGCCCAGATGGTTGGCGTACGTCAGCATCTTCTCGAACGCGAGCCGCGCCTCGTCCACCCGGCCGGCGCGCACCATCGCCTCCACGTACCAGAAGGAGCAGATGGAGAACGTGCCTTCGTCGCCGCGCAGTCCGTCGGGGCTGGCCAGCGGGTCGTAGCGGTAGACCAGCGAGTCGGAGACCAGGTCCTGGGTGAGCGCGTCGAGGGTGGACAGCCACTTGGGGTCGGTGGGCGCGATGAACTTGGTGAGCGGCATCATCAGCACGGCCGCGTCCAGTACGTCGCTGCCCTCGTGCTGCACGAAGGCCTGGCGGTCCTCGGACCAGCCCCGGCTGTGGATGCGCCGGTAGATCGTGTCGCGGCACTGCTGCCAGCGGGCCAGGTCGGCCGGCAGGCCGCGCCGGTTGGCCATCCGGATGCCCCGCTCGATCGCCACCCAGCACATCAGCCGTGAGTACAGGAAGTTCTTGCGGCCGCCGCGCGTCTCCCAGACGCCCTCGTCCGGCTGGTCCCAGTGCTCGCAGACCCAGTCGACCAGCGCGCACACATCGTCCCACTGCTCGCTGGAAATGGGTTCCGCCCACTTGTCGTAGAGATAGATGGAGTCGATCAGCGCGCCGTAGATGTCGAGTTGGAGCTGATCGGCGGCCGCGTTGCCGACGCGCACCGGCGCGGAGCCGTGGTGGCCCTCCAGATGGGGCAGTTCACGCTCCGGCAGGTCGGTGCGGCCGTCGATGCCGTACATGATCTGAAGGGGGCCGGACGGCTTGCCGTCGCCCGGACTGATGTGCCGGGTCACGAACCTCATGAACGCCTCGGCCTCGCCGGTGAAGCCCAGCCGCAGCAAGGCGTAGACGCAGAAGGCCGCGTCGCGCACCCATACGTAGCGGTAGTCCCAGTTGCGTTCGCCGCCCAGTTGCTCGGGCAGGCTCGTGGTCGGCGCGGCCACGATCGCGCCCGTGGGGGCGTAGGTGAGCAGCTTCAGGGTGAGCGCGGAGCGGTGCACCATCTCCCGCCAGCGGCCCCGGTACTTGGAGGCGGACAGCCAGTGCCGCCAGTACGCCACCGTGGCGGTGAACTGCTCCTCCGCCTCCATCCGGGGGCACCGGCGCGGTGCCACCTCGCCGCCGAGCTGGTCGAGCGCGAACACCGCCGACTCGCCCTCGGCGAGCTTGAAATCCGCCCGCGCGTCCGGCCCGTCGGCCTCCAGGACCACCGTGGCGGTCAGGCCGAGGGAGAGCTTCGCGGACTCGAACACGGCCACGTCGCCGTCCAGGCGCAGGGTGTGCGGCGAGGCGCCGTACTCGAAGCGCGGTGCCACCCGGACCCGGAAGGGGATCGAGCCGCGTACGCACAGCACCCGCCGGATCAGCCGGTGGCGGTCGGCCTCGCGGCCCGTGGCGCAGGTGACCGGCATGAAGTCCTGCACCTCGCCGACGCCGTCCTCGGTGAAGAACCGGGTGATCAGGACGTTGGTGTCGGGGAAGTAGAACTGCTTGGTCCGGGCCGGCACGGTCGCCGCCAGTTCGAAGGAGCCGCCGCGCTCGGCGTCCAGGACGGAGCCGAAGACGCTGGGCGCGTCGAAGGAGGGGCAGCAGTACCAGTCGATCGTGCCGTTCGAGCCCACCAGCGCCACGCTGCGCAGGTCGCCGATCAGCCCGTGATCGGCGATCGGCACGTATCGCGCGCCCGCGGGCGTGTCCTGGTCGAACGACGTCTCCGTCATCGCAGCCTCCCTGGACCGGCCCGCATCACGCGGCTTCCAGCTTAGGGCCTGTCCGGCGGGTCATGCCGCAGACGCGGGGTCCGGCACGCCCTCCCCCAGGGGGACCCCCAGCGGCGTTGTCGTCACTCGCCGACATCCCCCGGCCTCCGGCCGGGAGGCGCCCCCACCGCGTCGACTGCCTCCTCCGCCTTGCAGCCGGACGCTCCCCCAAGCTCTCGGCTCCGCTCGAGCAGGGGGCACCCCCATGACCCCGCTCGCCTGGGCTGCTACGGCACCGCTGCTTTCCTGCGGCTTGATCCGCCGGACAGGCCTTGGAGCTCCGGACGAGGAGGGCCGGGAAGGCGCGTGGCGAGGCGTATCCGTCCGGCCACGGCGACCCGCGCGGTCAGGCGACGAGGACCCGGACCCCCGCCTCCTCGAACCGGCGTACCGCGTCGGCGTCGGCCGCGGTGTCCGTGACCAGCGTGTCCACCGACCCGGCCGCGCAGATCCGGGCGAAGGCCCGACGGCCGAGCTTGCTGGAGTCCGCGGCGACGATCACCCGCTCGGCCCGCTCGCACAGCAGCCGGTTGACGGCGGCCTCCGCCTCGTCCTGGGCGGCGGCGCCATGGGTGACGTCGAAGGACACGACCCCGAGGACCGCCACATCCAGCGTGATCTGGCCCAGTACGCCGTCCGCGAGCGGCCCGACCAGCTCGTACGACTGCGCCCGGGCGACCCCGCCGGTCACCACGATCTTGAACTGCGGGCGCACGGCCAGTTCGTTCGCGATGTTGAGCGCGTTCGTCACGACGGTCAGCGCGGGTGAGCCGGTGGCGAGGTCGCCACGTACGGCCAGGGCCCGTGCCACCTCGGTCGTGGTCGTGCCGCCGGTGAGCCCGACCGCCTCCCCGGGCGCGATCAGCTCGGCCACGGCCTTGGCGACGCGCTGTTTCTCGGAGGCGTGGCGGGCGGTCTTGTAGCGCAGCGGCAGCTCGTACGACACCCCGTGCACCAGCGCCCCGCCCCGGGTGCGGACGAGCATCTGCTGCTCGGCGAGCTGGTCGAAGTCGCGGCGGATCGTGGCGGACGAGACGTCCAGGTCGGCGGCGGCCTCCTCGACGTCCAGCCGGCCGCGCTCGACGAGCAGTTCCAGCAGCGCCTTCCAGCGCGCGTCGCGCGACATCCCGCACCTCTCCGTTCGTCCGGGCCGCTCGAAGCCTTCGTCCGGGCCGCTCGAAGCCTTCGTCCACGGCACTCGACGTCTTCGTCCACGGCATTCGTTCTCCCGGCGACCCTAGCGCAAGGTTGGCCGACTCCGGATGCTTGAAGATGCTTGAAAGAGCGCTATATCTTGCAAGAACAATCAAATGAGCTCTGAATTCTCCCGGGGAGGGACGCGGCGTGAGCCATGTCGAGGAGGAACTGAACAGCCAGCCGGAGTGCTGGATCCGGGCCGCCGCCCAGGCGCCGGAACACCGCGCGGTACTGCCGGCGCCGGGGGAGCGGGTCGCGCTCGTCGGCTGCGGCACCTCGTACTTCATGGCCCAGGCGGCGGCGGGGCTGCGCGAGGCGGCGGGACAGGGGGAGACGGACGCCTTCGCGGCCTCGGAGTTCCCCCACGGGCGGGCCTACGACCGGGTCGTCGCCCTCACCCGCTCGGGCACCACCACCGAGGTGCTGGAACTGCTGGCCCGGCTGCGGGGCCGTACCCGCACCGTCGCGTTCACCGCCGATCCCGGCACGCCCGTGACGGCCGCCGCCGACGACCTGGTCGTCCTCGACTACGCCGACGAGCGCTCCGTCGTCCAGACCCGCTTCGCCACCACGGCCCTCACCCTGTTGCGCGCCCACTTCGGGCTGCACGGCGCCGCGGCGGTCACCGACGCCCGTACCGCGCTCGCCGCCGAACTGCCCCAAGGGCTCGTCGACTGCGCCCAGTTCACCTTCCTCGGCCGTGGCTGGACGGTCGGTCTGGCCAACGAGGCCGGACTGAAGATGCGCGAGGCCGCGCTGGCGTGGGCGGAGGCCTACCCGGCGATGGAGTACCGGCACGGCCCCATCGGCGTCACCGCCGAGGGCACCGCCACCTGGATGTTCGGCGAGGCGCCCGAGGGGCTGGCCGAGCAGGTGGGCGCCACCGGCGGCCGGTGGGTGCCGGGCGATCTCGACCCGCTCGCCGAACTGGTCCGGGCCCAGCGGCTCGCCGTCGCGGTCGCCGAGGCCCGCGGCCTCGACCCGGACCACCCGCGCCACCTCACCCGCTCGGTGATCCTCGAGCGTCGGCACCGCTGACCTTCCTCCGGCCACCTCTGCTCCGCGCCGACCGCCTGCGCCCTTCCTTGATCTCTCCTGATCTCTCCTGATCGCCCCTGTTTTCCCCTGATCCCCCTGCTCTCCGCTGATCTTCCTGATCGCCGTGATCGCCCGGAAAGGAAGGGCCGTGCCTCTCACGACCACCGGCGAGCTCGTCGCCCGTGCCGCCGCGAGCCGCTCCGCCGTCGCCGCCTTCAACATCATCACGCTGGAGCACGTCGAGGCCGTCATCGCCGGCGCCGAGACGGCCGGGTCGCCCGTCGTCCTCCAGGTCAGCGAGAACGCCGTCAGATTCCGCTACGGCCGACTGCTCCCGCTCGCCCGCGCGGCGACGGCCGCCGCCGAACGCGCCGGCGTGCCGGTCGCGTTGCACCTTGACCATGTCCGGAGCGACGCCCTGCTGCGCCAGGCGGCGGCCGCCGGATTCAGTTCGGTGATGTACGACGCCGCCCGTCTGCCGTATCGGGAGAACCTCGCCGCGACCCGGGCCGCCGCCGACTGGGCGCACGACCAAGGGTTGTGGATCGAGGCGGAGTTGGGGGAGGTCGGCGGCAAGGACGGCGCCCCGCCGCTCGATCCCCACGCACCCGGCGCCCGCACCGACCCCGCCGGGGCCCGCGCCTTCGTGACGGAGGCCGGCGTCGACGCCCTGGCCGTGGCCATCGGCAGCTCCCACGCGATGACCACCCGCACCGCCGCCCTCGACCACGCCCTCCTCGCCCGGCTCTACAGCGCCGTCGGCATCCCCCTCGTCCTGCACGGCTCCTCCGGGGTCCCGGACGGCGAACTGACCGCGGCGGTCGCCGGAGGCATCGCCAAGGTCAATGTCGGCACCGCCCTCAACATCGCCATGACGTGCGCCATCAGGGACTTCCTCGCCGCGCACCCGGAGGCGGTCGACTCGCGCAGATACCTCGCCGTGGGCCGGGCGGCGATGGCGGAGGCCGTGACCCGGATCATCAAGGTGCTGGGCTGACCGCCGACGGCCGGCTCACCCCCGCTTGACCGCCTTGAGCACCACGAACTTCGGGTCCCCTGACACCAGTTGGCTGTTGCCGAACAGCCGCCGCAGCTTGACGTGGTAGCCCAGGTGCCGGTTGCCGATCACCCACAGCTCGCCGCCCGGCCGCAGCACGCGATGCGCCCCGGCGAACATCCGCCAGGCCGTCGCGTCGGTCGTCGCCTGATGGGAGTGGAACGGCGGGTTGTTGAGGACGACATCGACACTGTCGTCCGGCACGCCGTCCAGGCCGTCCCCGACCCGGAACTCGGCGTGCCCCGGCACCGCGTTCGCCCTGTACGTCGCCTCGGCCGAGGCGACGGCCTGGAACGACTCGTCCAGGAACAGCACTTCGGCGTCCGGTTCGGACAGCGCCACCGCCGTACCGACGACACCGTTGCCGCAGCCCAGGTCCACCACCCGCCGGGCTCCCCGGAAGTCGGGCAGATGCCGCAGGAAGAAACGGGTGCCGATGTCGAGCCGGTCGGCGCAGAAGACGCCCGCGTGGTTGACGACCGTGCGCCCGGAGACGGCGCCGATGCCGTCCGGGAGCGTGTACACGTACGGCCATGGGTGGGTCGGCCGCTTCAGCGCCGGATCGGGCTCGCAGAAGATCAGGCGGGCCTTCTGCTCGGCCAGCGAGGTACGGGTCGGCCCGAGGATCCGCTCGAACAGCCGCAGCGTCGAGGTGTGGATCTCCTTCACCATGCCGGTGCCGACCACGACCGTGTTCTCGTGCACCGCGGGCGCCAGCCGCAGCAACTGGTCCTCCAGGAGCGCCAGGCTCTTCGGCACCCGCACCAGGAGCACGTCGATCCGTTCGGGCGGGGGGTCCTGGGTGGTCAGCAGCCGTACGGCCCCGGTCTCCACGCCGTTGCGGGCGAGGTTGGCCCGCGTCGCCTCCTGCGCGAGGAACGAGTCGGTGATCTGCGTCGGCCGGTGCGCCGCGAGCGCGGTGACCAGCGCGCCCCAGCGGTCGCCCACGACCACGACGTCGCCGGTCGGTGGCACGGGCTGCCCGGCGAGGTACCGCAGGAGATACGCGTCGGAGGCGTCCCAGGCCCGCAACTGATCGCGCGGGTCCTCGGGGAAGCGGGCCAGCCGGAGCTCGCCCCAGGGAGTCGTCATACGGTCGTTCATCGTGCGTCAAGGCTAGCGGAGTCGCAGTTCAGGGCCTGTGCCGCAGAACGGTGCGGGAGGATGGGGCCATGGACGCCGAGCTGTTCCCCCGGGACCGTACGGACCTCGCGCCGGGCGCGGTCCATGTGCCGGACTGGCTCGACGCCCGGGAGCAGCGGCAGCTGCTCGAGGCCTGCCGGGAGTGGGCACGTCCGCCGGCCGGGCTGCGCACGGTGGTCACACCCGGCGGCGGGGCCATGACGGCCCGGCAGGTCTGTCTGGGCTGGCACTGGTACCCGTACGCGTACGCCCGCACCGTCGTCGACGGGGACGGCGCGCCGGTGAAGCCGTTCCCCGACTGGCTGGGCGAACTGGGCCGGCGCGCGGTGCGCGACGCCCTCGGCCCAAAGGCGCTGACGGCGCAGACGGCGCCGGGCACGGCGGTGGCGTACGACATCGCGCTGATCAACTTCTACGACGGCGACGCCCGGATGGGCATGCACCGCGACGCCGACGAGCGGTCGGAGGCTCCCGTGGTGTCCCTGAGCCTCGGTGACACCTGCGTCTTCCGCTTCGGCAACACCGAGACGCGGGCGCGTCCGTACCGGGACGTCGAACTGCGCAGCGGCGATCTGTTCGTGTTCGGCGGCCCGTCGCGGCTCGCCTACCACGGCGTGCCGCGGGTCCACCCGGGCACGGCCCCGGCCTGGCTGGGGCTGACCGGACGGCTGAACATCACCCTGCGGGTGAGCGGGCTGCGGTGAGCCGCCCCACGCCGGGTGGAGCGGTGAGCCGCGAAACGTCGGCCGGAGTGGTGGGCCGTGCCACGCCTGGTGAACCCGACGTGGGCACGTCGACACGGCCGCACTCGCCGGCCGTCGAGCGGATCATGGGAGACTCGCTCTCATGAGCGGCAAGGCGGAGCCCCGGCAGGCAGGGGAAGGGACCACCTCAAGGACACGGCTGGACCGGGGGCGCGGCGCGCTCGGGCCCGCGCTGGAGCTGGTGCACACCGGGCGGGCGCCGACCCGGGCCGTGCTGACCGCCGAACTGGGCGTCACCCGTGCCACGGCGGGCGCCGTCGCCGTGGAGCTGGAAGCACTCGGCCTGATCAGGGTCGACGCCCGGCCCGCCGCCGCCGGATCGCAGGGCCGGCCCTCGCACCGGCTCGAACTCGCCGAGGACGGGCCCGTGGTGCTGGCCGCTCAGGTGCACGCCGACGGGTTCCGGGCCGCGCTGGTCGGACTCGGCGGCCGGATCGTCGCGACCGCGCCCGGTTGCGAGACCGTCGACGCCGATCCCGCGAAGGTGCTCGGCTCCGTCGTGGACGTGGGTGCCGAGCTGCTGCGGCGGACCGGACGGCGGTGCGTGGGCGCGGGGCTCGCCGTGCCGTCCGCGGTCGCCGAACCCGAGGGCCTGGCCCTGAACCCGCTGCACCTGGCCTGGCCCGCGGGGGCGCCCGTACGGGAGATCTTCGCCGAGCGGGTGCGCGCCGCGGGCATCACCGGTCCGGCGTTCGCGGGCAACGACATCAACCTCGCCGCGCTCGCCGAGCACCGGCACGGCGCCGGACGAGGGGCCCGCGACCTGCTGTGCGTGGCCACCGGTCACCGGGGGGTCGGCGGTGCGCTGGTGCTCGACGGGCGACTGCACACCGGCAGTTCGGGCCTGGCCCTGGAGGTTGGCCACCTCACCGTCAACCCCGAGGGCGGCCACCCCTGTTACTGCGGCAGCCGCGGCTGCCTCGACGTGGAGACGGACCCGTTGGCCCTGCTCACGGCGGCTGGCCGGGCGCCCGGCCCCGAGGAGTCGCTGCTGAAGCAGGCCGACGACCTGATCCGCGACGAGTACGCCGACCCGGCGGTCCGCACCGCCGTCGAGGCCCTGATCGACCGGTTGGGCCTCGGGCTCGCCGGACTGGTGAACATCCTCAACCCCGACCGCATCATCCTCGGCGGTCTGCACCGCACCCTCATCGACACCGACCCGGACCGGCTGCGCGCCGTGGTCGCCGACCGCAGCCTGTGGGGCCGCAGCGGGGGCGTGCCCATCCTGGCCTGCTCACTGGACCACAACAGCCTGGTGGGCGCGGCGGAGCTGGCGTGGCAGCCGGTTCTCGACGACCCCCTGGGCGCGCTCAGCGCGTAGGCGTACGCCTACGCGCCACGGCCGTCCCGTCACAGCACCGCCCCGCCGTCGATCACCAGATCCGTGCCCACCACGGACGCGGCCGCGTCAGAGGCCAGGTACAGCACGGCCTGGGCCACCTCCTCGGTCGACGAGACCCGGCCGAGCGGGGACAGCTCCTTCATCCGCGCGGCGCGATCCGCCGGCGACTCGCCGGGCCGCAGTGACATGGCGGTGTCCGCCGGGCCGGGGCTGACCGCGTTGATGCGGACGCCGTCCGCGATGTGGTCGAGCGCGGCGCCGCGGGTGAGGGCGGAGACGGCGGCCTTGGACGCCCCGTAGGCGGTGAGCCCGCGCGCCTGCTTGTGGGGACCCAGGTTGGAGGAGACGTTGACGATCGTGCCGCCGCCCGGCTGGCTGCGCATCTGCCGGATCTCGGCCCGCAGGGCGAGGAAGACGCCCGTCACGTTGACGTCGAGCAGCGTCTGCCAGTCCTCCTCGGGCACGTCCGCCACCGGCCCGGCACCACGGAAGACCCCCGCGTTGTTGACGGCGACGTCGAGCGAGCCGAAGCGGGCCACGGTCTCCCGGACCAGCGCGTCGACGTCACCGGCCCTGGTCACGTCGGCGACGAGGGTGACCGTCTCGCCGCCTGCCGCCGCCGCGAGCGCGGCGGTCTCGTCGAGCGCCGCCCGTCCGCGCCCGGACACGACGACCCGGGCCCCCTCGGCGGCGAGTGCCAGGGCGACGGCCCGTCCGATGCCGGATCCGCCCCCGGTGACCAGGGCGGTGCGGCCGGTGAAGCGGGCGAAGCGAGTGCCGGACATGGCGTGACGTTCCCTTCGTGACGGATCCCGGGGGACCACTGCGACGGATCTCGGAGGAGCACCGCGACGGATCTCGGAGGAGCACCGCGACGGATCCCGCGGGGTCCCCTGTGACGGATCCCGGAGGGTCCCGTTTTTCCGAACCGTTCATTCCAGTATCGCGAGCGCCTGTTCCGCCGCCTCCCGGACCCGCGCCGGGTCGGCCGAGACCTTGCCGACGACCCGCAGCCCCTGCATGAGGACGAGCAGCATCCGGGCCAGCGCCCGGGGTTCGCGGTGCGCGGGCAGCTCGCCCCGGGCCTGGGCGCGGACCAGCGCCGAGTGCAGCAGGGTCTCCAGGTGCTCCCAGCTCAGCTCCACGCGCCGGGCGGCGGCGGCGTCGTGCGGGGCCAGTTCGGCCGCCGTGTTGGTGACGAAGCAGCCGCGCGCACGGCTGTCGTCGGCGGCGGCCTCGGCGGCGAACCGCCGCACCAGCGTGCGCACGGCCGGCAGCGCGGGACCGGGCTGGGACAGCTCGCGCAGCAGCAGCGGATCGCGCGTATCGCCGTACCGCTCCAGGGCCTTGAGGTACAGGTCGTGCTTGTTGCCGTAGGTGGCGTAGATGCTCGCCCGGCCGATGCCGAGCCGCTCCACCAGGTCGGCCATGGAGGTCGCCTCGTACCCTCGCTGCCAGAACAGTTCGAGGGCCGCGTCGAGGGTCGCGTCCGGGTCGAATTCCTTGCTCCTGGCCATGACCGGACGCTAGAACAATGCAGAACGATCGGTCAAGTATGGCGGGTACGGAGCCTGTTCAGTGCCACTCCACGCCGAAGGCCCGGCCGGGGTTCTCCGTCAGGATGCGGTCCACCGGTTCCTCGCCCAGGGCCGACGCCAGCCGCGGCCGCACTCGGCGCAGGAGGTAGGGCATGCCCGGACCGCCGTCCACCGAGCGGGCGGCAGCCGTCGTGGTGTCCCCGCCGAGCAGCAGCCGGTCGCCGTGTCCCGCGTCGGCGAGCGCGCGGACGGCGTCGGGCATCCGCCAGTCGGTGGCGTGGTGGGCGCGCGAGGGTCCGTCGAACGCCAGATAACAGCCCGACGCGGCGGCCTGGCGGTGCAGCACGCTGTCGGGGAAACGGTTCAGGTGCCCGAGGATCACCCGGTGCGGCGGCACGCCCCACTCGCCGCACAGCAGGTCGAGCACGTCCAGCGCGCCGGTGCCGAGTTCCAGGTGCACGGCGATGGGCGCACCGGTCGCATGGTGGGCCTCGGCCGCCGCGGTCATGGTCCAGCGGGCGTGCGCGTCGAGGACGTGGAAGCCGCCGGCCACCTTGATCAGTCCGGCGCGCACCCCCGACGTGCCGATGCCCGAGGTCAGTTCGGCGACGAAGACGTCGGCCAGGCGGCCGCGCAGCCCGTCGAGCAGCGCGTCGTCGTAGTGCGCCGCCTGGTGCAGGCCCGTCGCGGCCACCACGTGCACCCCGGTCTCCCGGGACAGCGCAGGCAGATCGGCCGCGCGCCGGCCCAGGCCGTACGGGGTCCACTGCACGACGCTGCCGCCGCCCTGCGCGCGGAACGCGGCCAGTTCCGCGCGTGCCGCGGTCGCGCTGCGCAGCTCCTGCCCGGGGAGCAGCGGGCTGCCGAAGAACAGGTGGTCGTGCGCGTCGCACACCCCGAGCCGCTCGGGCGGCACGTCCCCCAGGACCGTACGGACCGTGCTCACCACTGCCTGCCCCGCGGCAGCGTGTCCCGCCCCGGCGCCGACAGGTGCAGCACCTCGAACACCTCGCCGTCCGTCTCGGGCGTGTCGTGCTCCCAGAGGGAGAAGTGGACCGACTCCCAGCGGCTGGTGTCCACGGCCGCCGCCGCGAGCACCGCGCCGTCCTTGCGGGCCAGTCGCCCGACCTCGTCCACCGCCCGGCCCGTCAGGGCGGACAGTTCCACCCCGTCGGGCAGCGGCCGGCGGTCGCGGACGGCGAACCGGGCGGGTGCCGCGGCGGACGTGCCCTCCTCGTGGGCGAGTCCGGTCCACTGCCGCACCACGGGCCGCCCGAAGTCGTCGCTCAGTCCCTGGAAGGGGCCTCCCCAGAGGAAGGCGTTCATGCCCCGCACGGTGTTCCAGAGGTAGAACGGCGCGTACTGGTTGACCGGCGACGCGCGCACTCCGCGTTCCCGCAGCAGGTACGCCTTGAGACCGAGGCCCGCCCAGTCGTCCAGCGCGTGGCCGACGCGGGCCACGCGCGCGCGGATGACGTCCGTGTCGTAGTCGGCGGGCAGGGTGACCTCGTACTGCATGGCGTGCATCCGGCCTCCTCAGGCGGGCAGGTCCTGTGTGTCGACGTGGGCGTCCCACTCGACGGTCGTGCCGTCCTCGGCGGCCTCGACCACCGCGAGGTGCGTCATGAAGGTGTGCGGGCCCGCACCGTGCCAGTGCCGCTCGCCCGGTTCGATCCACACCGTGTCGCCCGCCCGGATCGGCTCCACGGGGCCGCCCTCGCGCTGCACCCGGCCCTCGCCCTCCAGGACGTGCAGGACCTGCCCGTGGGGATGGCGGTGCCAGGCGGTGTGCGCGCCGGGCGCGAAGTGCACGTTGAACAGATGCAGCCGGGACGGGGGGCCGGGGGCCGCGATCTCGTCGAGCCAGACCGTGCCGGTGAAGTGCTCCGCCGGGCCCTGCCTGGTCCCGGGGCGCTGTCGGGTGATGCGCACGCGCGTGTGCTCCTAACGGGGGGAGAGCAGGGAGAGCAGTCCGCGGACGCCGGTGTCGAAGGCGGCCGGCGAACCGGAGGCGCGGGCCAGGACGTAACCGCCCTGGACGGTCGCGAGGATGGTCGCCGCGATCTCCTCGCCGTCGAGTCCGGGCGGGAACTGGCCCTGTTCCACGCCCTCCTCGACGACCCTGGCGAGCTGTGCGCGGACGCGGTCGAGCGTCTCGTCGACCGGGGCGCGCAGCGTGTCGTCGGCGACGACGTCGGGGTCCATGGTCAGCCGCCCGATCGGGCAGCCGCGCAGCACGTCGCGCTCACGCAGGAGGTACGCCCGGATGCGGTCGTACGGAGTGCCCGGACCGTCGAGGAGGGCACCGGTGGTGGCCAGCAGCTCCTCGGCCGTCCGCCGGATGGCGGCCAGGGCGAGGTCCGGCTTGCCCTTGAAGTGGTGGTACATGCTGCCCTGTCCGGCGCCCGCGCGCTCCAGGATCGCCTTGGGGCTGGTGCCCACGTAGCCGCGCTCCCAGAGCAGGTCCCGGGTGGACTCGATCAGTCGTTCCGAGGTGCTCATGCCGCCACTGTACATACTAGTAGTTACAGAAATCTCGAAGATCGGGAGAGCGGCCCGGGAAACGGCCGGAAACGGCCGGGGGAGCAGTCGCGGACCGTCCGCGTACTCCCGCCGCGGTACGCGCACAGCCGCTGGCCGTACGACGACCCGGACCCCCCTCGGGGGCGAGTCTCGGTACATCGCCAAGGACTCCGTCCACCGAACTTCCCGAGGAGATGACCCGAGATGACCACCCTGGCCGACTGGCACGGCGGTCCCGGCCCCTGGATCCTGTTCTTCCCGCTGATCTGGGCGGCCGTCGTGGCCGGCGCCGTCACTTTCCTGCGCCGCACCGCCCGGCGCGGCCGCCGCGGACCGTGGCAGGCGCTCGGCGACCCCCGTCCGTCCGGTGACTCGCCCGTCGCGATCCTCGGCCGCCGCTTCGCCTCCGGCGAGATCGACGAGGACGAGTACTGGCGCCGGCTGTCCGTCCTCGACGAGCAGTTCGGCCGTACGGACAAGAGCGGTACGGCATGACGACGGCCACCGTCGCCCGAGCGGCCGTCGGGTCGCCGACGTGGTGAAGGACCGCGGCGACGGCGGGGCGGCCGTACGGGCCCCGGACGGGGAGGACGTCGACCGGCCCTGCTGCGGCGACCTGATCGGCTTCCTGGTCTGGGCGTTCGACCTGGGCCCTGCGCCGACCGCGACGGAGGGCGGCGCGCTGCCGTCGGACCACACGGGTGGTGGCCGCGGCACGGCGCGGAGGCCTGCCGACGGGGCCTGACGGCGGGCGACACCGCCCGCCGCACCTTCGCCGACGGCATGCGGCGGACCCGCACGGCCCGCGCGGCCCGCGACCGGTCCGGACCCGCCCGAGGCGGGTCGCCTCCGGTGCGTCCGGCGGTGGGGCACCGCCCGGTCACCGCCCGGTCACCGCCCGGTCAGCCGACAACGGCCGACCGGGCGGGAGCATGGGCGGGCCTGAGGCCGTCGGTCGTGACCTCGACCTCCGTGAACAGGTGCGCGGGTTTGTCCGCGACCGTACGGCGGGCCGGGCGGGCCGGCGCGGAGACGGCCGTGGGGAGCGTGAACCACACGACCTTGCCGGACTCGCCGTCCGGCCGGACGCCCCAGCTCTCGCTGACCGCGGCCACCATGGCGAGCCCGCGTCCGCAGGTGGCCAGGGGTTCCGCGTCGTCTACCACCGGGAGCCGGGGGTCGTGGTCGCGCACCGAGACGGTCAGCCGGTCGACCACCAGCTCCATCTCCACGGTGCATGTCTTGTCGGGCTGGGCATGTCGGTGGACGTTGGTCAGAAGCTCCGTCACACCGAGCGCGGCCCGGTCGATGAGAGGGTCCATATGCCAGTAGCGCAACTGCGCCGATACGATTCTGCGGACCTGGCCGATCCGCGACGGCAGGGCTTGGAGCTCCACCGTGCAGTGCCTGCGCGGGTGACTGATCACGGCTGCGACTCCCCGACGTGAGGTCCGGAAGAACACGGAGTTCGGATCCAGCAGGACGTGGGATGAAGCTGCCGCCTGCTGTCATGTCCGGCGGGCTGGTTCGCAGCGTTATCGCCGGTAAACCCAGAGTGACGTGAGAACAGCGTGACCCAGTGGGGTCCGTGCCGCAACTCGCGCCTCAGCCACCCCGCCCGGCGGCCCGGCGTACGGCCTCGATGAACCGTCGCGCCGCGGGCGGCCCCGGCTCGCCCGGAGCGGGGTCGTGGTCACTCAGGGTCAGCTGATACCGGTTGCCGTTGAGGTCCGCCAGGGCGCGGTCCTGCGGCGCGAACCAGGGCTTCGACGCCCGCACCGCCTGCACCGGCGCGCTGTCGATCTCGCTGCCGTAACTCGTGAGCAACTCCAGCCTGCCGCCGCTGATCCGGACCTGCCCGGCCCGGGTGAGCGAGCGCAGTCGCCTGCCGATCCGCACGCCCGTCGCCGTGAACTCCGGCTCCGCCATGCCGTTCCGCCCCCTTGTGCGCGTGGGTGCGCCGGACCGCGCTGCCTCGCGGGTGATCCGACCCGTGGCGTGATCCAGCCCGTCTCCGTGATCCAGTGCGCCCCCGTCCGGGACCTTCGCCCCGCCCCCTGAAGTCTGCCCGCGTACCGCGTCGAGCACCAGTGCGTACGACGTCCGGGCGGCGCGCACCCGGAGCACTCGCGCGAATGCGCCCCCCCGATCTGCGCCAGGTGGGCCCCCGGGTCGGTTCCGCAGGCGTCCTTTGGGCCGCTCAAAGATGTGTTTATGCTGGTGAGAAGCGGTGCGAAGGGTGCTTATGATCGAGGCGTCGGGCGCGCGACGCGCCGTCGGCGCGCAGCGTTAGGAGCACCGCCGTGAGCACCCCTCAGCAGACCCGGACCGGCGAGACCCTCGACGTCGACCGCAGTGACGACGCCTATCGTGACTGGCTGAAAGAGGCGGTCCGCAAGGTCCAGGCGGACGCGAACCGTTCGGCCGACACGCACCTGCTGCGTTTCCCGCTGCCCGAGGCGTGGGGCATCGACCTCTATCTGAAGGACGAGTCGACCCACCCCACCGGCAGCCTCAAGCACCGTCTGGCCCGCTCGTTGTTCCTCTACGGTCTGTGCAATGGCTGGATCCGGCCGGGCCGCCCGGTGATCGAGGCGTCCAGCGGCTCGACGGCCGTCTCCGAGGCGTACTTCGCGAACCTGATCGGCGTGCCGTTCATCGCGGTCATGCCGCGCACGACGAGCGCCGAGAAGTGCCGGCTGATCGAGTTCCACGGCGGCCGGTGCCACTTCGTCGACGACTCGCGCCGGATGTACGAGGAGTCGGCCCGCCTCGCGGCGGAGACCGGCGGACACTACATGGACCAGTTCACCTACGCCGAGCGGGCCACGGACTGGCGCGGCAACAACAACATCGCCGAATCCATCTTCCGTCAGCTGGAGTTGGAGCGGTTCCCGGAGCCGGCCTGGATCGTGGCCACTGCCGGTACCGGCGGCACCTCCGCGACGCTCGCCCGCTACGTCCACTACACCCAGCGCGACACCCGCATCTGTGTCGCCGATCCGGAGAACTCCTGTTTCTTCGAGGGCTGGACCAGGGGGGACCAGGACGTCACCTGCGACCGCGGTTCGCGCATCGAGGGCATCGGCCGCCCCCGTATGGAACCGAGCTTCGTGCCCGGCGCCGTCGACCGCATGATGAAGGTCCCCGACGCGGCGAGCGTCGCCGCCGTGCGTGCCCTGGAGCAGGTCATCGGCCGCAAGGCGGGCGGCTCCACCGGGACCGGGCTGTGGGGCGCCCTGAAGATCGTCGCCGAGATGGCGGCCGAGGGGCGCCGGGGGAGCGTGGTGACGCTCCTGTGCGACCCCGGGGACCGCTATCTCGACAAGTACTACGCGGACGAGTGGCTGGCCGAACAGGGCCTGGACATCACGCCGTACACGGCGGCGATCGAGTCCCTGCTGACGACGGGCGTCTGGCCGGACTGAGCGCCGGCGGCCGGTCGGCCACGTCCCACCGGCCGTCCGATGGCGCCACGACACCGGGCCGGGAGGCCGGGGCGCGACGTCGGGCCGGGACGCCAGGGCGCGACAGCGGGCCGGGACGCCGGGACGCGACGTCGGGCCGGGACGCCGGGGCGCGACACCGGGCCGGGAGGCCGGGACGCCGGGACGCGACGTCGGGCCGGGACGCCGGGGCGCGACGCCGAGCGGTCCGAACGAAAGGCCCTACGCGGCCAACCGCCGCTCCAGCGTCCCCACCGCGTCCCGGAAGGCCTTCCCGAGCCCGGGCCGGGCCAGCCGCAGTACGAGCCGGAACGCCGTGTTGCCGTCCGCGGCGAACGTCCACCGCACGCGGGTGCCGGTGCCCACCGGGGTCAGCCGCCACTCCTCGACCAGGGCCCGGACGCCCGGCGCGTTGGCCGAGTCCACCCGGTAGGCGTAGACCTCGGGTCCCTCGGCCGCGAGCACCGTCTCCCGGAAGTGCCCGCCGCCCTTGAGCCGGATCTCCCGTCCCGCCCCGCCGTCGGTCGGCCGGGCGAGCGTCACCGCGGGGAACCACTCGGCCCAGCCGGGCACATCCTCGGCGAGCGCCTTGAAGACCTGCTCGGGCGGGGCGGTGATGTCCCGGGTGAAGACCAGACGCAGGGGCGCGGTCTCGACGTGGTCGAGCCCCACCGGGCGGAGACGGCGAGCCATCGAAGGGCCCTCCTTGTCGACGGTCAGCAGGCAGCGGGCGGCCGAACGGGCAGCCACCCTAGCTGGCGTACCGTCAGATGTCTGCATCCTCGTCGGGTTCGTCCGGCTCGCCGGCCACCACCAGGCGCCGCACATGCTCCGCGATCTCCGTGCGGACCCGGGCCGGCAGCCCCGAGTCGGTCACCCAGGTGTCCACCTGGTCCAGCGCCGCGAACGAACTCAGGCCCACCGTGCCCCACTTGGTGTGGTCGGCGACCACGACGACGCGCCGCGCGGACTGCACCAGACGCCGGTTGGTCTCGGCCTCCGCCAGGTTCGGCGTCGACAGGCCCGCCTCGGCCGATATCCCGTGCACGCCGAGGAACAGCACATCGAAGTGGAGCGCCGCGATCGCCTGGTCGGCCACCGGACCGACGAGCGAGTCCGACGGTGTGCGCACCCCGCCGGTCAGCACCACCGTCGCCGCGCCCTGCCGCTGGCCCGAGGTGCGCTGCGCCACGTGGAAGACGTCCGCCACCCGCACCGAGTTCGTCACGACCGTGAGGTCGGGCACGTCCACCAGGCGGTGCGCCAGCGCGTACGTCGTCGTACCGCCCGACAGCGCGATCGCCGAGCCCGGGGCCACCAAGTCGGCGGCGGCGCGAGCGATGTCCTCCTTGGCGTTCAGCTCCAGGCCCGACTTGGCCTCGAAGCCCGGCTCGTGCGTGCTCGCCTCGGCCACCGGCACGGCCCCGCCGTGCACCTTCTCCACCACACCCTGCCGGGCCAGCGCGTCCAGGTCACGCCGTACCGTCATGTCCGACACGCCCAGCTTGCGGGTCAGTTCGTTGACCCGGACCCCGCCACGGCGTCGGACCTCGTCCAGGATCAGGGCGCGCCGCTGCTCCGCGAGGAGGTTCTGATTCTCACTCACGTACGCTCCGGTCCTTTCGCCTAGGCCGTCCGACAGGCCCGCATACATGCTCCGACAAGGACATTCGTCCCGTCCACGATGCGCGGGCGTCTCATCCTCGCATGTGGGCCCCGGGGGTGCGCCACCACCCGTACCGACGAGCACATGCCACGCAGAAGCGCGGAGCCGTCCCGTTCGTCACACGTATCGGGGAGATTCGGCGACGGGAGGTGTACGACACGCCCGGAGCGGAGATCCTTGAGGCCGCGCGGGGAGCTACGGAGAACTGCCGACGGTGCGTCACGGGGGAAGTGCGAACAGTGGAGCGTGCACGGGAGACAACACCGGACCGGTCACGGGAGCGCGCACCGGAACCCGCCCTGGAACTCCTGGTCCACGGGGTCGGCGGGGCCACGCCCGAGAAGATGCTGAACGACCCGCGCACCGTGCGGATCACCGGCGACGACACCGCGGCCGTGTACCGGCGGGCCGAGGACGTCGACGCCGAGCGCGGCCCCGGCGACCGCCGCCCCGGCCCGGTGCCCGAGGCCTACGTCTGGTCCAACCTCACCTCAGGCGACGGCACCCGCGCGCTGTGGCTGTTGCTGCTGCCGTTCATGGTGGTCAACCTCGCCCACTGGATGCGCCCCGGCGCCCGGGGCCGTCCGCGCGCGGTGCGCCTGTACGGGCTGCTGGTGCGCCTCGCCGCCCTCACCCTGACCGTGCTGCTGGTCGCGGCCGTCTGCGAGGTCGCCCTCGACCTCACGGCCTGGCAGTGCGCGGGCACCCCCGCCTGCGCCGCACGCCACTCCTGGCTGGGTTTCCTCGCCGCCACCGGCCCGGACGACGGCTGGTGGAGCCGCCCCGGCCGCAGACTCGCCCTCGCCGCCGTGCTCCCCGCCGCCCTCACCGCCCTGCTCTGGTACCTGTCCCACCGCACCTGGAGCGCGTACGAGTCCCAGCAGCCCCTCGTCCACGCCGCCGGACCCGAAACCGGCGCCGACCGCACCGCACTGGGCCGGCCCGGCTTCTGGTACGGACGCCGGCTGGTGGCCCGGCTGCGCGCGGCGCACACCGCGGCAGGTCTGCTCACGGTCGCCGCGGCGGTGGCCGCTCCGGCCGTCCGCTTCGACCGGCGGCCGGGCGGACCTGCCGCCCTGGACACGGTCGGCCGGCTCCTGGAGGCGGCCGTCGTGGCCGCGGCGGCCGCCGTGGTCTGGGTCGTCTGCCGCCGGGGCCGCAGCGAGCACCGCCTCGACCGGGCCCTCGACGGGCACCTCGTGCACCGGCTCCCGGCCGCCGCCCTCACCCTGCTCCTGCTCACCCTGGTGTACGCCGGCTGGGAACGCCCGCACTGGCGCTCGCACGGACGGCTGGCCGGCGACGCGGCCTTCGGCACCCTCGCCCTCGCCCAGGGCCTGATCGTCCTCGCGCTCGCCGCGGTCGCCCACGTCCTCCACCGCGGCGACCCCGCCCCGCGCACGGTGCTGCGCGGCCTGGCCGGACCCGCCGTGGCGCTGCTGGCCTGCGCCCTCGGCGGGGTGATGTCCGGCGGCGTGTCCCAGCGGGTCGCCGACTGGCTGGACGGCACCAAGACCTCGATCCCCGGACCGCCGGTCCTGCTGACCTGGCAGGCGTCCGTCATCCCCGGGCTGCTCGCGGTCCTGCTCGTGCTGTGCGGCGCACTGGCACGCGCCGCCTGGCGGCTGCGCCGGGCCGAACGGGCGGCCGTCGACCGCGACTACCCCGCGGAGACCAAGGACCCGGCCCGCACCCGCCGTATCGCCGGCGCCCGCGCGATGGCCTCCCTCACCGACCGGGCCCCCCTCGTCGTCGCCGTCACCGCGGGCACCACCCTGCTGCTGGGCACCGCGGCCCTCGTCGGCGCCCTGGGCACGGGGCGGACCCCGGCCGGCGCCGCCGACGGCACACCCGCATGGGTGCACGGCGCCGCCCAGGCCGCGCAGGCAATCGGCTCCTGGCTGATCGGACTGGGCTTCATCGTCTTCGTGACCTGGGGCCGGCGCGCCTACAAGGACGCCACCGCCCGGCGCACCATCGGCATCCTGTGGGACGTCGGCACGTTCTGGCCGCGCGCCGCCCACCCCTTCGCCCCGCCCTGCTACGCCGAGCGCGCCGTCCCCGACCTGACCTGGCGGATGGCCACCTGGACCCGCGACACGGGCGGTCGTCTGGTGATCTCCGGGCACTCGCAGGGCAGCGTGCTCGCGGCCGCCGCCCTCTGGCAGCTCAGGCCCTCAGAGCGCGGCCGGGTCGCCCTGCTGACCTACGGCTCCCCGCTCGAACGGCTCTACGGCCGCTGGTTCCCGGCCCACTTCGGACCGGGCGCGCTGAGCTCACTGCACCGGGAGGTGGCCTGCTGGCGCAACCTCCACCGTCTCACCGACCCCATCGGCGGTCCGGTGCGCCTGCCCGGCGACTGCGGCCCCGAGGTGGACCGGGCGCCGCTGAAGGACCCGATGGCGTACGGCCGCACCGACCGGCACCCGCTGCCCGCACCCGTCCTCGGCCACTCCGACTACCAGGCCGACCCGGTGTTCGCGCGGGAACGGCAGCGGCTGCTGGCCCGGTTGCGGCCGGACGTGCCGGGCCCGCGCCTCACCGGCGGCCCGCCTCAGGACGGTTCGGGCAGGTCCTCGGCGTAGAGCAGGGTCAGGTCGTCCTTGCTCGGCTCCGCGACCTGGGCGACCCGGCCCGCATGCCGCTCCACCATCGCCTCGAACGTCTGCCGGGCCGTACGGCCGTTGCCGAAGGCGGGGCCCTTGGGCAGGTCCGCGAAGTACTTCAGCAGGGCCTGCGCGGTGCCCGACGCCAACCGGTACTCGTGCTCCTCGGCCTGCTGCTCCACGATCCGCAGCAGTTCCCCGGGGCCGTAGTCGCTGAACGTGATGGTCCGGGAGAAGCGGGACGCCACACCGGGGTTGACCGACAGGAACCGCTCCATCTCGGCCGTGTACCCGGCGACGATCACCACGACCGCGTCCCGGTGGTCCTCCATCAGCTTCACCAGCGTGTCGATGGCCTCCTTGCCGAAGTCACGGCCGGAGTCCTCGGGGGAGAGCGCGTACGCCTCGTCGATGAACAGCACCCCGCCGCGCGCCCGTTCGAACGCCTCCTGGGTGCGGATCGCCGTGGAGCCGATGTGCTCGCCGACCAGGTCGACGCGGGACACCTCGACCAGATGCCCCCGCTCCAGCACGCCGAGGGAGGCGAGGATCTCGCCGTAGAGGCGGGCGACCGTCGTCTTCCCGGTGCCGGGGGAGCCGGTGAAGACGAGGTGACGCTTGACGGAGGCCGCCTTCAGCCCGGCCTCCCGGCGGCGCCTGCCCACCTCGATCATGTCGGTGAGAGCCCGGACCTCGCGCTTGACGCTGTCCAGGCCCACCAGCGCGTCGAGTTCACCGAGCACGGCCGTGGAGGTGCGCGTCCGCTGCTCCGGCGGCACGGCGGGGATCAGCGGTTCCTGCTCGGTGACCCGCTGGCCGGGGATGGCGCCGAGCAGTCCCGTGGACCGGGCCGCCGTCTCCTGCACGGTCTGCTCCGGCTCCGGTGACCGGGGCGCCCGTACCCCCGCGCTCTCGTCGCTCGTGCAGTCCTCGACGACCGGGCCCGAGCCGGGCGCGGAGTCCGGGCCGGCCTCCGCGAACTCGTACCCGCCGCGCGCGCAGCGCTCGGTACGGCACTTGCGCAGCGTCGTACGGCAGCCGTCGAGCACATGGAAGCCGTAGCCGGCGCTGCCGGTGACCCGGCAGCCCAGGAAGCTGCCCCGGCCGCCCGCCGAGACGTAGAACCCGGCCTCCGCGGGCGAGTCGACGGTGCACCGCTCGATGGTGGGGTCGGCGCCCTTGGTGACGATCACGCCGGTCTGGGTGCCGTCCACGGTGCAGTTGTTGAGGGTGCCGCCGCTGCCGTGGTCACGGAACCAGGCCCCGGTGGCCGCGTCCCGGATCCGGCAGTCGTCGAGCTGTGCGGTGGCCCCGTCGCTGACCGACACGGCGGTGTTGCGGACCTGGGAGAGGTCGCTGTCGACGACGTCCGCCCGCGAGCCGCGGTCCAGGACGAACAGCGCGTCCGGCACGTCGTGCACCCGGCAGGAGTCGAGGACCACGGTCGCGCCGTCGCTGACCCACACGGCCGGGTAGTCGCCGGTGCTGTCGAAGATCTCGCACTGGTTGGCGTCCACCCGCGTGCCCGGGTCCCACACCGACAGCCCGTTGCGGCCGAACCGGCGCACGGTCGTGCGGGTCAGCGTCAGCACCGAGCGGGAACGCAGGTCGACCGCGTTCTCGGGGATGTCGTGGATCCGGCAGTCGGCGAGCGTCACCACCGCGTCGGTGTCCAGGGTGACGCCGTCGGCCGTGGTGCGGTGCACATCGCAGTCCGTGAGGTGGGCGGTGGCCCGCGTGGTGACCTGCACACCGCTGCCCCGCACCTCGTAGACCTCGCAGCCCACCGCCTCCAGCGCGGAGTTGTCCCCGGTGACGCTCAGACCGGCACCCGAGGTGTGGTGCACCCGGCAGCGCTCCAGCCGTGGATGACCGGCCGCCCGCACCATCACCCCGGACTGGCCCGCGGCGACGACCTCGCAGTCCTCGAACACCCCGCCGCCGCCGTCGACCACGGCGATGCCGATGCCCGCCGGGTTGTCGACGGTGCAGCGCCGCACGGTGGGCCGGGCGCCGCCGCGCACCTCTATGCCGGCCGCGGACCGGGTGACGATCCGGACGTCGTGCAGCTCCGGCGCGCCGTCCTCGACCAGCAGCGCCGGTGCCGCCGCGTCCTGCCCCTCCACGTGCAGGTCCTGGACGACCGCCGACGCACGCACCGTCAGCGGCACTCCGTCCAGGGGCGCGAGCCGCACCGAGCCGGCCGACCCCTCGGGACCGCGCAGGGTCACCGCCCGCTCGACGACGAGGTTCTCCCGGTAGGTTCCCGGGGCGATGGTGAGGACGTCACCTTCGGCCGCGGCCTCCAGGGCCGCGGCGAGCGAGGCGTACTCGCCTGTGCGGCGCCGCCACCGCGAAGTACCGGTGTGCGTCACCTGGACCGTGCCCTGTGCCATGGCGTTGCCGTGCCCCCACCTCGTCGTACGCGGGTCGATGCCGAAGTATCGGCCGGTCCACCGTAGCGTGCGCACGCACGGTGGGTTGACCAGAGGCCGAAGGCGGCCGGGCGGACGCCGCGCCCTCAGCTCCCGGTGCCGGTGCGGCCCCAGTCCGGACCCGCCCGCTCCCAGGCCCGGTCCCAACGCGCGTACCGGCGGCGGACCATACGCCACAGGACGAGCCGTCTCATGCCCTCGACGAGACCGACGGTCAGCATGGCCGTGCCCAGTCCGGCGAGGACGGCGTGCGTCGTCGCCGTCACCGGGTCCAGCGGGCGGGCCACGAGGGTGCCGTGCGCGTCGGTCCACAGCGTGAAGTGGTCGCCGTGGCGCGGTGACTTGAGGGTCGTGACGACCGGGCCGTGGCGTGCGGTGCCGTCCGGCGCCCTCCAGTCGGCGGTCACCCGGCTGCGGCCGTCGCGCAGGGCGGAGACCTCCGGGTCGGCCTCCAGCGCGGAACGGGTCAGCCGGCGCACCACGGTGGCCGTCACCTCGTACCGCGAGGCGTGCTGCGAACGGACCGCCCGCTGGAGGGCGCCCTGGGCGGTACCACCGACGAGGAGACCGGCCACCGGCGCGACGACCAGGACGCACAGCAGGGCCACGAGAGCGAGCCAGGCCTCCACCAGGTCGGTCGCGCGCCGCAGCGGATTGTGCCGCCAACGCCAGAGCCCGCCGATCGCTCGCACCGTGACGCACCCCCTCACCGCTCCGTGTATCCCCGTGCGCGGCCGTTCACGCCTGGGTCCGGTCGAAGAGAGCGAAGTCACCTCCGGCCTGGGCCTTGCATGAACTGCTCGCGAAAAGCCCAACGAGCGCGTCCCGGCGCAGGGTTCCCGAACCGGGCCGGCATCCCTCGGTCCCGCGAGAAGTTGACGAACCGTCCGGGTGACCCGGCGGTCCGGTGGCCAGGCGGTCCGGTGGTCCGGTGGCCAGGCGGTGAGGCGGCCAGGCCTACGCCCGCCTCCGTGAGCGGTCCTCGCCGGAGCCGCTCAGCCGAGGACAGTGACCGGGTCGCCGACCCGGAGCGTGCCGGGGGACTCGGGCACCAGGTTCTGGCCGAAGATCAGGCCGCCGTCGATGCGGCGGTGCCGGCCCAGGGTGTGCAGCGGCTCCTTGCCGCGCCCGCCGGTGCTCTGGTCGGTGGTGGTCACGACGCAGCGCGCGCACTTCTTGGCGACCCGGAAGGTCACCTCGCCGACGGCGATGCGGTGCCATCCGTCCTCGGCCCACGCGGTGGTGCCTGACACCACGAGGTTCGGCCGGAAGCGGTTCATGGGCAGCGGGCCCTCGGCGGCGTGGCGGCCCTGCGCGATCAGCGTGTTGAGGGCGTCGAGGGAGGCGGTCGTGGTGACCAGCAGCGGGAAGCCGTCGGCGAAGGAGACCGTCTCCCCGGGCAGCGCGAAATCGGGGTCGACCGGGCGGCGCACGGCCGGGTCGTCCATGTGTACGAGACGCACGTCGGCGTCGAGGAAGGCGCTGCACCAGGCGTGGGCGGCGGAGCCGGCGAGCACGCCCTCCACCTTGTCGCGGAATATCTCGACCGGCACGGTCCCGGCCGGTTCCGGCTGAGGGACGGTCAGCGGTTCGAGGCCGGGCGCGGACAGCCGGACGCCGCCGGGCACGAGCTCGGCGGCGGCCTGTGCGAGGCGCGGCTGCTGGCGTTGTGTGACGACTTTTCCCCCGTCGTCGATCAGTACCCAGCGTCGGTCCCCGGCCAGCCCCCAGGGCTCCACGGCGGCTTCCCGGAGCGACAGGGCCCGGAACGCCTTGACCGGATGAACGTGGATCGACCGCAGGTCCGTTTTCTCCATGACTCCCATCGTGCCAGGTGACACGGGCGGGCCAGGGACGGATCAGTAGCCGCCGCGGTACTGCTGCTGGTTGCCGTACGGATCCTGGTAGGGAGCCGGAGCGGGCCGGGCGGCCGCGGGGCGCATCGCCTCGTAGCCCATGCCGGCCTGGGCCGGGCGGGGCTGCTGCGGCTGCGGACCGGGGTAGCCGCGGGGCGCCGCCTGCTGCGGGACGTACGCCGCGGGCGCCTGCTGCAGCGGGGAGGGCTGCTGCGCCTGCGGGTAGCCGTAGCTCGGCTGGGAGGGTGCCGGAGGCAGGGCGGGCAGGGCCGAGGGGAGCGCGGGCAGGTTGCTGCCCATCGACGGGAGGCTGCTGCCCATGTCGTACGCGGCGGGGACCCGGATCGGGGCGATCTGCGGAGTGCCCCGTTCGGCCACGAGCGAGTCGTAGATCGGGGTGTCCGGGAAGGAGGCGGAGTAGTAGCCGCCGCCATAGGTGGAGCGGGGGGAGGTCATGGCACATAAGTTAAGCCCACGATGTGCTGGTTGGGGAGACCGATAAGAGGGTTGTTTTCCGCGTCCGTAGTGACCTGGGATCCCCAATGCGAGCGAACATGGGAAAAAGGGGCACCAAGCATGGTGCCGATCGCGTAAAGCCCGAGTTCCGGAGGGGTTACCGGTGGTTGACCTCCCGGGTTTCCGCCTCTCCATGGGAGTTCGCCACCGCGCGGAATAGGTTGGTTCCGTAGACAACCCGATGGGGGCCGGGACCCGGCCCGGCGAGTGGGACGTGATGGGGGCGGACATGTCAATGTCGAAAGGATCCAATACGCCGGTGCCGACGACGGCACTGCGCGTCGAATTGGGCTGGGGATCCGGTCCCGGGGTACCGGACGCCGACGCCTCGGCGCTCCTGCTGGTCGGCGGCAAGGTCCGTTCCGACGGGGATTTCGTCTTCTACAACCAGCCCGTCCACTCCTCCGGCACCGTCCGGCACGAGGGGAAGCGCCAGGACGCCGGCGGCCGGGTGACCGACACCCTGTACATCGACCTCGCGCGCGTGGAGCCCGCCGTCGAGACCGTGGTCCTCGCCGCCTCCGCCGACGGCGGCACGTTCGGGCGGATCCCCGGTCTGTACATCGAGGTCCGGGACGCGGAGCGGGGGACGGTCCACGCACGTTTCGACAGCACGGGCGCGACCGTCGAGACGGCGTTCGTGCTGGGGGAGTTCTACCGCCGCCAGGGCGCCTGGAAGTTCCGTGCCGTCGGCCAGGGCTACGGCAGCGGGCTGGAGGGACTGGCGACGGACTTCGGCATCACCGTGGACGAACCGCAGCACCCGGCCCCGGCCGCCCCGGCCCCCGTCCCCCCGCAGCCGGCCCCCGCTCCCCGGGATCCCACCCTCGTCACCCCGCTGAACCCGTTCGGCGCGCCGCCCGCGGCCCCGCCCGTGCCCGTGGCCCCGCCGCCGACGGTCCCCCCGGTGACCGCGGCGCCTCCGCCGCCGGTCGCCCTGCCGGTGACCGTGCCGCCGCCGGCCCACCAGGCCCCGCCGCCCCCCGTCCAGCCGGTCCGGCTGTCCAAGGTCACCCTCACGAAGTCCACGCCGTCGGTCTCGCTGACCAAGCAGGGCGGCACCTCGGGCGTCATGCGCGTGAACCTCAACTGGGAGGTGCGCAAGCAGTTCTCGGGCTGGGGCAGCAAGCGCGGCCGGGCCGTCGCCATGCACGCGGACCTCGACCTCGACCTGTGTGCCCTGTTCGAACTCGCCGACGGCCGCAAAGGGGTCGTACAGGCACTCGGCAACGCGTTCGGAGCCCTGGACCGGCCGCCGTACATCCACCTCGACGGCGACGACCGCACCGGCGCCACGGCGAGCGGCGAGAACCTCACGATCAACCTCGACCACGCGCGCGACTTCCGGCGGATCCTCGTCTTCGTGACGATCTACGAGGGTGCCCGCTCCTTCGCGGACCTGCACGCGACGGTCACCCTCACCCCGCAGTACGGCGCCCCGATCGACTTCTCGCTCGACGAGTGCACCGTCCCCTCCACGGTGTGCGCGCTCGCCCTCATCACCAACAACGGCGGTGACCTGGTCGTCCAGCGCGAGGCCCGCTACCTGGTGCCCAGACGCGGAGTGAGCCCGCAGCGGACCGTCGACCAGACCTACGGATGGGGCATGGACTGGACGCCCGGCCGGAAGTAGGCGAGGCCGGTCCGGGGACGGGGACGGGGGCGGGGGCGGATCAGCCCTCGTCGGCGACGGCCTCGGGACGCGGGTAGGTGCGGCCCTTCCAGGCGGCACCCCGGCCCCGGTAGTGCTGCACCGCGGAATCGACCGTCATCAGCAGGTACAGGAAAGCGGTGAACGGCAGCAGCGGAGCCAGCCACCGCGACTGCCGGTAATAACGCAACATCGGTACGTACGTCCCGGCCATCACCAGCCAGGCCGTGCCGCCGAGGACGGCGGTCGCGGGGTCGCCCGCGGCCGCCCCCGCGACCAGGGTGACGGGCGGCGCCAGGTACACCAGCGCCAGTCCGCCGACCGTACCGGCCAGCAGCAGGAGGCTGTGGCGCAGTTGCGCGTAGGCGCTGCGCGAGACCATCCGCCACAGATCGCGCAGCCGCGGATAGGGGCGCACGCTGTCCACGCCGTCGGCCAGCCCGAGCCAGACCCGGCCACCGGTGCGCTTGACGGCCCGCGCGAGGGCGACGTCGTCGATGACGGCGTGCCGGATGGAGTCCGGGATCCGGGCCCGCTCCGCGGCCTCGGCGCTCAGCAGGACACAGCCGCCCGCCGCGGCCGCCGTCCCGGTCCTCCCCCTATTACTCCTGCTGATCCGGCGGAACGGATAGAGCTGGGCGAAGAAGTAGACGAAGGCGGGCACGACGAGCCGCTCCCACAGGCTCTCCACCCGCAGCCGCGCCATCTGCGAGACGACGTCGAAGCCTCCGGTGCGGGCGCCGGCCACCAGCCGGCGCAGACTGTCCGGCGCGTGGGCGATGTCGGCGTCCGTGAGCAGGAGGTACGCGGGCTCACGCGTGCGTGCCAGGGCGATGCCGTGCCGCACCGCCCAGAGCTTGCCGGTCCAGCCCGCGGGTGGTTCGCCCGGCGAATCCACCGTCAGCGGCAGCCCGCCGTGCCGTCGCGCCAGCTCGCGCGCCAGTTCCCCGGTCCCGTCCCGGCTGCCGTCGTCGACGAGGAAGATCTCCGCCCGTCCCGGGTAGTCCTGGGCGAGCAGCGACGGCAGGCTCGACGGCAGCATCGCGGCCTCGTCGCGCGCCGGTACGACGACACAGACGGGCGGCCACGTCCGCGGATCCCGCAGGGCGGGCAGCCGGACGTCCGTACGCCAGAAGAAGCCCTGGAAGAGCAGCAGCCACAGCCAGGAGGCGAGAGAAGCGGCGGCGATGCACGTGATGGCGCTCACCCGCGCAGTCTGCCCCACCGTAGGGGTGCGCAGCAGCCCATCGTCTATCGTGGCCGGGTGAAGATCGCGCTCATGGACTCCGGAATCGGCCTGCTGGCGGCCACCGCCGCGGTACGGCGCCTGCGGCCCGACGCGGATCTGGTCCTCTCCCTGGACCCCGACGGCATGCCCTGGGGGGCGCGCACCACGCAGGACCTCACCGGGCGCGCCGTGGCCGTCGCGGAGGCCGCCGCCGCGCACGGGCCGGACGCCCTCATCGTCGGCTGCAACACCGCCACCGTGCACGCGCTGGACACCCTGCGCACCCGTCTCGAACCAGGTGTCCCGGTCATCGGCACGGTCCCCGCGATCAAGCCGGCCGCCGCGGGCGGCGGCCCGGTCGCGATCTGGGCCACGCCCGCCACCACCGGCAGCCCCTATCAGCGGGGGCTCATCCGGGACTTCGCCGACGGTGTGGCCGTCGCCGAGGTGCCGTGCTGGGGACTGGCCGAGGCCGTGGAGCACGCCGACGAGGCGGCCATCGACGCCGCCGTCGCCGCGGCCGCCGCGCTGACCCCCGCGGACACCACGACCGTCGTACTCGGCTGCACCCACTACGAGCTGGTCGCCGACCGCATCCGCGCCGCCGTGCAGCGCCCCGGTCTCCCGCCGCTCGTCCTGCACGGCTCGGCCGGTGCCGTGGCCGCGCAGGCCCTGCGCCGCATCGGTGGGGTCCCCGCCCCCGGGGCGCCGGCGGTCGGCTCCGTGACGGTGCTGCTCAGCGGTCGCGAGGGCACGCTGCCCAAGCCCGCGCTGGCGTACGCCGAGGGGCGGCTGTTGCAGGTGGCCAGCCCCGCCTCGTGACGGACGAGCCGGTCTCGTGACGGACGGACGCCCTCGCTCCACCACCTCCCCCGGTCGGCGGAGTCAACCTGCGCGACGCAGTACCCGCGCGGTGAAACCTGAGTAACCTCATTGCCATGAGGGACCACCCCCAGGACGTGGACACCCCGCACCCGGACATCTGGACCGGGCGCGCCACCAACCGCTTCCAGTGGCTGCTGGCGCTCGGCGGTGCCGCCTGCATGGCGCTCGGCATCGAACTGGCCGTCGACTCCGCGTGGACCTCCGGGACGGCCGCGCTCGCCGCGGCCGTGATCGGCTGCATCGCGGCCGGTCTGCTCGTCCTCTTCGGCACCCTCGCCTTCGTGCACGTCGACCTGAAGCTCGACAGGGAGTCCCTGGAGGTGCGGTGCGGTCACATCGGAGTGCCGCGCCGCCGCATCCCGCTGGCGCAGGTGGCCGGCGCCGACTTCGCCCCGCTCGTCACCCCGCGCCACTGGGGCGGCTGGGGTTACCGCTGGCGGCCCGAGAAGGGCACCGCGGTCGTCGTGCGCCGGGGCGAGGGCGTGGTGCTGCGGCTGTGGGACGGGCACACCTTCACGATCACCGTGGACGACGCCGAAGCGGCCGTACGGGTCATCCGGGACCGGCTGCGCTCCAACGCGCACGGCCCGCTGCACTGAGGACGCGCGCGACCACCGGGACCGGTGCGCCGGGCACGCGACCCGGTCACGCGGCCGGCCGCTCACCCCGCGCGCGTACCCCCGATTCCTTCGACTCGGCCGACTCGTTCGGCTCATCCGCCTCATCCGCCTCGTCCGCCGTGGGCTCGTGGGCCAGCGGCCGTGCCGTGGCCAGCCCGGCCAGGAGCCCCGCGCCGACCGACACCGCGGTGAAGCTCAGCGCGTCGCCCACCGAGGCGATGGCCGCGAGCGCCGTCAGCGCCGCACCCGCGGTCAGTACGACGGGCGTGGGACGCGGCGCGCGCCACAGCGCGCCCAGCATCCAGCAGTAGGCGGCCGCGAGCAGGGCCACGCCGACCACACCCTGCTCGGCGGCCAGCTGCAACGGCGCCGAGTGCGGCTTCCCGTCGGACGGCGTCGCGGCGGCCGCCGTCGCGCTGAGGTCGCCGAAGCGTCCCGGGCCCACGCCCAGGGCGCGCTCCCGGCCCGCCAGCCCCAGGGCGTCGTGCCACAGCTCGATCCGATGCGTCGTCAGCCCGCCCTCCAGGGCCGAGGCGAGCCCGTCCGGCAGCGCGCTCCCGGCGACCGCCCAGGTCAGGCCGGCGACCACGGCGGCGGCCAGGGCCAGGACCGCGATGCCGGCACCCCGGCGCGTCCGGCCCGCGGCGAGCGAGCACAACAGCACCACGACGCAGGCGGCCGCGCCGACGACCGAGCCGCGGACGGCCGCGGTCACGGTGATCCCGGCGGCCAGCAGACATGCCGCCAGCCGAGGGACCGGGGCGGTCGCGGCCCAGGCGGCGCAGCACGCGGCGCCGACCGAGAGGGTCAGCAGGGCCGCGGTCGCCCCGGCGGGTCCGAGCGGCGCGACGATCTGCGGTCCGGGCGCGAGATGCGGCACGGTCAAGGTCAGGACCAGCCCGGCCAGCGCCCCGGCGCAGGGTGCCACAACCGGCAGCAGCGCCCCGAAGATCCGCCCGGCGGCATGGCCCGCCGCCACGGCGAGCACCGCGAGCAGCACCCCTTCCGGGCGGCCGTCGTGCGCGGCCGCCGTCATCAGGGACCAGGCGGCGCAGGCCCCGAGCACCACGACGCCCACCCCGTCGGAGGCGTCGCGTCTCTCGCCGTCCGCCGCCGGTCCGGCAGCGGACGCCCTCCCCGTGAACTCCACCCGGTCCCCCCGCACCCGGCCGCCCCCGACCCGTGACAGTCCCGTCGCCCGGCCCCCGCCGCGCGACCGCCTCCGCGCCGACCGTGACCGGCCCCGCGGCGGAGACTTCGGTCACCGTAACGGCTGATGGACGGTTTGTGGATGAGCTGTGCGGCGCCCCGCAGGAACGTTGCCGCAAGGGGTACGAGCGCTGCCCCGCGCGGCCGCTCGCGGACCGGGTCCGGGCCGGTCCCGCATCCGGCCCGTATTGTCGACGCCGAGGTCAGCGGCCGTACACTCCCGGGGTGACCGTGACCGCAACCTCAGTAGGCCAGTCGGACCAGCTGGAACCCCCGGCCGCGCCCGCAGCGCGCGGCCGTCGGCTCCTGCGCCTCGTCCCGGCCGTCGCCGCGGCGCTCTCCGGAGTGCTGCTCTATGTCAGCTTCCCCCCACGCACCCTGTGGTGGCTGGCCCTGCCGGCCTTCGCCGTCTTCGGCTGGGTGCTGCGCGACCGGACCTGGAAGGCGGCGCTGGGCCTCGGCTACCTCTTCGGCCTCGGCTTCCTGCTGCCGCTGCTGGTGTGGACCGGTGTCGAGGTCGGCCCCGGCCCCTGGCTCGCCCTGGTCGCGATCGAGGCCCTGTTCGTCGGACTGGTGGGCGTGGGCGTCGCCGCGGTGTCCAGGCTGCCCGCCTGGCCGGTGTGGGCGGCAGCGCTGTGGATCGCCGGTGAGGCGGTACGCGCGCGGGTGCCCTTCCGCGGCTTCCCCTGGGGCAAGATCGCGTTCGGGCAGGCGGACGGCGTCTTCCTGCCGCTCGCGGCCGTCGGCGGCACCCCGGTGCTCGGCTTCGCGGTCGTGCTGTGCGGCTTCGGCCTGTGCGAGGCCGTCCGGCTGGCCGTCGCGGCACGCGGCGCCCGTACCGTGCGGCGCTCGGCCGCCACCGTGGCCCTGCTGAGCATGGCCGTGCCGGTGGCGGCCGCGGTGGCCGCCCGCCCGCTGGTCAGCGACAAGGCCGAGGACGGCACGGCGACCGTCGCCGTCATCCAGGGCAACGTCCCGCGGCTCGGCCTGGAGTTCAACGCCCAGCGCCGCGCCGTGCTCGACTACCACGCGCGCGAGACGGAGCGGCTGGCCGCCGAGGTCGAGGCGGGCAAGGTGCCCCGGCCCGACTTCGTGCTGTGGCCGGAGAACTCCTCCGACATCGACCCGCTCGCCAACCCCGACGCGGCCGCCGTCATCGAGACGGCGGCGAAGCGGATCGGCGCGCCGATCTCGGTCGGCGGCGTCGTCGAGCGGGACGGCAAGCTCTTCAACGAGCAGATCCTCTGGGACCCGGAGAAGGGCCCGCTGGACGCGTACGACAAGCGGCAGATCCAGCCGTTCGGCGAGTACCTCCCGCTGCGGTCGCTCATCGGCGCCATCAACAAGGACTGGACGGGCATGATCCGCCAGGACTTCAGCCGCGGCAGCAAGCCGGGCGTGTTCGACATGGACGGCTCCAAGGTCGGACTCGCCACCTGCTACGAGGCGGCCTTCGACTGGGCCGTGCGCGACACCGTCACCCACGGCGCCCAGATGATCTCCGTGCCGAGCAACAACGCCACCTTCGACCGCAGCGAGATGACCTACCAGCAGCTCGCCATGTCCCGGGTGCGCGCCGTCGAGCACAGCCGCACCGTCACCGTCCCGGTGACCAGCGGGGTCAGCGCGGTCATCATGCCGGACGGGAAGATCGCCCGGAAGACCGGCATGTTCGTGGCCGACTCACTGGTGCAGAAGGTGCCGCTGCGCTCCTCCGAGACGCCCGCCACCCGGCTGGGCATCCTGCCCGAGATCGCCCTCGTCCTCGTGGCGGCCGGCGGACTCGGCTGGGCCGTCGCCGCCGGTGTGCGCGGCCGACGCGCCGGTGGCGTGTAGCCGTACGCCTGCCGAACGCCCTCCGTGGGCGACACGGAGCCATGGGGCCGACCCGCTAGGGTCGGCCCCATGGCTACTCCTGACTTCATCCGCGAGCTGCGGGCCTCCGCCGGACAGCAACTGCTCTGGCTGCCCGGAGTGACCGCCCTCGTCTTCGACGACGCGGGCAGAGTGCTGCTGGGCCGCCGCTCCGACACCGGCAGATGGTCCGTCATCGGCGGTATCCCGGAGCCCGGGGAGCAGCCCGCCGCGTGCGCCGTGCGGGAGGTCGAGGAGGAGACCGCGGTGCGCTGCGTCGTCGAGCGGGTCGTCCTGGTCCAGGCGCTGACGCCGGTCACGTACGTCAACGGGGACGTGTGCCAGTACATGGACATCACCTTCCGCTGCCGTGCCGTCGGCGGGGAGGCCCGGGTGAACGACGACGAGTCGCTCGACGTGGGCTGGTTCGAGGTGGACGCGCTGCCCGCCCTGGAGGAGTTCGCGATGCACCGGATCAAGCAGGCGCTGTCCGACGGGCCGACCTGGTTCGACCCCGCCGGTTCCCTCTGAGCGGTGGGAATACCGAAGCACCCCATATGGACAAACCCCATGAGTGTGCTCTGAAGTGTGGGTCGTGAGCACATGGGGTGGGGTGGGGCTGCTGCCTAGGGTCGGGGCATGACCGCGCCCAGTGCCCTCTCCGTTCCGCCCCCCGTCCCGCTCGACCTCGACGGTCGCACCGCCCTGGTCACCGGCGCCGCCGGCGGCATCGGCAGCGCCTGCGTCCTGCGACTGGCCGCCGCCGGAGCCAAGGTGAGAGCGGTCGACCGGGACGCCCGGGGCCTGGAGACACTCGCCGAACGAGCCGTGGGCCTGCCGGGCGGCGTCGAACCGCGGGTCCTCGACCTCACCGACCTGGACACCGCCGAACTCGCCGCCGCGGGCACCGACATCCTGGTCAACAACGCCGGGATGCAACTGGTACGGCCCATCGAGGAATTCCCGCCGGACGTCTTCCACACCGTGCTCACCGTGATGCTGGAGGCACCGTTCCGGCTCATCCGCGGCGCCCTGCCCCATATGTACGGACAGGGCTGGGGCCGCATCGTCAACGTGTCCTCGGTGCACGGGCTGCGGGCCTCGCCCTACAAGGCCGCCTACGTCGCCGCCAAACACGGCCTGGAGGGGCTGTCCAAGACGGCCGCACTCGAAGGCGCCGCGCACGGCGTCACCTCGAACTGCGTGAACCCCGCCTATGTGCGCACCCCCCTGGTCGAGAAGCAGCTCAGTGATCAGTCGAGGGCGCACGGGATCTCCGAGGAGCGCGTGCTGTCCGAGGTGCTCCTGAAGGACAGCGCGGTCAAACGGCTCATCGAACCGGCGGAGGTCGCCGAGGCGATGGCCTATCTGTGCAGCCCGGCGGCGTCGTTCGTGACCGGCACGTCCCTGGTGCTGGACGGTGGCTGGACCGCACACTGAGCCGGTCCGCGCCGCCGGGCGCCGGAGTTGTCCACAGGCCTGACGCCGCGGGCGCGCGATGGGGGATCCTGTGACCATGTCCCGCGATCATGTGCAGTCGGCCGAGCGTTCCGCCCGCGCGGCCGAGCCCTCGTCCCACGCGGCCGAGGCGCCGTTCCTGGAGCTCCTGGCCCGGGGCGCGGCCGTCGACGCCTACGAGGAGCCGGTGCTGCTGGCCCGCGCGGCGGCGGAGCCGGCCGCACGGATCGCCGCACTCGAACACGCCAAGCTGCTCGCCCTGCGCGTGCGCTCGGAGCTGGAGGGACGACGGCGGCGCGAGGCCGAGCTGTCCGCGCTCTTCGAGACCGCGCACGACCTGGCCGGGCTCCGGGACCTCGACGCCGTCCTCCCGGCGATCGTCCAGCGCGCCCGGTCGCTGCTCGGCACGGACGTCGCCTACCTCAGCCTCCACGACCCGGCCCGGGGCGACACCTACATGCGGGTGACCGAGGGCTCGGTCGCGGCCCGCTTCCAGCAGCTGCGCCTGGGAATGGGCGAGGGTCTCGGCGGCCTCGTCGCGCAGACGGCCCGCCCCTACGTCACCGACGACTACTTCCGGGACGGCCGGTTCCAGCACACCACCACGATCGACGCGGGCGTCCAGGACGAGGGCCTGGTCGCCATCCTCGGCGTACCCCTGATGCTGGGACCGCAGGTCATCGGGGTGCTCTTCGCCGCGGACCGCCGGGCCAGGGTCTTCGAGCGGGAGCAGATCGCGCTGCTCGGCTCCTTCGCCGCCCTCGCCGCGGCCGCCATCGACACCGCCAACCTGCTCACCGAGACCCGCTCCGCCCTGGCCGGCCTGGAGCGGGCCAACGAGATCATCCAGGACCGCAGCGCGGTCATCGAACGCGCCTCCGACATCCACGACCGGCTCGCCGAACTCGTCCTGCGCGGCGGCGGGGTGCACGACGTGGCCGCAGCCGTCGCCGAGGTCCTCGACGGCACGGTCGAGTTCACCGAGTCCGCCGACACCCGGGCCCCGGCCCTGGAGGCGTCCCGCGCCGAAGGACACGCCGTACGGCACGGCACGGACTGGATCGCCGCCGTGACCGCCGGCGGCGAACTGCTCGGCGCCCTGGTGCTGCGCGGCCACCCGGACCTCGACCCGGTCGACCAGCGCACCCTGGAACGCGCGGCGATGGTCACCTCCCTGCTGCTGCTCGCCAGACGCTCTGCCGCCGAGGCCGAGCAACGGGTGCGCGGCGAACTCCTCGACGACCTGCTGGACGCCCGTGACCGCGACCCGCGCCTGTTGCGTGAACGCGCCACGCGGCTGCACGCCGACCTCGACGCCACCCATGTCGTGCTCGCCGCTCGCCTCGACGGCCCCGCGGCCGACGCCGACCAGGAGGCGGCCGCCCGTCGGCGCCTGTGGTCGGCGGCCTCGCACCTCGCCGCCACCCGGCACGGGCTGGCCGCCGCCCGCGACGGCGGCACCGTACTGCTGCTGCCTCTCGTCCGCGGCGACAGCGTCACCGACCTTGCCCGGCGCACCGCCCGGCACCTGGGCACGGCCGTCCACGAGGCGGTCACCGTCGGCGCCTCCGCCGCGGTGGACGACCTTGCCGCGCGCCCGGACGCCGTGGCCGCGGCCTACGTGGAGGCACGACGGTGTCTCGACGCCCTCCGGCTGCTGGGCCGCACCGGAGACGGCGCGGCCGCCGACGACTTCGGGTTCCTCGGCCTGCTCCTGGCCGGCGACCGGGACATAGCCGGCTTCGTCGACCGCACCGTCGGCCGGGTGGTGGCGTACGACGAGCGCCGTGGCACCGATCTGCTGCACACCCTCGACGCGTACTTCGCCTGCGGGATGAGCCCGGCCCGTACCAAGGACGAGCTGCACGTCCATGTGAACACGGTCGCCCAACGCCTGGAGCGCGTCGGCCGGCTGCTCGGCGACGACTGGCAGAGCCCGGCCCGCGTCCTGGAGATCCAGCTCGCCCTGCGCCTGCACCGGCTGTCGGCGGCGTGACGCCCCCGACCCCGCACGCGGGCGCGCACGGGGTCGGGGAGCGGGCGAGAACCGGCGGCTCAGTGGCTCAGGCGATGCGCGCGTCCGCCGCCGGAGCCGAAGCGCCCTCGGACCCGGCCTCGGCCGAGACGTCCGCGAGGTCGCGCAGCCGCGTCTCCTTCGCCGCCAGAACAGCGACCACCGTGAGGACGGCCGCGGCGATCACGTACAGGGCGATCGGAGTGGAGCTGTCGTAGTCGGACAGCAGCGCGGTGGCGATCAGCGGCGCCGGCGCGCCCGCGGCGACGGAGGCGAACTGGGCGCCGATGGAGGCACCGGAGTAACGCATCCGGGTCGCGAACATCTCCGAGAAGAACGCGGCCTGCGGCGCGTACATCGCCCCGTGCAGCACCAGACCCACCGTCACCGCGAGGACCAGGCTGCCGAATCCACCGGTGTCGATGAGCGAGAAGAACGGGAACATCCACAGTCCGACCCCGACCGCACCCAGCAGGTACACCGGCCGGCGGCCCACCCGGTCCGACAGCGCGCCCCACGCCGGGATCACCGCGAAGTGCACGGCCGACGCGATCAGCACCGCGTTGAGCGCGGTCTGCTTGGAGACACCGGCCGAGGTGGTGGCGTAGACGAGGATGAAGGCGGTGATGACGTAGTAGCTGATGTTCTCCGCCATGCGCGCGCCCATCGCCACCAGGATGTCGCGCCAGTGGTGCCGCAGCACCGACACCAGCGGCAGCCGCTCGGCCGCCTCGGCACCGGTGGCCTTGCGCGCCTCGGCCCGGGCCAGCGCCTCCTTGAAGACCGGCGACTCGTCGACGGACAGCCGGATCCACAGACCGACGACCACCAGCACCCCGGACAGCAGGAACGGGATGCGCCAGCCCCAGCTGCCGAACGCGTCGTCCGACAGCACGGCGGTCAGCAGCGACAGGACTCCGGTCGCGAGGAGCTGTCCCGCGGGCGCCCCGGTCTGCGGCCAGGAGGCCCAGAACCCGCGCCGCCGCGCGTCGCCGTGCTCGGACACCAGCAGCACGGCGCCGCCCCACTCACCGCCCAGCGCGAACCCCTGCACCAGGCGCAACGCGGTCAGCAGCACCGGGGCGGCCGCCCCGACACTGGCGTGCGTCGGCAGCAGCCCGATCGCGAAGGTGGCCCCGCCCATCAGCAGCAGGCTCAGCACCAGCAGCTTCTTGCGGCCGAGCCGGTCGCCGTAGTGCCCGAACACCAGCGCGCCCAGCGGCCGGGCGGCGAACCCGACGGCGTACGTCAGGAACGACAGCAGGGTGCCGACCAGCGGATCGGAGTCGGGAAAGAACAGCTTGTTGAAGACGAGCGCGGCGGCGGAGCCGTAGAGGAAGAAGTCGTACCACTCGATGGTGGTGCCGATGAGGCTGGCGGCGACGATGCGCTTGAGGTTGCCGGGTGTCGGGGGAGCGGATGCTGCTGAGGCCATGTGCGCCACTTCCTCGTGTGCGGTGGGGACGGGTACGTGTCGGCACACCGTAGAAACAGGCCGTTCAGGCGCACATGTGGTGGGACAACACAGTTCGGGGGTTGACTGTGCGTGCAGCCCCCATGCCGACCGGTGTCCGCTCGCAGAAGGGCGGTTCAGGGACTCGAAGCCGCTCGAAACGCGCAGTGCCGGGACGCGTAGTTCGGGGTGATTTGACGGTGCGGTGCCGACTCCCGTGCTGGTTCGGTGCTGACCAAAAGCCCACGCCGTCAATCCTGTCCACCCCTCCCGCGCTGACTTGGCGCTGACTGCACTCCGTTGAACTCGGTCAACTTGGGGCTGATCGGTTCGGATCCGTGGCGTGGTACGCGCCGGAGGTCATGTCCGGGTCTGATGCAGGTTCGGGTGACAGGTTGACCTGGCCCACGGTTTGGGTTCCGGCTGCGGCGGCTGGCCGGCGGCGTGGATGGTGTCTTGTGCGGAGAGCAGTTCGTACTCGATGGGGGTGCGGTAGCCCAGTGCTGAATGCCTTCTCCGGCGGTTGTAGAAGATCTCGATGAACTCGAAGACCGCGTTGGCCGGTTCGACCCGGGTATTCCAGCGTTCGCGGTTGAGCAGCTCGATCTGCACGGAGGACCAGAGCGACTCCGTCATCGCGTTGTCCAGGCCGTCCCCGACGGTGCCGAAGGACGGCAGGAGGCCGGCGGAGCGGATCTTTTCCCCGAAGACCCAGGAGGTGAACTGGGTGCCGTGATCGGCGTGAACGATCCCGCCCGGCTCGGGGCGGCGGTTGCGGATGGCCATGTCCAGCGCGTTTACCACGAGGGTGGCGTCCTGCCGTGAGCCGATGGACCAGCCCACGATCCTGCGGCTGAACGCATCCAGGACCGCCGCGCAGTAGACCCACCCTCCCCTGGCGCGGTGCTGCGTGATGTCGCGGCTCCGGCATGCCGTTTGAGGACACGACGGCAACTGCACGCCGCGACGGAGAGCGCGTAGGCCTCAAGGAGTCATGTCCTCCTCGCCGCCCTCGGGGATGGGCAGGAGGAACATGAAGGTGGCAGGGCTGCTGTGCGTCACGGAGAGCCGTCCGCCGAGCGAGATGGCCAGGTCCCGGGCGAGAGCCAGACCGATGCCCGCTCCCGGGCCGCCGCCGGAATGCCCGCGGTCGAACAACCGTGCCGGATCCTCGGCGATGCTGCCCTCGTCGCTCACGTCGACGGCGAGGGCGCTGCCCAGATCACGTACCCGGATCCGGACGGTGCCGCGCCCGTGGACTCTGGCGTTGTCGAGCAGAATGCCCAGCACTTCGGACACGGGGCCGGCCGGGATCCGTACATCCGCGGGCAGATCATCGGCAGCGCTCACCAAGCGTCGGCCGTCCCGGGCGAAGAGCCCGTGCCATCTGTCGGCCGTCTCCCGGATCAGCTGTTGCGCCGCCATGTGCGTGGCAGCCGAGTGGACCCGGCCCTGCGAGCGGGACAGGCGCAGAAGTTCCTCCACCGTGTGGTGCAGACGCTCGGTGGTGGCCAGCGCCTCGGCCAGGACCGGCCGCAGACGGGACGCGTCGTCCTGGCCGAGCCCTTCCTCCAGCGCGAGTTGCAGTCCTGCGAGCGGGGTGCGCAGCTGATGGGATGCGTTGCTCGTGAAATCGTGTTCGTGGCGCAGGAGTTCGGACAGGCTGTCCAGCATCTCGTTGTGGGTGCGAGCGACCTGGTCGATCTCGGCGATGCTGCTGGACGCGGCCCGCTGGGACAGGTCGCCCTCGGCGACGGCCCGGCAGTGCCGGGAGAGCTTCTCCAGCGGCGCAGCCAGCACCCGTGCCTGACGACGGGCGACGAGCACCGCGATGCAGACCGCCAGCACAGCCACGCCCAGCAGGACGCCCCACGCCGCGAGGACTCGGCGCTGCACAGTGCCCGCATGCGACGACGCCCGGACGACTCCGATCACCTGCTCGGCGTGCGAGACCGGAACGGCGACGACGATCTGCCCGCCCGTCTCGCTGCGGACCAGCCCACCGCCCAGGGCACGGTCAACCGGAGCGTCACCGGTCTTCGGACCGCTGCCCGCCCGAAGCCGGGCCCGCGGGTCGTACAGGCCCAAACGCCCGCCCGGCGGGGCATGGGGCAGTTCGACGGGATCGCCGGTGACGTAATCGGGGCTGACACGCACCGCAGCCGCCAGGGCCACTCGCTCCAGAGCGTCGCGCTGCGCCGTGTACAGGGACGACCGGATGACCAAAGCCAACGGGACGGCAAGAAGGATCACGGCGACCAGTGCGGCGGTGAGCGCTACTCGCACCACTCGCTGTCTCATGCCTTCATGATGCGGGCCCGCCACCTGGTCCGACGCGACGCGGCGCCGCTTTTGCCGTCGTCTAACCCTCGCCGGGCCGAACGTTAACCCGCCGGTCCCTAGCGTCACTGTCATGACCGGCCGGCACGGGTATCGCAGGAGAGGGGCAGCAACCATGGGACGACACACACAGGCGATCGCGGCTGTGGGGGTGGCGATCGCCGTCACGGCGGTCGCCGGCTGTTCCGGTTCCGGCGGGCACGGCTCGGCACCGACGAAATCCACGGCGAGCAGCGGCGGACAGGTTCATGCCGCGCCCACCGAGTCCAATCCGCCCGGCGACATCCCCGACAACCAGGTCTACGTCGCCTACCGGCCGACCGGCGGCTCGTTCACCGGTTTCACCGTGAAGGTGCCCGAAGGCTGGGCCCGCACGGTCCAGGGCGGCACCACGACGTTCACGGACAAGCTGAACACCATCGCCATCACGTCGGCACCGGCAGGCGCCGCCCCGACGACCGGCTCGGTCAGTGCCGCAGTGGTCCCGAAACTACGCACCCGGATACCGAAGTTCGCGGCACCGAAGGTGTCCGAGGTGACCCGGCACGCGGGACGCGTCGTTCTGCTGACCTATCAGGGCGACTCGGCCAAGGACCCGGTCACGGGCAAGGTGGTGCGGGACGCGTTCGAACGCTACGCCTACTACCGGTCCGGTCACGAAGTGAACCTGACCCTGTCCGGCCCGGTGAACGCCGACAACGTCGACCCGTGGCGCATCGTCAGTGACTCCGTCACCTGGCGGTGAGAACAGTGCGCACACCCACGGTCGTACGCCCCCGCGACGAGGACGTCCTCACCGCCCACGAGCTGTACCGCTTCTACCGTGCGGGCGAGGAGGAGACACTCGCGCTGCGCGGGGTGTCGCTGGCGGTGCGGCGCGGCGAGACGGTCGCCGTCGTAGGGCCCTCGGGGGCGGGCAAGTCCACCCTGCTGGCCATTCTGGCAGGCCTCGACGAACCCTCTGGAGGCGAAGTCCGCGTCGACGGCGTCCGCGTCAGCCACCGGCCCGAGACGGAACGGGCCCGACTGCGCTCCCGTCACATCGGCGTCCTGCTCCAGACCCGCAACCTGCTGCCGCACCTGAGCGTGCGCGACAACGTTCGGCTGCCGCAGCAGGCCGGTGGCCGCAAACCTACCGTCACGGCCGACGAGCTCCTGGCGCAGGCGGGGATCAGCGAGCGGTCCCACGCCCTGCCGCGCCAGCTGTCCGGCGGGGAACTCGCGCGGGCCGGACTGGCCGTCGCCCTGGCGAACTCCCCTTCCGTCCTCCTGGCGGACGAACCCACCGGCGAACTCGACGGCGAGACCGAACAACTCGTCCTCACCATGCTGCGGCAACGGGCGGCGGAGGGCTGCGCGGTGCTGATCGTGACACACAGCGCGGAAGCCGTGCGGATCGCCGACCGGGTCATCGCGCTCGACGACGGAAGGGCCACCGACAGGCCGTCCTCCGCTGCCTCGGGGAGAACCCATGATGTCGCCCGATGACGCACTCGTGACCTGCACCGACGCGGCCCTCACCTTCGGAAGGGACGCGCAGGCGGTGGTGGCGGTGCACGGAGCGAACCTGACGATCTACGCCTGCGACCGGCTCGCCGTCGTCGGATCGTCAGGCTCGGGCAAGAGCTCGCTGCTGCACCTGATCGCCGGACTCGAACAAGCCACCACCGGAACCGTCACCCGAGCAACGGACCTCGAGCGAAGCGACATCGGGCTGGTCTTCCAGAACGACAGCCTCATTCCCGCGCTGAACGTGGCCGAGAACGCCGCCCTCCCACTGATCCTCGCCGGCCACCCCGAGAACGAGGCGCAGCAGAGCGCTCTCGCCGCACTCGACCAGGTCGGCGTCCGCCACCTGGCCGATCGGCTGCCCGAAGAGATCTCCGGAGGCCAGGCCCAGCGCGTAGCCGTCGCCCGCGTACTGTCCCAGGCCCCCCGCCTGATCCTCGCCGACGAACCCACCGGCCGTCTCGACCACGCCAGTGGCGGCCGCGTCCTGGACGCCCTGCTGGCCGCCGCGGACCTGACGCGGGCCGCACTCGTCGTCACCACCCACGACCCGTCCGTCGCCGCCCGGCTCGGCCGGCGCCGCACCATGCGCGACGGACGACTGCTCGCCCCCGAGGAGACGCCATGATCACCGCATGGGCGAAAGGCCTGACCCGCCACCGCACCGGACGGCTCCTGGCCGCCCTGGCCGGCGTCGCCCTGGCCGTCGCCCTGATCGCGGCACTCGGCTCCTTCCTCACCGCGTCGAAGGCGACCATGACCCAGCGCGCCCTGCGCTCGGTCGCCGTCGACTGGCAGGTCCAGGTCCAGCCCGGCGCCGACCCGAACACCATCCTGTCCCTGGTCCGCGGGACCCCCGGCACACAGAACGCACTCCCGGTCGGCTACGCACACACCACCGGCTTCAGCGCCCAGGCACACGGCAGCACCCAGACCACAGGGCCGGGAATCGCACTCGGCCTGCCCGACGGCTACCGGAGCCGGTTCCCCGACGCGATCCGCACGCTGGCCGGCTCCCCGACCGGCGTCCTGCTCGCCCAGCAGACCGCGTCCAACCTGCACGCGGCCCCGGGAGACACCGTCACCGTCGGACTCCCCGGCGTCGGCCGCCGCCAGGTCACCGTGAACGCAGTGGTCGACCTGCCCCAGGCCGACTCCCTCTTCCAGACCGTCGGCGCGCCCAGTCAGTCCCAGCCCACCGCGCCGCCGGACAACGTCGTACTCCTGCCCGCCGCACAGTTCGCCGCACTCACCCACGGCGCCACCGCGACCACGACGCAGATCCACGTCGCCCGCGACCACACCCACCTGCCCACCGACCCCGCCGCCGCCTTCACCACCGTCACCGGCGCCGCCCACAACCTGGAGGCCCACTCCGCGGGCACCGCACTCGTCGGCAACAACGTCGGCGCCGCCCTGGACTCCGCCCGCCAGGACGCCCTGTACGCCCAGGTCCTCTTCCTCTTCCTCGGCGTCCCCGGCGCCGTCCTCGCCGCCGCTCTGACCGCCGCGGTCGCCTCCGCGGGCGGTGACCGCCGCCGCCGGGAACAGGGGCTGCTGCGCCTGCGCGGGCTGCGCCCCGCGCAGATCACCGCGCTCGCGGCCCTGGAAGCAGCCCTGATCGGCCTGCTCGGCGGCCTCATCGGGCTGGGCACGGCCGCCCTGACCGGACACCTCGCCTTCGGCGCCGCGTCCTTCGGCGCCGGCCGTGCCACCTGGCCGCTCTGGTACGGCGTCGCCTTCGCCCTCGGGGCCGCGGTGGCCGCCGGAGCCGTCCTCGTACCCGCCCTGCGCGATCTGCGCACCGTCACCGTCGCCGACACCCGCAAGGAGAACAGCCCCCGGCGCACCCCCTGGTGGATGCGCTACGGCCTGGACCTCGTCCTGCTGGCCGGCTCCTGGCTGGTCTTCCGCGCCTCCTCCGGCAACCAGTACGCCCTGGTCCTCGCACCCGAGGGCGTACCCACCATCTCCGTGTCGTACTGGGCCTTCCTCGGGCCCGTACTGCTGTGGATCGGCGCCGCCCTGCTCGTATGGCGCCTCACCCTGCTGGCCCTCGACCACGGCCGCCCCGCGCTGACACGGCTCGCCCGCCCGCTGACCGGGAACCTGGCCGGCACCACCGCGGCCACCCTCTCGCGCCGGAGCCGCACGCTCGCACGGTCGGTGGTCCTGCTCGCCCTCGCCGTCTCCTTCGCCGTGTCCACCGCGGTCTTCAACGCCACCTACCGGCAACAGGCGGAAGTCGACGCCCGGCTGACCAACGGCGCCGACGTCACCGTCACCGAACCGCCGGGCGCTCACCTCCCACCGACCGCGGCAAGCACCTTGCAGGTCGGCGGCGTACGACACGTCGAGCCGCTCCAGCACCGGTTCGCCTACGTCGGCTCCGACCTTCAGGACCTCTACGGCGTCCGCCCCGACACCGTCACCCGGGCCACCTCGTTGCAGGACGCCTACTTCGCCGGCGGGACCGCACAGCAGCTCATGCGCAGCCTGGCACTACGCCCGGACAACCTCCTGGTCAGCGAGGAGACCGTGCACGACTTCCAACTCCGGCCCGGCGACACCGTCAACCTCCGCATCCAGGACGCCCGGACCAAGGCCCTGCGCACCGTCCCCTTCCACTACGCCGGAGTGGTCAAGGAATTCCCCACCGCGCCCAAGGACAGCTTCTTCGTCGCCAACGCCGCCTACATCACCAAAACCACCGGCAGCGACGCCGTGGGTGCCTTCCTCGTCGACACGGGCGGCAGCCGACAGCAGCAGATCGCCGCTCACCTGCGCAAACAGCTGGGCAGCAGCGCCACCGTCACCGACCTGACCCAGACCCGCGGCACGGTCGGCACCAGCCTGACCTCCGTCGACCTGGCCGGCCTCACCCGCATCGAACTCGCCTTCGCGGTACTGCTGGCCGCCGGAGCCGGGGGACTGGTCCTCGCGCTCGGACTCGCCGAACGGCGCCGCACCTTCGCCATCGCCACGGTCCTCGGCGCGACACAACGGCAACTGCGCGGCATGGTCCTCACCGAGGCCCTCCTGCTGGCCGTGACCGGCCTGGCCGCAGGCACCCTCATCGGCTGGGCCCTGTCACAGATGCTCGTCAAGGTCCTCACCGGCGTCTTCGATCCCCCGCCGGCCACGCTGGCCGTCCCCGGCGCCTATCTCACCCTCACCGGGCTCGCCGCCGTGGCCGCCGTACTGGCCGCGGCCCTCAACGGCATCCGCAGCTCGCGACACCCCGCCGTGGAGGAACTGCGCGACATGTGAACCACGCCGAACAAGCCGCAACGATCGAAGAACTCACCGAAGAACTCACCGAAGAACTCACCGAGGGACCTACGCTGACGACCATGGGCACGTCCACGGCACCGGACCGAAACAGCCTGCGCGTCCTTGTCGTGGAGGACGACGAAACCATCGGCCACCACCTCAAGACCGGCCTGCGCGGCAACGGCTACGCCACGGCCTGGATCCGCACCGGCGTCGCCGCTCTCACCGAGGCAGGCACATCCTCCTACGACGCCGTCCTTCTCGACCTCGGCCTGCCCGACATCGACGGCCTGGACGTCGCACGGGACCTGCGCACCCGCTTCCCGGACCTGCTGATCGTCATCCTCACCGCACGCACCGACGACATCGACGTCATCGCCGGCCTGGAAGCCGGCGCCGACGACTACCTGGTCAAGCCCTTCTCCCTGACCGTGCTCCTGGCCCGCCTGCGCGCCCACCTGCGCCGCCGAGCAGCCACCTCCACCGAGCAGACACCAGCACAACTGCACGACCTCGTCATCGACGCGAAAGCCCGCCGGTGCACCCTCCACGGCGAGGAGATCAAACTGCGCCCCAAGGAGTTCGAACTGCTGGCCACGCTCGCCCGGCACCCCGGAGAAGCAGTCGCACGCGAGACCCTGATGGCCGAGGTGTGGGACGAGAACTGGTTCGGTCCCACCAAGACGCTCGACGTCACGATGGCCGGCCTGCGCCGTCAGCTCGCCCAGGCCGCCGAGACAGCGAGACGCCCGTGCCGACTGCCGCGCATCGTCACGCTGAGAGGACACGGCTACCGCCTGGAAATCTGACGATCCGCCTCCTCGGTCGGCGAAGCACCGACAACCATCGATCGAGCCGTACGCCGCTCGCTCGGCCGGAGGAACGTGTGGACCGCGTGGGTCAGGAGCCGACGGCCGGTCACGTGTGAGTGCCGGGGCGCGGACGGGATCGCGGGGACGTGGGCGGATCAACGGACAGGTCGGAGCGGTGTTGGCCGGTGACGAGGTAGACCAAGTGACTGGCGATGGAGACAGCGTGGTCGGCGAAGCGTTCGTAGTAGCGGCCGACCAGTGTGATGTCGACGGCTGTCTCCACGCCGTGATGCCACTGCTCGTCCAGGAAGTGGTGGGAGAGGATGCGGTGCAGTTCGTCCATCCGGTCGTCGTCCCGCTGCAACTGCACCGCGGCTTCCACGTCATGGGTGACGAGTACCTCGGCGGCCTGGGCCATCAGCCGCTGAGCCAGCCGGCCCATCTCCAGGATCGTGCGGCGCAGGTCCTGCGGCACCGCGTGCTCGGGATACCGCCGACGGGCCACGGTGGCGACGTGTTTGGCCAGGACGCCGCATCGCTCCAGGTCCGCGCTCATACGCAGGGAGGTGACCACCATCCGTAGGTCGGTGGCGACGGGCTGCTGGCGGGCAAGCACCGCGATGGCCCTCGCCTCCAGGCCGCGCTGCATGTCCTCGACCTGCGCCTCGGTGGAGATCACACTCTCCGCTGTCTGCAGGTCCCCGTCCAGCAGAGCGCTGGTCGCCCGGCCCATGGCGGAACCGACCAGATCGGCCATCTCCACCAGGGCCTCGCTGATCGAGTCCAGCTCCTTCTGATATGTCTTACGCATCCGTCGCTCATCCGCTATTTCTGCTATTTTCGCTCTTTCCGATCTTTCCGCTCAAATCGAGCATAGGTCGCAGGCCCGGATCCCTTGCGCCCTCGTGATCCGGCGCGACCACCGTCACCGGGCGCGAAGCCGACGGTCCCCCGGCCCGCGGGTCCGGCGAGGGCGGCCGTAGGCGGCAGTCAGGATGCGTTCAGGCTCTTCGCGGCACGGTCGGGCACCATGACCTTCGAAGCCTCTGAGACGTCCGAGTTTCCGGTAGCGGGTGGGCGGGCGGCTTTGTCGTCCGGTCGTCGACCGGGCTGGAACAAGGTTCCCGAAGTCACCGTCTACTTCTGGATCATCAAGATCTTGTGCACAACGGTCGGCGAGACCGTGGCCGATCTGCTGAACGAGAGGGTCGGTCTCGGCCTGACCGGGGCGACGGTGTCGATGAGTGCGTTGCTGGCCGTGGTGCTGGTCGTCCAGTTCCGCACCACTGCCTACCGGGCCGGTGTGTACTGGCCGGCCGTCGCCGTCATCAGCGTTGTCGGCACCCTGATCAGCGACGACCTCACTGAGAACATGGGCGTGCCGCTCGATCCGGCCACCACGGTCTTCGCGATCGCCCTCGCGACAGTGTTCGTGGTCTGGCACCGGCGCGAGCGCACGCTGTCGCTCCACAGCATCGACACGACCGGCCGGGAGTCCTTCTACTGGCTGGCCGTGCTGTTCACCTTCGCCCTCGGCACTTCCGCCGGCGACCTCGTGTCGGAGCGGTTGAACCTGGGCCACTGGCTGTCCGCGGTGCTGTTCGGCCTGGCCGTCGCCGCAGTGGGCATCGCTCACTTCCAGCTGGGCATGGACGCGCTGCGCAGCTTCTGGACCGCCTGCATCCTCACCCGCCCGCTCGGCGCCTCCATAGGCGACTACCTCGCCCAGCCGAGCGGCGACGGCGGTCTGGCACTGGGCACGGTCGTGACCAGCGCACTGTTCTCGATGGTGGTACTCGGACTGGTCGTGTACTTGGCTGCGACTCGCGCGGACGTCACCGAACGGGAGAATATGTCTACAGGGCTGTAGTCGTATAGTTGCTTGTCCGAGCGCCTCCCCCCGAGAGGGCGTGCACCACCAGTGCGCTTACCAGGGAGAGCGGAGAACTCTGGCGGTGGAGTATCTAGGGGCAGGCTGTGGCTTTGATCATGGTGTGTGAGGACGACGCAGCGGTCCGTGGCGTGCTCAAGCGCGCCCTTGAGCACGACGGCCATGCAATCGCAGTCGCCTCCACGGCGGACAGCCTGCTGCGGCACCTTGAGCCGGTCCCTGACCTGATCGTCCTGGATCTGGGACTCCCGGACGCCGATGGCCGCGATGTCTGCCTGGCGTTGCGGGCACGTGGCGTCGACGTCCCGGTACTGATGCTCACCGCCCTGGACGGCATGCATCACAAGGTGGGCGGCTTCGAGGCGGGAGCCGACGACTACATGACGAAACCGTTCGACATCCCGGAGTTGCTGGTGAGGGTCCGCGCCCTGCTGCGCAGAACAACCGTGACGACGCCACCAAGGGGCGTCGTTCTCGATCCGGCGAAACACGTCGTGATCCACGGTTCGGCGAGCGAGAGCCTGACGCCGACCGAGTTCCGCCTGCTGGGCAGGCTTATCGCCTCGAGGGGCGACGCCGTACGCCGCCACGCCCTCGTCGCTGCGGGTTGGCCGCATGGCGCGCAGGTCAGCGACAACACCCTCGACTCCTTCGTTCGCCGGCTACGGACCAAACTCGGTGCGCTGGGCGTGGCCGATCGCCTGGCGACGGTCCGTGGGGTGGGCTATCGATGGGAGTGACGGGTTTCCGCGGGAGGGTCGTCGCGCTCGCGGTTCTGATCGCGACAGCGGTGGTCGCGGTGCTGGTGGTGGTCTCACACGTGTTGCTGAGCCAGGTGACCGACGCCGACGCGAACGCTCTGGCGCACACCCGTGCGGAGGCGGTGGCGGCGAACGCAGCCGTGCGCGGTGGCCGCGTCGTGCTGATCGAGAGCGGAAACGAAGCGCTGGACACGGTCTCGTGGGTGTACGCCGATGGGCACCTCATCGACGGGATCGTGCCGGACGGTGTCCTTGACCGCGTAGACGCGCTTGTCGGCTCCGGACAGTCCCAAACCGTCCGGGTCGGCAGCCACCTTCTGTACGCCCAGCCGATCCGCCTCGAAGGCCACCACGTCATGGCGGTCGTGCGGGTGGACCTGACGCCGTACGAGACATCGGAGCAGCGCAGCCTGACGATGTCCCTCATGCTGGGCGGTATCGCGATCCTGCTCGCAGGCGTCGTCGCACACCTCGTGGTGGGCCGTGCGTTGCGAGTGGTCCACGAGATGGCCGCCCTCGCCGACGACTGGGGCGATCACGAACCCGGGCGCCGATTCGACCTCGGCGTTCCGCGCGATGAATTCGGGGAACTCGGGCGAACTCTGGACCGCCTGCTCGACCGTGTGGACAACGCGCTCGCGGACGAGCGCCGGCTCACCGACGAGATCGCCCATGAGTTGCGAACGCCCCTGACGGTTCTGCGGGGCGAGGCGCAGTTGGCGCAGCTCTCCGGTCATCACCTGCCACCGGAGTCCGTTCTGACCGAGGCCGACCGTCTGAACACGGCGATCACGACGATCCTGAGCTCCGCCCGGACACGGATCGACGGCGGTACCCGTTGCGATCTCAGGGCGGCGGCCCGACAGGCCATTGCCGGTCGCTCCGTCGAACTCGCCGTCCCGGCGGACGTCGACGTCGCCGTGGCGTCGGAACTCGTCGTGGCGGTGCTGTCACCCCTGCTGGAGAACGGCCTGCGGCATGCGCGTTCGCGCGTCCGGGTCACGGCACGCATCGAGCCGCAGGGGGCCGTGATCGATGTCCTCGACGATGGCCCGGGGTTCAATGCCGCGGAGGTCGATCGGGTCTTCGAAGCGGGCGTGACCAGCGGCAACGGGCACGGGTTGGGGCTGGCCGTGGTCAAGCGTCTCGCCGCGTCCGCGGGAGTGGCAGTCCGTGCGATCGCCGATGGCCACGGTCGCGTCGAGGTGACCTTCCCCATGCCGGAGGCGATCGCGTAGTCAGGTTGTGTGCAGGTTGGCCGAGCCAGCCTTGCCGCATGACAACGACGAGCGAAGCCCGCACGGACCGCAGCGGGCGGCTGATGCTGAACAAGGTTCCCGAGGTCACCGTCTGGTTCTGGGTGATCAAGATCCTGTGCACGACCGTCGGCGAGAGCTTCGCCGACTG
>NZ_JBSFIA010000023.1:0-84840 GCF_053597355.1 Streptomyces sp. NPDC001443
TCGCAGGGGATCGGGGACACGATCCGGGTGTCTCTGTCGGCGCCGCCGGTGGAGGAGGTGAAGGTCGGTATCCAGATCCTGGAGTCGCTGAACCTGAGGCAGCGGGGTCTGGAGATCGTCTCGTGTCCGTCGTGCGGCCGTGCGCAGGTCGACGTCTACAGGCTGGCCGAGGAGGTCACGGCGGGCCTGGAGGGCATGGAGGTCCCGCTGCGGGTCGCGGTGATGGGCTGTGTGGTGAACGGTCCGGGTGAGGCGCGTGAGGCCGACCTGGGTGTGGCGTCCGGCAACGGCAAGGGGCAGATCTTCGTCAAGGGCGAGGTCATCAAGACCGTGCCCGAGTCGAAGATCGTGGAGACCCTGATCGAGGAGGCGATGAAGATCGCCGAGCAGATGGAACAGGACGGCGTCGCGGCGGGGGAGCCGGCCGTCACCGTGAACTGAACGGCACGAACCGAAGGGGGCCCGAGCGTGACCATTCTGGAGACCATCCGGGGACCACGCGACCTTAAGGCGCTGTCCGAGGCGGAACTCGGTGAACTGTCCGAGGAGATCAGGGACTTCCTGGTGCACGCGGTGGCCAGGACCGGCGGACACCTCGGGCCCAACCTGGGGGTGGTGGAACTCTCCATCGCGCTCCACCGGGTCTTCGAGTCCCCGGTCGACCGCATCGTCTGGGACACCGGCCACCAGAGCTACGTGCACAAGCTTCTGACGGGACGTCAGGACTTCTCCAAGCTGCGCGGCAAGGGCGGCCTTTCCGGCTACCCCTCGCGCGAGGAGTCCGAGCACGACATCGTCGAGAACAGCCACGCCTCCACCGCGCTCGGCTGGGCGGACGGCCTCGCCAAGGCACGCCAGGTACAGGGGGAGGACGGCCATGTCGTCGCGGTCATCGGCGACGGCGCCCTCACCGGCGGGATGGCCTGGGAGGCGCTGAACAACATCGCGGCCGCCAGGGACCGCCCGCTGATCATCGTCGTCAACGACAACGAGCGCTCCTACGCGCCCACCATAGGCGGCCTCGCCAACCACCTGGCGACCCTGCGCACCACCGACGGCTACGAGCAGGTCCTCGCCTGGGGCAAGGACGTACTGCTGCGCACCCCGGTGGTCGGCCCCACGCTGTACGAGTCGCTGCACGGGGCGAAGAAGGGCTTCAAGGACGCCTTCGCGCCACAGGGCATGTTCGAGGACCTGGGGCTGAAGTACGTCGGACCGATCGACGGCCACGACCTCAACGCCGTCGAGTCCGCGCTGCGCCGCGCCAAGCGCTTCCACGGGCCCGTCCTCGTCCACTGCCTCACCGAGAAGGGCCGCGGCTACGAACCCGCCCTCGCCCACGAGGAGGACCACTTCCACACCGTCGGCGTGATGGACCCGCTCACCTGCGCGCCGCTCGCCCCGGCCGGCGGGCCGTCCTGGACCTCGGTGTTCGGCGACGAGATGGTCGCGATCGGGCAGGAGCGCGACGACGTCGTGGCGATCACCGCCGCGATGCTGCACCCCGTGGGCCTCGGCAAGTTCGCGGCCCGCTTCCCCGACCGGGTGTGGGACGTCGGCATCGCCGAACAGCACGCGGCCGTCTCGGCGGCCGGTCTCGCCACCGGCGGACTGCATCCCGTGGTGGCCGTCTACGCCACCTTCCTCAACCGCGCCTTCGACCAGTTACTGATGGACGTGGCCCTGCACAGGTGCGGCGTCACCTTCGTGCTCGACCGGGCCGGCGTCACCGGTGTCGACGGCGCCTCCCACAACGGCATGTGGGACCTGTCGATCCTCCAGGTCGTCCCCGGGCTCAGGATCGCCGCGCCGCGCGACGCCGACCAGCTCCGCGCCCAACTGCGCGAGGCCGTGGCCGTGGACGACGCGCCGACGCTCGTGCGCTTCCCGAAGGAGTCGGTGGGCCCACGGATCCCGGCCGTCGGCCAGGTGGGCGGCCTCGACGTCCTGCACCGCAGCCCGGGCACGCCCGAGGTGCTGCTGGTGGCCGTCGGCGTCATGGCCCCGGTCTGCCTCCAGGCCGCCGAGCTCCTCGAAGCGCGCGGCACCGGCTGCACCGTGGTCGACCCCCGCTGGGTCAAGCCCGTCGACCCGGCGCTGCCGGGCCTGGCCGCCGAGCACCGCCTGGTGGCCGTCGTCGAGGACAACAGCCGCGCGGCCGGGGTCGGCGCGGCGGTCGCGCTGGCCCTGGGCGACGCCGAGGTCGACGTACCGGTGCGGCGGTTCGGCATCCCGGAGCAGTTCCTCGCGCACGCCAAGCGCGCCGAGGTGCTCGCCGACATCGGTCTCACCCCGGTCGAGATCGCCGGACGGATCAGCGCAAGCCTGGCAGTCAAGGAGAAACACGGATGACCGAGGAGTTCGACCTCGCCGCGCTGCTGGCCGAGCGCGGGGCCGAGCGCTACGAGCTGCACGCCAAGCACCTCAACCACCAGCTCCCGCGCATGCTGCACACCATCGGCTTCGACAAGGTCTACACCCGCGCCGAGGGCGCCTACTTCTGGGACGAGGACGGCGACGACTACCTGGACATGCTCGCCGGGTTCGGGGTGATGGGCCTGGGCCGCCACCACCCCGTGGTCCGCAAGGCGCTGCACGACGTCCTCGACGCCTCGCTCGCCGACCTCACCCGCTTCGACTGCCAGCCGCTGCCCGGACTGCTGGCCGAGCGGCTCCTCGCCCACAGCCCGCACCTGGACCGGGTGTTCTTCGGCAACAGCGGCACGGAAGCGGTCGAGACCGCGCTGAAGTTCGCCCGCTACGCCACCGGCAGGCCGCGGATCCTGTACTGCGACCACGCCTTCCACGGCCTGACCACCGGCTCCCTCTCCGTCAACGGCGAGACCGGCTTCCGGGACGGCTTCGCGCCGCTGCTGCCCGACACCGCGGTCCCGCTCGGCGACCTCGACGCGCTGGCCCGGGAGCTGAGGAAGGGCGACGTGGCGGCCCTCGTCGTCGAGCCGATCCAGGGCAAGGGCGTGCACGAGGCCCCGCCCGGCTACCTGCGCGCCGCCCAGGAACTGCTGCACCGGCACAAGGCGCTGCTCATCGCCGACGAGGTGCAGACGGGGCTGGGTCGGACCGGCGACTTTTACGCCTACCAGCACGAGGACGGCGTCGAACCGGACCTGGTGTGCGTGGCCAAGGCGCTCTCCGGCGGCTACGTGCCGGTCGGCGCCACGCTCGGCCGGGACTGGATCTTCAAGAAGGTCTACTCGTCGATGGACCGGGTGCTCGTCCACTCGGCGAGCTTCGGGTCGAACGCCCAGGCCATGGCCGCCGGGCTCGCCGTGCTGTCGGTCATGGAGAACGACCAGATCGTCGCCAACGCCCGCGCCACCGGGGACCTGCTGCGGTCCCGGCTGGCCGCGCTCACCGACAAGTACGAGCTGCTCGCCGACGTCCGTGGCCGGGGCCTGATGATCGGTATCGAGTTCGGCCGGCCGAAGTCGCTGAAGCTGCGCGGCCGCTGGAGCATGCTCCAGGCCGCGCGCAAGGGGCTGTTCGCGCAGATGGTGGTCGTCCCGCTGCTCCAGCGGCACCGGATCCTCACCCAGGTCTCCGGCGACCACCTCGAGGTGATCAAGCTGATCCCGCCGCTGGTCGTCGGCGAACGGGAGGTGGACCGGTTCGTGGACGCCTTCACCGAGGTGATGGACGACGCGCACAACGGGGGCGGACTGGTCTGGGACTTCGGCCGGACACTGATCAAGCAGGCGGTGGCCAACCGGTAGTCCGGGCGGGGTGTCGGTGCCCTGCGGCATGATGACGGCCGTGAACACCGAGATGCTCAAGGACATGTGGCGGCGGCTCCTCACCGACCCCGGCAAGTCGTGGGTGCTGTTCGAGCACGGCACCTGTGTCGTGCTCACCGCCCCGGAGGGAGACCTCGCGGACCAGGCCACCGGGATCCTGCGGGAGTTCGGACCGGTGCACGCCGGATCCCCGGCGGGGGACTTCGGGGTGATCGACCTCAAGGACGCCGAGGGGTGGGTCGTCACCGGGCAGCACAACGACGTCCTCACCTACGTAGGCCCCGACGAGCCGCACGAGCGGTCGGACATCGCGATAGGGGTGTTCGGGCGGTCCAAGCGCCACCGCGACGGCACCGAACTCCACGTCGTCCACGTCGAGGACAGGCGCGGCGGGGCGGAGTAGTCCCGCGGCACCAGGTCCTGTCCGGTGGATCACCGGCTCGGGGCCGTCGGGAGCGGGCCGGCTCCGGGACCCGAGGCTTCGGCGCCGTACGGCCGGTCCGCGTCCCACACCTTTCGGTTTGCCTGAGAGGCAAGCTATTTGCCAGGGAGGCAATCGAGCTGGCTCAATGGATGCCATGAGCTTCCCAGAAGCCGGGTCCGGGCCGCCGCTCGGCCCGGCAGCAGAGCCGGCCGCGGAACCGGCGGCGGAGAGCGCCGAAGGTCTCTCGGCCGTCGCGCCGCGGCTGCGCGCCCTGCGCCGCCAGGCCTCGCTGACCCTGGAGGCCGCCGCCCGCGCCGCCGGGCTGTCGCCCGCCCATCTCTCCCGGCTGGAGACCGGGCGGCGCCAGCCCTCGCTGCCGATGCTGCTCACGCTCGCCCGCGTCTACGGTACGACAGTCTCGGAGCTGCTCGGCGAGACGGTCCCCGACCGGGACGCCGTACTGCGCGCCGGTGACACGGAGCCGACCGCCGCGGGCGGCTGGACGTACTGGCAGGCCGGCTCGCCCGGCCGCGGGATGCAGGCCCTGCGGGTGCGCGTCCCGTACGGCTCGCAGGGCGACATCGTCCGCGTGCACCCCGGCGAGGAATGGCTGTACGTCCTCACCGGGCGCCTGCGGCTGCGTCTGGCCGACGCCACCCACCTGCTCGGTCCGGGCGACAGCGCGCACTTCGACTCGCTGACCCCGCACCGTATCGCCGCTCAGGACCCCGACGGGGTCGAGCTGCTGTTCGTACACACCCTGCTGCAGAGTCCGACGGCCGCACTGTGCCTCGGCAACGTCATCGGAGAGAGGCCATGAGCGACATCGAGGAGAAGTTCCCCCGCTCCCTCTGGATCAGGCTGATCATCTACATCGCCGTCGGACACGTCCTCGCGGCGTTCATCTGGCTGCTCTTCGAGATCGGCGCGCAGCAGCAGTAGCAGGCAGCAGCAGTAGTACGAGCCCGGCGGCGGGCCGCCGCCGGGCCGAGAGGTCAGTCGAGGAGCCGCTCGCGCAGCCGCTCCCGGGTCTCCGGGGTCAGCTTGAGGCCCTGCTCCAGGTAGGTGTCCACGCCGCCCCAGTTCTCCTCGATGGTCTCCAGCGCCGCGGTCAGGTACTCCGCCCGCGCGTCGAACAGGGGGCCGAGCAACTCCATGACCTCGGGGGAGTAGCCGGCCGAGGACTTGTCGCTGCGGCGCACCTTGTAGCGGCGGTGCGTGGCGTTGGACTCCAGGTAGTCGGCGAGGATCGCCTCGCGCTCCACGCCCAGGGCCAGCAGCGTCACCGCGATGGACAGGCCGGCGCGGTCCTTGCCCGCCGCGCAGTGCATCAGGGCCGGGACGCTGTCCTCGGCGAGCGAGTGCAGCACCCGTGAGTGCTCGCCCGTCCGCTCCTTGACGATGGTGCGGTACGACATGATCATCCGGTGCGCGGCCTTGCCCTCGCCGAGGATCGCGCGCAGCTGCTCGATCTCGCCGTCGCGGACCATCTTCCAGAACTCGGAGCCGTCCGCCGGGTCCGACAGCGGCAGGTTCACGTTGCGCACGCCGGGCAGCTCGACGTCCGGGCCCTCCAGCTTCCGGTCCGCCGCGTTGCGGAAGTCGAAGATCGTGTGCAGCTTCAGGGAGGACAGGAACGCCGTGTCCTCGTCCGTCGCGTGCGCCAGGTGACCGCTGCGGAACAGCACGCCGTGGCGCACCCGCCGCCCGTCGGCGGTGGGCAGTCCGCCGACGTCGCGGAAGTTGCGCACTCCGGCCAGTTCGGGCTCGGTCGACGGGACCTGCTGCGTCAAGGGGGGCTCCTCCCGCTCGCCCCGTCGGCGTGGCTCGGCGGGTGGCCGACGGGATGCGCTGACGACGATACGACATCGGTTCGAGGGCGACCGCGTTGTCCACAGGCCAAAGCCTCGGTGCGGCGATCAGCCTCGTATGTCACTTCTATCTGATCTGCCCCAATTACGCTCTTTGCTGGAAGTCGCCCCGGAATAAAGGTGACTGGGTGGAGGGTGCGTGAGGAGGGTCATATCGGTGACCGTGAGTGCTATGTCATGTTCACGCAATCAGTGCGCTTTTTTGGGGAGATGTGAAGCGGGAGGGGAGGGAATTCACGGAGGGTAATCGGGATCTCTCGTAACGGATCAAGCAAAACGGGCACATCCGGAAGGCGTCGCTTGTCCCGTTGTGGCGGGCTCGCTTACGTTCCACACCGATCCGGGCGGACGCCTAATCCTGCCGCCGCCCGGTGCCCGCACACTCACCCGTGCACGGCAGGAGCGGGGGACCCACAGGCTCGACCGCCTGGTCCCGTCATCGGAACAGGCTAGGGGTTCAGCCGCGCCGCGAGCGCGGCCGGACATCTCCAGTCCGCACCCGACAGCTCACCTCGTAGGCGCCGGAGAGGAATTCGCCATGCCCGCCAAGGGTAAGCACCGCCGTCCCAAGGCCCCGCGCCTCAGCCGCTCGCTCGCCGTCGCCGGAACCGGCGGCGCCGCGCTCGCCCTCCCGCTGCTGGGGGCCACCGGAGCCCACGCGGCGACGCCGCAGTCCGCCGCCCAGCCGGTTCCCGGAACGGCCGTGCAGTCCGTCGCGACGAGCGGCCAGAAGACCGCCGAGCAGACCGACGGGCAGAGCGCGGGTACCCGTATCTACACGGTGGTCGCCGGCGACCACCTCGCGAAGATAGCCGACGCCCAGCACGTCGACGGCGGCTGGCACCGGCTCTACCAGGACAACCGGGCGGCCGTCGGGGCCGATCCGTCGCTGATCCACCCCGGTCTGAAGCTCACCATCGGCGCGAAGGCCGTGACGGGCGGGGGCGCCGAGTCCGCCGCGCCGCAGGCCGCCGCCCCGAAGTCCGCGTCGGCGGAGACCTCTTCCTCTTCGGTGGAGTCGTCCCCCGCGAAGTCCGCCGTCCCGCAGACCGCCGGCAGTGGTTTCGTGCTCCCGGTCGCCGGTGCCCCGATCGGCACCGCGTACCACGTGGCGGGCAGCATGTGGTCCAGCGGTCACCACACCGGCGTCGACTTCGTCGTCCCGACCGGCACCTCGCTCAAGGCCGTCGGCGCGGGCACGGTCGTCTCGGCCGGCTGGGGCGGCGCGTACGGCAACCAGGTCGTCATCCGGCTCGCCGACGGCCACTACGCGCAGTACGCCCACCTGTCCCAGCTCTCCGTCTCGGCCGGCCAGGCCGTGACCCCGGGTCAGCAGGTCGGTCTCTCGGGCGCGACCGGCAACGTGACCGGCCCGCACCTGCACTTCGAGATCCGCACCACCCCGGACTACGGCTCGGACATCGACCCGCTCGCCTACCTCCGCTCGCACGGCGTCGCCGTCTGACCGACGGGCCGTCTCCCGCGCGCCTCTCCGCCGTCGAAGGCCGGACCCCGATCCCCGGGTCCGGCCTTTGGCGCACCCGGGTGCGGGTACTGCGTCGACGTCCCGGATCGCACGCTTATTCCCCGATTGGACAACTCTTTAGGAGTGGCTTATCTCACCGTCCGTCAACCCGTGGCTACGGTCGCGTAGGTCACATTCGAGGGTGAATCATGAGCCGATGTGGCAGACGATTCGAAGAGTGACGGCAGAGCAGTGATCGGGTCGTACGTAGCGGTGGGGGACAGCTTCACCGAGGGCGTCGGCGACCCCGGCCCCGACGGGGCGTTCGTCGGCTGGGCCGACCGGTTCGCGGTACTCCTGGCGGACCGGCAGCCCGAGGGCGACTTCCAGTACACCAATCTCGCGGTACGTGGAAAGCTCCTCGACCAGATCGTGGAGGACCAGCTTCCGCAGGCCGTCCGGCTCGCGCCGGACCTGGTCTCCTTCTGTGCCGGCGGCAACGACATCCTCCGGCCCGGGACCGACCCCGACGAGGTGGCGGAGCGGTTCGAGCGCGCGATCGCCGCGCTGACCGCCGTGTCCGGCACCGTCATGGTGACAACCGGCTTCGACACCCGCGGTGTTCCCCTGCTCAAGCACCTGCGCGGGAAGATCGCGACCTACAACGGGCACGTCCGGGCCGTCGCCGACCGGTACGGCTGCCCGGTGCTGGACCTGTGGTCGCTCAAGTCCGTCCAGGACCGCCGGGCCTGGGACGGCGACCGGCTCCACCTCTCGCCCGAGGGACACACGCGCGTGGCACTGCGCGCGGGCCAGACCCTCGGCGTGGAGGTGCCGGCGGACCCGGAGCAGCCCTGGCCGGCGCTGCCGCCGCGCGGCACCCTCGAAGTACGGCGCGACGACGTCCACTGGGCGCGTGAGTACCTGGTCCCGTGGATCGGCCGACGGCTGCGCGGGGAGTCCTCGGGCGACCACGTCACCGCCAAGGGTGCGCTGTCCCCGGACGACATCAAGGAACGCATCGCGTCCGTGGCCTGAGCGGCCGACAGTCACGGGTGCGGGGCCGGCTCTCCGGTCGGCTCCGCGCCCGCGTCCGGTCCAGGGCCTGTCCGGCAATTCGCCTCGTCGCCGGGCGGACGGGAATTGCCGGACAGGCCCGAGCGCCTACGCCGTCAACGCCTCCCGCGCCAGACCCAGTTCCCGGGCCAGCGCCTCGTCCACCCACTCCTGCGCGCGGGCCCGCGAGACGGCACCGGCGTACGACGTCAGCTGTACGGCGAGCCCGTCGAGCAGGGCCGTCAGACGCAGCGCCGTGGCCGCGGGGTCCGGGCACTCGAACTCCCCGGCGGCCACACCGTCCGCGACCACCTCGGCGAGCGCCGCCTTCCAGCGCCGGTCGAGGTCGCGGGTGACGTCCTGGAGCGCGGGCTCGCGCAGCGCCGCCGCCCAGCCCTCGATCCACAGCCGCCAGCCCTTGGCCTGCCCGGTGGGGGCGTACCAGCGCACGGCCGAACGCAGCCGCCGCAGCGCGGTCGTCCGGCGGCCGAGCAGCTTGCTCAGCCGGGCCAGGTCCTCCTCGGCCGCGTACGTGAAGGCGGCGGCGACCAGCTTCTCCTTGGTCGAGAAGTGGTAGAGCACCAGCGCGTTGCTCACCCCGAGCGCCGAGGCCACGTCGACGATCCTGACCGCCGCCACGCCCCGCGCCTCGATCTGCTGCACGGCGGCCCGCAGCAACTCCTCGCGCCGTTCCGCCACGTTCAACCGCACTCTCGCCACCCGGTCACCTTAGTGCCGCACCTCGGTCGCCGGAACGGCGATGCGGGCGGGCGGGAACGTAGGGCCGACCGGTGTTGCGGCAGGACGGGAACGTACGGCCGGGCACCGGCGTTGTCGCAGAGCGGGAACGTACGGCCGGGGGCCGGTGTCGTCCCGGGAGCTGACCATAATGAAACGTCCCGACTCCACCTGGAGGTGCCGTGCCCGGTTTCCGTTCCTCGAGCCTCGGGCTCCGCTCGTTGCAGCCCGCGGCCTTCGGCGCGGACCCGAGCGGCGGGCGCCTCGCGCGTATCCGCAGATCGCCCCATTTCAAGGACGGGGTCTTCCAGAACCCCGGCGGCCCGTCCCGGATCCGGCCCTCGGGCTCCGCCTCCGCCCTCGCGAAGGTGTACTTCGACCGGGAGGCCAAGTCGCACCGCGCGCCGAGCGGCACGATCCCGGTGCACGCCACCACCCTCGCCGACCTCGCCCGGCCGCCCGCCTCCGGACTGCGGCTCACCTGGATGGGGCACTCCGGCGTGCTCGCCGAGATCGACGGCCGACGGGTGCTGTTCGATCCGGTCTGGGGCGAGCGCTGTTCGCCGTTCGCCTTCGCCGGCCCCAAGCGGCTGCACCCGGTTCCCCTGCCGCTGGCCGCGCTCGGGCCGGTCGACGTCGTCGTCATCTCCCACGACCACTACGACCACCTCGACATGCCCACGATCAAGGCGCTGGCGGGCACGGACACCCTGTTCGCCGTGCCGCTCGGGGTCGGTGAGCACCTCGAACACTGGGGTGTGGCGGCCGACCGGCTGCGCGAGCTGGACTGGCACGAGTCGACCCGGATCGGCGGCCTCACCCTGACCGCGACCCCCGCGCGCCACTTCTGCGGCCGGGGTCTGCGCAACACCCAGCACACGCTGTGGGCTTCCTGGGTCGTGGCCGGTGAGGAGCACCGGATCTACCACAGCGGCGACACGGGCTACTTCGACGGCTTCCGGGACATCGGCGCGGCCCACGGCCCGTTCGACGCCACGATGATCCAGATCGGTGCTTATTCGGAGTTCTGGCCCGATATTCACATGACTCCGGAGGAGGGTGTCCAGGCCCACCTCGACCTCCAGTCCGCGGACCCGACGGTCGGCGTGATGATGCCCATCCACTGGGCCACCTTCAATCTGGCGCCGCACCCGTGGGCGGAGCCGGGCGAGGGCACGATGCGCGCCACGCACAAGGCGGGTGTGGCGTTGGCGGCCCCGGTGGCGGGCGAGCCGTTCGAGCCGACCGTGGCAGCACCCTCGGCGCCGTGGTGGCGTGCCGTCGCCAAGGCGCCCGCCGGGGGCTGGCCCACGTGGCCGCCGGTGGCGTCGTCCGGACCGGAACCGGCTCTCGCGGTGGAGTAGCGGTCGATCCTTCCGGGGCCGGACCACGCACGGCCCCGTTCCCTCTAGTGCTTCGTCAGTGCCCATGCGCGGTCGGGCGGTGGCGGTTCCCGCCCTGTCGCCATCACCGACAGTGACTGTTTCTGATCGGTTGAGATCGCTCTTTTGCTCCCGGGTTCCCTTCGTGTTCCCCCTGGGGGCGGGGGGTCTGATGGGTTCATCGGTCTTCCGTGCGAGGCCTCATACCAGAGCGGGATGCTCACCGTGGGAGTTTGCCAACTGCCCACCGCACCTGTCGCAACCGCGACTACTGTGAGTGTCCGCCGGGCGACGCAGGGCCGAATTCTTCGGCTCTCCCGACCGGCACCGCGATGGCGCACGCCCGAGCTGCGCACCACGCGCGAGCAACCAGGCTCAGGCTCGACGGACCAGCACGAGGACACCGATGTCTCACCTCCGCGCACCGGCCGCACGCGCAGACCGCCGTGACGGCGGCGGGCGGCACGGGCGGCCGGTCGCCCGCCCCGCCGCTCCGCTGCCCGAGGCCCACATACGGCCGCAACTCCTGCGGCTCGCCGTGCTGCCGCCGATCGCGGTCGCCCTCAGCGCGTGCGCGGCGATCCTGGTCACCGCCCGCTCCGCCGGAGCCGGACAGGGCATCACCCTGTGGGCGGTACTGACCGGCGCCCTCGCGGTCACCGTGGCCGGGATCCTGATCGCCGCCGTCGCCGCCGACCGTGCCGCCCGGTCGGTGACCGACCGGATCGCCGCGCTGCGCCGCAGCAGCGCCCGCGGCGAGGCCGATCTGCGCGCCGTCGTCGAGGCGTTACGACGCGGCGAGAACGCGCCCCGGCGCAAGCCGCGGGGCGGTCCGGCCAAGGACGCCGACGAGTTCGAACTGCTCGCCGCGGACCTGGCCCGCGCGCACGACGGCGCCGTCACCGCCGTCGTGCAGGCCGCCCAGCTCTCCAGTCAGACGGGCAGCGAACAGAAGCTGGAGGTCTTCCTCAACCTCGCCCGGCGGCTCCAGTCGCTGGTGCACCGGGAGATCTCCATCCTCGACGAGCTGGAGAACCAGATCGAGGACCCCGACCTGCTCAAGGGCCTCTTCCACGTGGACCACCTCGCCACCCGCATCCGCCGTCACGCCGAGAACCTCGCCGTGCTCGGCGGGGCGGTCTCGCGCCGGCAGTGGAGCAACCCGGTCTCCATGACCGAGGTGCTGCGCTCCGCGATCGCCGAGGTCGAGCAGTATTCGCGCGTCAAGCTCGTCCCCCCGGTCGACGGCGAGCTGCGCGGTCACGCCGTCGCCGACGTCATCCACCTGCTGGCCGAACTCGTGGAGAACGCCACGGTGTTCTCCGCCCCGCACACCCAGGTGCTGCTGCGCGCCAACCTCGTCACCTCCGGGCTCGCCGTCGAGGTGGAGGACCGCGGGCTCGGTATGCCCGCCGAGGAGCAGAGCAGGATGAACGACCTGCTCGCCGACCCCGACCAGGTCAATGTGGCCCGGCTGCTCGCCGACGGCCGCATCGGGCTCTTCGTCGTCTCCCAGCTCGCGCGCCGCCACGGCATCAGGGTCCGCCTCCAGACCAACATCTACGGCGGGGTGCAGGCCGTCCTGGTCGTACCGCAGGGGCTGCTCGGCACGGCGCCGGACGGCGTCGTCGGGGCCGTGGCCGTGACGCGGCCGCAGGACCCGGCGGCCGGTCCGCCCGGACCGCAGCAGTCCGGGACCGGATCGGCCCGGGAGGCCGGACGGCACCTCGCGCCCGCCGTCCCGACCGGCCGACGGCGTCGGCAGGGGCGTGACGACGACCGTGGCACCGTCGTTCCCGCCGACGGCGGGGGGACGGCCGGACGTTCCCCCGGTGGCCGCGGGAGTGCGTCGACCGGGAACGGCACGGCCTCCCCGGGCTCCGCCTCGACCCCGGCAGGTGCCGGCGGCCGGGCCCCCGTGCCGAGCCGCCGCGGCGGCCCGATCCCGATGCCGGGCGGTGCCGGGTCGGCACACCCGACCGACGGGGTGAACGGCGGTTCCCGCACCGGGAACGGACGCCCGCTCACCGGGAACGGACCGGCCCTCACCCGCGACGGCGGCGGACTTGGTCCCGCGCCGGGCCGCGGCGGGGCGTCCCCCGTGGCGAACGGCACCGGTCCGCGTGCGAAGGCGAACGGCTCCGCCGCCCCCCGGCCGGGGAGCGGCTCGGGCCCGGCCGCGTCCACGGGCGGTGCGGGCAGCGGTACGCGGCCGGAGGCGGCCGGAGCCGGTCCGCGGTCGAACGCCGGGGTCCGCGCCCTGCCGCAGGGCACCGCGGGTCCGGGCGCACCGGCGCGCGCCGGTGAACCGGGGCCGCCGCCGGGCGCGGACGGCGGCGGAGCGTCCGGCGGCCACGGCGAGCTGCCGGCCCCGCGCGGCACCCCCGACGCCTCCCCGCCGATCGGGGGCGCGCCCGTCCCCCTGCCCGTGCGCGGCCCCCGGGGGGAACGGTCCAACCCGGCCTCGGCCGTGCCCGGGATCCGGCCCGAGGAACGCCGGACCGTCGCGGAGAGCACCCAAGGCCTGCCCACGCCGCGCGTCGGCGCGGTGCGCGGCACCATGGGCAAACCCCGGCTGCCCCGCCGACGCGCCCAGGAGCACATCGTCCCCCAGCTCCGCGGCGGCCCCGCGCCCCGCCATGACTCCGACCACGTCGCCGCGCACGACCCCGGCCTGATGGCCGCCTTCCAGCGCGGTGTCGGTCTGGCCGAGGCCCAGCAGAGCCTGGAGGCGGCCGCACCCCCCGGCTCGTCCCTCTCCGACGTACAGCTCGTACCGACGCCGACGCCGACGCCGACGCCGACGCCGACGCCGACGCCCATCGCCGTACCGCCGCCCGCTGCCGCCGTGGCGCCGTCCGCCGTCGAACCGTCGCCACCCGTCGTCGTCGTACCGACGTCCTTCCTGGACAAGGCACGTATAGCCCGGGCGCAGCCCGCGGACCCGCCCGTGGCGCCCGCCGCCCCCGAGGCGTCCGGTGCGCGCGACAGCCGGTCCGCGCCCGGACCCGACCGGCACACCGACCAGCACACCGCCCGGCACGACGGGAGCGCGCCTGCCGGATGACCACCGCACCCCCCACAGCTCCCGCCGACCTTCGTACCCCAAGGAGTCGATCCACCATGGCGAGCGATGTGCCGACCAGTCATTCGTCCGATCTCGACTGGCTGATGAGCGGCCTCGTGCAGCGCGTCCCGCACACCACCAGTGCTGTCCTCCTCTCCTGCGACGGCCTCGTGAAGTCCGTCCACGGCCTGGACCACGACAGCGCCGACCACATGGCCGCCCTGGCCTCCGGCCTGTACTCCCTCGGGCGCAGCGCCGGGGTGCGCTTCGGCGACGGCGGCGACGTACGGCAGGTGGTCGTCGAACTCGACGCGAACCTGCTGTTCGTGACCACCGCCGGCTCCGGCACCTGCCTCGCGGTGCTCGCCGGCCGCGAGGCCGACGCCGCGGTGCTCGGCTACGAGATGGCCATGCTGGTCAAGAGCGTCCGCCCGTACCTGGTGACCGCGCCACGGCAGCACGCCGCCGACCCCCCGGTGATGAGGCGTTGAGCGTGGCGGCGGCCGGCGACGGGCCCTGGCTCGACGACGCGGCCGGACGGCTGGTGCGGCCCTTCACCGTCAGCAACGGCCGCACCAGGCCCACCATCGCGCTCGACCTCATCTCGCAGGTGCGGGCCACCGGAGTCACCCCCCTCGGTTACCTCGGCCCGGAGCACGCACAGGCCCTCGCCCTCTCCCGCGCGCCCGTCTCGGTCGCCGAGGTGTCCGCCCATCTGAAACTGCCGGCGGCCGTCACCAAGGTGCTGCTGTCCGACCTGGTCGATTGCGGGGTACTGACCACCAAACCTCCCGAGTTCCACCACAACCCCACCGACCGGGCCCTTCTGGAGGCAGTGCTCGATGGACTACGACGACAGCTCTGAGTACGAGAACGGCCCCATGCCCTTCCCCACCGCGCTGAAGATCCTGGTGGCGGGCGGTTTCGGGGTCGGCAAGACGACCTTCGTCGGCACGGTGAGCGAGATCGCCCCGCTCAGCACGGAGGAGCTGCTCACCACCGTCAGCGCCACGACCGACAATCTCGACGGCATCGAGAACAAGGTCGAGACGACCGTGGCGATGGACTTCGGCCGCATCACCCTCGACCCTCAGCACGTCCTCTACCTGTTCGGCACGCCCGGACAGGAGCGGTTCTGGTTCATGTGGGACGAGCTCTCCGAAGGCGCGCTCGGCGCGGTCATCCTGGCCGACACCCGCCGCCTGGAGGAGTGCTTCGCCGCCGTCGACTTCTTCGAGGAACGCGGTCTCGGCTTCATCGTGGCGATCAACGAGTTCGACGGCGCCCACCGCTACGCCTCCGAAGAGGTCCGGGCCGCCCTCGACCTCGGCCCCGGTATCCCCGTGGTGCGCTGCGACGCCCGTATCTCCGCCTCGGGCGTCCAGACCCTGCTGACCCTCGTACGCCACCTCATCGCCCACGCCCCGGCGGCCCCCGAGCCCAGCCGTGGCGTCCACCTGTGATCCCCGCACCCGTCCACGGGGCCCGCGACCCCCGCACCCGCCCACGGAGCCCGCACATGACCCGCACCCACCCGGACCCGGCCCGCACCCATCCGGCTCCGGCCCTCGCGCGCCCGGCCGGAGACCGGTCATGAGCTACGACCCACCGCGTCCGGCGGGCCGGCTGCTGCTCACCCCCGAGGACAGGGAGGCGCCCGCCCGCGCGCTGCGGCTGCGGCGGCTGGGGCTGGGGGAACGGCCCGAGCCCGAGCTCGACGCCTTCGCGGACCGGCTCGCCCACCTCACCGGGGCCCCGTACGCCATGGTCAACTTCATCGACGAGGACCGGCAGTACTTCGCCGGGCTGCACCTGCCGGGAGTCCCCCCGCCCGCGCCGCCCGGCCGGCCCGAGGTGGGCCGCTGGCTGCCCCGCGACCACGGGTACTGCCCCCACGTCGTCGTCCGGCGCAAGGCGCTGGTCCTGGAGGACGTCCGCGACTATCCGCGGTTCGCGGGCAACCCGATCGTCTACGACTACGGCATCCACTCCTATCTCGGCGCCCCGCTCGTCGCCTCCGGCGGGATGGTGCTGGGCACGGTGTGCGTGGCCGACGCCGCGCCCCGGCCCTGGGGGAGGACCGGCCTCGAGACCATCAAGTCGACGGCCGCCGAGCTCACGGCACGGATCGAACGGAGCGAGGCGGACGGCCTCCCGCTCTGAGCCGCCCCCGGCTCCGGGACGGCCTCCCGCTCTGAGCCGCCCCCGGCTCCGGGACGGCCTCCCGCTCTGAGCCGCCCCCGGCTCCGGGACGGCCTCGCGCTCGGAAGCGGCCTCCTGCTCGGAAAAGGCCTTCCGCTCCGAGACGGCCTCTCCTGCCGGAGCGGCCTCCCGCTCCGGGCGGACAGGGCCGACCGGGGGACGGGCGGGCTGGGCCGTCAGGGGGACACGGGGGACTGGGCCGACCGGGGGACGGACCGGGCCGGGTGGGCCGGGCCGGGCGGGCACGGCGGACCGGTGTGAAGCAGAGCTGTGGCGCCGCTTAAGAAAACCTCGATGGACCGGGGCAACGCGATACGGCAGATTGCTAGGCGATTCCACTGCACTCCCCGGCTGCGGGTGCCTTCGGCATGCCCGCGGCAGGGACCTCACCCACAGGAGCCGTACCGTTGAAGGCGCTGGTCAAGCAGAAGGCTGAGCCCGGACTGTGGCTCATGGACGTCCCGGAGCCCGAGATCGGTCCCGGTGACGTTCTGATCAAGGTCCTGCGGACCGGTATCTGCGGCACCGACCTGCACATCCGGGCCTGGGACGGCTGGGCGCAGCAGGCCATCCGCACCCCGCTCGTGGTCGGGCACGAGTTCGTCGGCGAGGTCGTCGCCACCGGCCGTGACGTCGTGGACATCGACGAGGGCGACCGGGTCAGCGGCGAGGGCCACCTGGTCTGCGGCAAGTGCCGCAACTGCCTGGCCGGGCGCCGTCACCTGTGCCGGGCGACGGTCGGGCTCGGGGTCGGCCGCGACGGAGCCTTCGCCGAGTACGTGGCCCTGCCCGCCTCCAACGTCTGGGTGCACCGCGTCCCGGTCGACCTCGACGTCGCCGCGATCTTCGACCCGTTCGGCAACGCCGTGCACACCGCGCTGTCGTTCCCGCTGGTCGGCGAGGACGTGCTGATCACCGGCGCCGGTCCGATCGGCCTGATGGCCGCGGCGGTGGCCCGGCACGCCGGCGCCCGCAACGTCGTCGTCACGGACGTCAGCGAGGAGCGCCTGGAACTCGCCCGCAAGATCGGCGCGAGTCTCGCGCTGAACGTCTCCGACGCCACCATCGCCGACGGCCAGCGCACCCTCGGTCTGCGCGAGGGCTTCGACATCGGTCTGGAGATGTCCGGGCGCGGCGAGGCCCTGCGCGACATGATCGCCAACATGACGCACGGCGGCCGGATCGCCATGCTCGGTCTGCCGTCCGAGGAGTTCCCGGTCGACTGGGCCCGCATCGTCACCTCGATGATCACCATCAAGGGGATCTACGGCCGTGAGATGTTCGAGACGTGGTACGCGATGTCGGTCCTGCTGGAGGGCGGCCTCGACCTCGCCCCGGTGATCACCGGCCGGTACGGCCACCGCGACTTCGAGGCGGCGTTCGCCGACGCGGCGAGCGGCCGCGGCGGCAAGGTCATCCTCGACTGGACCGCGTAGCCGCAAGTCACCCGCCTCTTCCTAGGAGCTTTCGATGTTCGACTCCGTGCGCGACGACCTGCGCGCCACCCTCGACGAGATCCGCGCCGCCGGTCTGCACAAGCCCGAGCGCGTGATCGGCACCCCGCAGTCCGCGACCGTCGCCGTCACCGCCGGCGGCCGCCCCGGCGAGGTCCTCAACTTCTGCGCGAACAACTACCTCGGCCTCGCCGACCACCCCGAGGTCGTCGCCGCCGCCCACGAGGCCCTCGACCGCTGGGGCTACGGCATGGCCTCGGTGCGCTTCATCTGCGGTACGCAGGAGGTGCACAAGGAGCTGGAGGCGCGGCTGTCGGCGTTCCTCGGCCAGGAGGACACGATCCTGTACTCCTCCTGCTTCGACGCCAACGGCGGTGTCTTCGAGACGCTGCTCGGCGCCGAGGACGCGGTGATCTCCGACGCCCTCAACCACGCCTCGATCATCGACGGCATCCGGCTGTCCAAGGCCCGCCGCTTCCGCTACGCCAACCGCGACATGGCGGACCTGGAGCGGCAGCTGAAGGAGGCCGGCGAGGGCGGTGCGCGCCGCAAGCTCATCGTCACCGACGGCGTCTTCTCCATGGACGGCTACGTGGCACCGCTGGACGAGATCTGCGACCTCGCCGAGCGCTACGACGCCATGGTCATGGTCGACGACTCCCACGCGGTCGGCTTCGTCGGCCCCGGCGGCCGCGGCACCCCCGAGCTGCACGGCGTGATGGACCGTGTGGACATCATCACCGGCACGCTCGGCAAGGCCCTCGGCGGTGCCTCCGGCGGCTATGTCGCCGCCCGCGCGGAGATCGTCGCGCTGCTGCGCCAGCGGTCCCGTCCGTACCTCTTCTCCAACACCCTGGCCCCGGTGATCGCGGCGGCCTCCCTCAAGGTCCTCGACCTGCTGGAGTCGGCGGACGACCTGCGGGTGCGGCTGCGGGAGAACACGACGCTGTTCCGTTCCCGGATGACCGAGGAGGGCTTCGACGTCCTGCCCGGCGACCACGCGATCGCGCCGGTGATGATCGGCGACGCGGCGCGGGCTGCGCGGCTGGCGGAACTGCTCCTCGAGCGCGGGGTGTACGTGATCGGCTTCTCGTACCCGGTCGTCCCGCAGGGCCAGGCCCGCATCCGCGTCCAGCTCTCCGCGGCGCACTCCACGGACGACGTCAACCGCGCGGTCGACGCCTTCGTCGCGGCCCGCGCCGAGCTGGAGGCCTGACCCGGGGTACCGGGACCGAGCGGGCGGAACGGGACACCTCGTTCCGTTTGAGAGAATCGGTCCCATGATCGAAGCGCGGCGGCTCCACATCCTCCGTGCGGTGGCCGACCACCGTACGGTCACGGCGGCGGCCGCCGCGCTGTACCTCACCCCCTCCGCGGTCTCCCAGCAGCTCACCGCGCTGGAGCAGGAGACCGGCCACCGCCTGGTCGAGCGCAGCGCCAAGGGGGTACGGCTGACCCCGGCCGGCGAGATCCTGCTCGGCCACACCAACGCGGTCCTGGCCCAGTTGGAGCGGGCGGAGGCGGAACTCGCCGCCTACGGTTCGGGCGAGGCCGGCACGGTCACCGTCGCGGCCTTCGCCACCGGCATCGCCCAGGTCGTCGCGCCCGCGGTGGCCCGGCTCGCCGTCTCGGCGCCCGGCATCCGCATCCGGGTCCAGGACGCGGAGGGCGACGCCAGCCTCCCGATGGTGCTGGACCGGCAGGTCGACGTGGCCGTGGCCGTCGAGTACCGCGGGGCCCCGTCGGCCGACGACCCGCGGCTGACCCATGTCCCGCTGTACGCCGAGCCCTTCGACGCGGTCGTTCCGGTCGTCCACCGGCTCGCCGACACCGTCGAGGTCCCGCTCGCCGAGCTGGCCAAGGACCCCTGGATCGGCCCCTACCCCGGCAACCCCTGCCATGACGTGGTCGTCATGGCCTGCGAGAACGCCGGTTTCCAGCCCCGGCTCGAACACTCCTCGGACGACTTCCGCGCGGTGGTGGCGCTGGCCTCGGCCGACGCCGGGGTGGCCCTGGTGCCCCGGTCGGCGCTGCGCGGCATGGACCTGAGCGGTGTGGTCGTACGACCGGTCGACGGGGTGGCCCCCACCCGCCGGGTCTTCGCGGCGGTGCGCAGAGGCGCCGAGGGGCATCCGCTCATCCGGCCGGTGCTGGACGCGCTGGCCGAAGCTGCACGGCACTGAAGCCGGGCGCGTTCTCTTTTTGTCCTGATGTGTCCTGAATTCTGGAGCGGACTTGCGTTGCCTCGTCCCGAATTTGGGATTGATTCCCGAATCTGGGATACCCTCTTCGGTATGAAGCAGGAAGTGGATACGACCGGAGCGGGCGCCGGGCAGGGCGCCGATGCCCGACTGGACATCCGGCTCGGTGCCCGGCTGGCCGAGCTGCGTGCCGGGCATGGCTGGTCGCTGGGGGAGGCGGCGGAGCGCAGCGGGGTCAGCCGCTCCACCCTGTCCCGCGCCGAGCGGGCCGAGATCAGCCCCACCGCCGCGCAGCTCAACCGGCTGTGCGCGGTCTACGGGCGGACCATGTCCCAGTTGCTCAGCGAGGTGGAGGCGGAGCCCGCCCGGCTGGTGCGGGCGGCCGAGCAACCGGTGTGGGAGGACCCGGCCTCCGGGTTCGTACGGCGGTCCGTGTCGCCGCCACAGGCCGGACTGCGCGGTGAACTGGTCGAGGGACGGCTCACGGCGGGCGCCGACATCGCCTACGACCGGCCGCCCGTGCCGGGCCTGGAACAGCACGTCTGGGTGCTCGAAGGGACCCTGGAGGTGACCGCCCAGGACGTCGCACACCGGCTCGACGCGGGTGACTGCCTGCGGCTGCGGGTGTGGGGGCCGACCCGGTTCCGGTGCCCCGCAGGCGTGGACGCGCGGTACGTGCTGGCGGTGGTGCTGCCGTGACCGCGACCACGACCCGGCTCGACGCGCCCCGGCTGCTCGCCGTCGTCCCGGAGCTGGCCGAACTGCTCGCCGACACCGTGCACGGCGGCGCCTCGATCGGCTTCCTGGCACCGCTCGACCGTACGGACGCGATCGCCTGGTGGCGCGGGCGGGCCGAGGCGGTCGACTCCGGGCGGCTCGCGGTGTGGGTGGCGCGGGACGCGGGGCGCGTGCTCGGCACCGTCACCCTGGCCTTCGCCGACAAGCCCAACAGCCGGCACCGCGCCGAACTCGTGAAACTGATGGTGCACCGGGACGCCCGCGGCCGGGGCCTCGGGCGCGCCCTGCTGGCCACCGCCGAGCAGGCGGCCGCCGAAGCCGGCATCACCCTCCTGCACCTCGACACGGAGACCGACAGCCCCGCCGAACGCCTCTACCGCTCCGCCGGCTGGACCAGGGCCGGCGTGATCCCCGACTACGCGGCGAGTCCGGACGGGGTGCTGCGGCCGACCACCCTCTACTACAAGCACGTGGGCGGGACGGTCGGCGCGGGCTGACTGTCGGTGGCAGCGGCTACGGTGCCCCTCATGCCGGATGCCGAAGACGTACGCCGTATCGCCCTCTCCCTGCCGGACACCACGGAGAAGACCGCCTGGAACATGCCCACCTTCCGGGTCGCGGGGAAGATGTTCGCCACGCTGCCCGAGGACGAGACCTCCATGGCCGTGCGCTGCCCGAAGGAGGAGCGCGAGGAACTGGTCCTGGCCGAGCCCGGGAAGTTCTGGATCGCCGGTCACGAGGCGCAGTTCGCCTGGGTGCGGACCCGGCTGGCCGCGCTGGAGGACGAGGGGGAGCTGCGGGACATCCTCGCCGACTCCTGGCGCCAGGCGGCATCGCCCCGGCTGCTGGAGGAGCACCCGGACCTCGGACGGCCCGCGGACTGAAATTCCGTGGGCGTCGCCGGTGCCGCGTGGCATGATCCGTCGGCGGTAGCGGGGGGCGGGACCGGACCGGCCGGGGTGGGGCCGGGTCCCACGGCACCCGTACCTCGTCGGGGAGGGGCGCAGCAGCGGATGACCGGGACACCGCCGTCGGAAGAGACGGCCGAGACGGCCAGGACGACCGATTCGACCGGGGCGGCCGGGCGGGCGTACGAAGAGGCACCGCCCAGGGAGCGGTCGCGGCTGTTCCGGTCGCGGGACTTCGCCCTGTTCTTCGTCGGCCGTGCCGTCGCCCGACTCGGCGACACCATGCTGCCGGTCGCCCTCGCCGCGGGCCTGCTCCAGCACGGGTACGGCGCCGGCGCGGTCGGTCTCGCCATGGCCGCGACGGCCGCCGCCTTCGCCGGACTGGTCGTGTTCGGCGGGGTCGTCGCCGACCGCTTCGACACCCGCAGCCTCATGATCGGCGCCGATCTGGTGCGCCTGGGCACCCAGGCCCTGGCCGCCTGCCTGTTCTTCGCCGGCCATGTGGTGCTCTGGGAGATCTGTCTGATCGGCTTCGTCAACGGCGTGGCCGCCGCCGTGTTCCAGCCCGGTGTCGCCAGCACCGTGCCCCGGCTGGCCGCCGACGTCCAGGGCGCGAACGGCGCCATACGCGTCGCCGAGTCCGCCGCCCAGCTCGCCGGCCCCGCCCTGGCCGGACTGCTCGTCGGCTTCGCCTCGCCGGGCGCGGTGTTCGCCGTCCACGCCGCCACCTACGCGGTCAGCGCCCTGTGCCTGCTGCTGCTCCGCCTGCCCCCGCTCGCCCCGGCCGCCGCCGCGCGATCCGACACGGCCACGGCCGGCTTCAGGACCGATCTGGTCGAGGGCTGGCGGGAGTTCCGGGCCCGCACCTGGCTGTGGGGCGTGATCGCGATCTGGTGCCTGTACATGGTCGCGGTATGGGGTCCGACCGTGCCGCTGGTGGCCACGGAGGTGGTGCAGCAGCACGGCCCCCGCGCCTACGGCCTGGTCAACTCCGCCCTCGGCGCAGGTACGGTCGTCGGCGGGCTGCTCGCCCTGCGGCTGCGCCCCCGCCGGATGCTGCGGGCCGGTGCCGTCGCGCTGTTCGGCTTCGCCGCGTTCCCGTGGGCGGTCGGCGCCGGTCTCGGGACACCGGCCATGGCGGCCTGCGCCGCCGTCGCCGGGGCGGGCATGTCCTTCTGGGGCGTGATGTGGGCGACCAGTGTGCAGACCCAGGTCCCGCCGGACGTCCTCAACCGCATCCACGCGTACGACGTCGCCGGCTCGCTGGCCATGATGCCCGTCGGACAGGCGCTGGCCGGCCCCGCGGCGTCGTTGCTCGGCGCGGGCCATGTGCTGCTGGTCTCCGCCGCGGTCAGCCTCGTCGTCCCCGTCGCCCTGCTCGCGGTCCCCGCGATCCGCGGTCTCGTCCGTGCCGACCGTGCCGACATCCCGCGACGAGGCTGACGCCCGCGCCCGTCCTGCCGCCCGCACCGGCCGAGCCCCCGTACGCCCCGAGTGCGGCTGACCGACTCCCGCGCACCGCCGTTCAGCCGTGTACCGCGACCCGCCCGCCGGACAGGAAGCCGGTGATCCGCTGCCGGAGCGAGTGCGGGTCCAGCCCGTGCGCGCTCACGTGCTCCGCCAGGGTCCCGTAGCGCCGCAGCTCCCGCCGGCCCACGCCCAGGCCGAGGACCCGGTGGGGCACGTCGCCGAGGGCGTCGTTCGCGGCCGCCGTCGAGGTGCCCGCCAGATACGGCTCGACCAGGACCACGTCCGCCGCCGCCCCCTCGGTGGCCCGTCGCAGCGCGGCCGCGTCGAAGGGCCGTACGGTCGCCGCGTACAGCACGGTGACGTCGAGCCCCTCCGTGGCGGCCAGTACGGCGTCGAGCATGGGACCGACGGCGACGACCACACCCCGGCGGCCCTCGCGCACGGTGTGCGCCCGCAGCCCGTCGACCGGCAGGGCCCGGGCGTTGGCCTGCACGGACAGCCGTACGTACACCTTGTCGTCGCCCGCGGCCACGGCGTGCCGCAGCAGGGTCTCGGCCTCGTCGGGGTGTCCCGGCACGTGCACGGTCCAGCCGTCCAGGGTGTCCAGCAGGGCCACGTCGCCCGGAGCCATGTGGGTGTACCCGCCCGCGGGCCAGTCGAAGGACGCGGCGGCGCTCACCAGCACCGCGCCGACGTCCTGGTGCCCGAGGTCCAGCTTGATCTGCTCGAAGGGCCGCTCGACGAGGAAACTGGCGAACGTGTGCAGTACCGGCCGCAGGCCGGTCAGCGCCATACCGGCCCCCGTGCCGATCAGGAGCTGTTCCCGGATGCCGACGTTGATCACCCGGTCCGGGTGCCGGCGGGCCGCCGCCGCGAAGCCGTCCGTGCCGATCGCGGCGAGGACGACCGCGACCCGCGGATCCTCGTCGAGCAGCCGGGAGACGGTGGGGGCGAAGCGGTCGCGCATGGTGTCCATGGATGCCTCGGTTCCTTTCCTGGGCGAGGTGAGGGGGCTGCGGTTCAGGAGTACTTGGGTTCGACCCGGGCCACCACGACCCGTGGGCGTCCCGGATGGGCGGCGGTGAAAGCCTCGTACAGCGCCGTGTGGTCCCGGCCGTCGACGGTGGCCGTGGACCAGCCGGCCGCCTCGAACCGGGCGGCGATCCCGCCGGGCCGGGCGTGGGCGGCGGAGGCGTTGTCGACGACGACCGTGTGCAGCCGGTCGAGCCCGGCGGGCCCGGCGAACGCGATCGCCTCGTGGTTGCTGCCCTCGTCCAGTTCGGCGTCGCCGACCAGCACCCACACCCGGGGGTCGTCGAGCCCCTGCGCGCGCAGTCCCAGCGCCGTACCGACGCCGATCGGCAGACCGTGCCCGAGCGACCCGCTGCCGATCTCGGTGCCCGGGACCAGCACCCGGTCGGGATGGTGACCGAGCGGCGAGTCGTACGAGCCGAACCCGGCCAGCAGGTCCACCGGCACGAAGCCCTTGGCGGCCAGCACCGCGTAGTACGCCATCGGCCCGTGGCCCTTGGACAGCAGGAACCGGTCCCGTCCGGGGTCTCCCGCGCTCCGGGGACCGACCCGCAGCACCCGGTCGTAGAGCACCCAGAGCACGTCCAGCGTGGAGGTCGCGGCCGGGCCGTGCTTCTCGTCGCCCGTCATCAGCCCCATCAGCCGGGGCAGGTCCGCAAAGCCGTACGTCCGGTCTTCTTCCGTGGTGGTCGTCATACGGACGATCCTTCAACCTCGACCAAACTTGAGGTCAAGCGGAAGTGGACCCCGGACAAAGGGGTGCGCGACCACCGGCCGGAGTGCGGTATTGTTTTCCTGCGTGCTCGGCCGGGGGAAACCCCAGGTCAGAAGGCACCGGGACGTGGCGCAGCTTGGTAGCGCACTTGACTGGGGGTCAAGGGGTCGCAGGTTCAAATCCTGTCGTCCCGACTGGAGACAGTCGCAGATCAGGGCCGGTTTCGGAGACATCCGAAACCGGCCCTCGATCTTTTTCGGGGACCGGTCGGGGACCGGCGCCCCGGGACGGATCAGTGGTCGAGGTGGGTGAGGACCGTGATGTCACGGTCGAAGCACACCACGATCCGCCCGTCGGACGTGACGGCCAGCGCGTTGACCCGGCCGGGGAAGAGCAGTTCGGGTCCGACCTGCAGGCGGGTGGTCAGGTCCCGCACCCGCACTCCGTGCCCGCTGCCGGTGACGGCGACCGGGCGGCCTTCCACCACGGCCGTCACCACGGCATGCACCGAGCCGGTGAGGGGTTCGCCGACCTGCCGGCGGGTGGTCAGGTCCCACACCCGCAGCGTCGCGTCCGCGCTGCCGGTGACGGCGACCGGACGGTCGCCGACGACGGCGGTCGCCACTGCCCGAACGCCCCCGGTGTGGCCGGTGAGGGGTTCGCCGACCTGCCGGCGGGTGGTCAGGTCCCACACCCGTACCGTCGCGTCCGCGCTGCCGGTGACGGCGACCGGACGGTCGCCGACGACAGCGGTCGCCAATGAGATCACGTGGCAGTTGCCGAAGGGTTCCGTGGCATCGCCCGTGCCCAGATCCCACATCTGCATGCCGTTCCTGTCGCCCGTGACAGCGACCGGACGACCGTTGACGACCGTGGTCACCACTACACCCGTACACCAGATGCCGCCTTCGGAGGGCTGGGCGGCGGGTTGGCCGGTCGTCAGGTCCCAGACCGCAGCCGTCGGGTCGTCGCCGAGGCTGACAGCGACCGTTCGGCCGTCCACCACTGCGGTCGCCAGCCCGTGGACGGGACTGTAGTGGGCGTGGAGGGGCTCGCCCACCGGCCGGCCGGTGGCCAGGTCCCACAAGTTGACGGTGCCGTCGTCATCGGTGCTCCACGTGCCGGTGACGGCAACGGGCCGACCGTCGACGACAGCCGTCGTCACCGCGGTCACCTCGTGGGCGTGGCCTTCCGGGGACGGTTCGGCGGGCTGACCGGCCGTGAGGTCCCACACCTGGACCGTCCCGTCGTCGCAGCCGGTGACGGCAACCTGGCGACCGTCCACCACTGTCGTCGCCACACAGGTCATCGCGCATTGGCCGTTGACGCCGGCAGCGTGGTTACGGGTGTGCATGGGCCGGCCGACTGTTCGGCCCGTGCCCAGATCCACCATCTGCATCGACGTGCTTCCGTTGAATTCGGTGATGGCGACGGCCACCGGGCGGCCATCGACGATGGCCGTCGCCACCGCCCCGACGGAGTCGGTGTCGGCCTCGGGGGCGAGTGGCGGGCCGACGGGTCGACCCGTGGCCAGATCCCACACCCGTATCGTGGGGTCGGGATGGTAACCGCCCGTGACGGCGACGGGTCGACCGTCGATGACGGCCGTCGCCACGGCGTACACCGAGCCGGTGTGTCCTTCGAGGGGCGGGCCGAGCGTCCGGCCCGTGCCGAGGTCCCGGACCTGCACCGTCCCGTCGTGGTCCGCGGGGACGGTGAGGGCGACCGGGCGGTCGTCCACCACCGCCGTCGCCAGTACCCGGGGGCGGCCGACGCCTTCGGCCGAGGCGAGCACCCGGCCCGTGCCGAGGTCCCACACGCGCACCGTTCCGTCGTGACTTCCCACGACGGCGACGGCACGGCTGTCGAGCATCGCCGTGGCCAACGCGGCAACCTGGTCGGTGCGGCCGGTGAGCGGGGCACCGATCGGACCACCGGTGGTCAGGTCCCACACCCGGACCGTGTCCTCATCACCGGTGACGGCGACCGGCCGACCGTCGACGGCGGCCGTCGCCACTGCGGTCACCTTGTGGGCGTGGCCTTCCAGGGGCGGTCCGGCAGGCTGACCGGTGGCCAGGTCCCACACGCGCACCGTTGTGTCCGAGCCTGCGGTGACGGCGACCGGGCGGCCGTCGACGACCGTGGTCGCCACCGCGCACACCCCGTCGGTATGACCCGTCAGGCACTGCCGGAACCGCTGATCCGCCGACGCCCCGGTCGCCCATACCGGGACCCAGCCGCCCGCCCCTGCCGGGGCACCGTCGACCGTCACCTCGGCCAACCGTCGCGCCAGGTCCTGATCCCCGAACCGGGCCGCCGTCAACGCCAGCACCTGACGCCGTACCGCTGGGCCCGCACCCCGGTGCAGGTGCAGCGACCCCCGGTAGACCGCGGACGTCAACCGGGCCGCTGGACCCGAGGCCCCGTCCAGCAGCTTCAGCACCTCCCCCGGATCGGCATGCACCAGGAACCCCCCGTCCGCCGGTCGCCCGTCCACCTCGGCGGATCGCACCCCGGAACCATCAGCGCGCAGACCATCAGACATGACCCCATCCAACCAGCCCACACCGACACTTCCCCCGGCCCGGCGCTGCCGGAGGCGCCGACCGGGCTGTCGGCGGCGCGGGCGGACCGGACGGGGGCGCCCGGTGTCCGGAAGCAGGACGCCGTCGTCCCTTCGGGGGCCGACGGCGCCGCTTTGTTTGTCGCGAGGACGGGCGGGGACCCGGCGTCGAGGAGCGCGATGTCCGGTCGCCGCCGAACCAGTGGCCGGCATCTCCGCGCCACGAGGGACCGAGAACGCGGCGGACAGGACGGACCGGGCCCATGAAGACAGCAGACGACAGCCGCACCGCACGATGGTGCGACCGGCTTCTACGGCACGCTCGACACGATTACTCCGCCGGGCACGAGCGCCCACTCGGCGGTTACCTCGCGGCCATGGCGGGCTTCGGGGCGTACACGGCCGTCTGGGCGACGGCGGTACGACTGCGCGGCCGTCCGCTGCCGGACCGTCTCGAACCGCGGGACGTGGTGCTGACCTCACTGGCCACCTTCCGCCTCAGCCGACTGCTCACCAAAGCCTCGGTGACCAGCCCGCTGCGCGCACCCTTCACCCGGTACGTCGGCCCGCAGGGTCCCGCCGAGCTGCACGAGACGACATGGTCCTACGAGGGGGCGGAGACGGTGGGGGAGTTGGTGACCTGTCCGTTCTGCATGAACGTGTGGGTGGGTTCGACGCTGACCGCCGGCCAATTGCTCTGGCCGCGTGCGACGCGCACCGTCATGGGCGGTCTCGCGGCCGTGGCGGGCGCGGACGTCTCACAACTGCTGTACGGCGCCTTGGTGGACAAGACGACCGGCCACAGCTGACCTGCCCCGGCCCGACCCGGGTCGGCCGGGACCGGGGTGCGGCCGGTCCCGGCGGTGCCTGCGGACCGGGCGCTCCCTCACGGTGCACCACGCGGGTTCCCGGGCACGCGTGACGGCGCTGCCGGGCCGGCTGCCGGCCCCCGCCCGCCGCGCGGACTGCTGCCGCCAGGGAGCGGAGCCGGCCCGGCGCCTCGCCCCCCGCACGGTCCTGCCGGTGCACTACGACGACTGCACGGTGATGCGTTCGCCGCCGTCCGCGTTCCTCGCGGAGATCGAAGCCGTAGGCCTCGGCGAACGTCTGGTGCACTGTCCGCACGGCGGGCACGCCCGGATCACGGTCCCCCGGGGCGCGGCACCCAGCTCGTGACCGACGCCCCCGGAGCGACGTCCTCGACGCCGCGCGCGACGCCGACGAACAGCACGACGTCCGGGGCGAACGCCACTACGGCGCGGTCCACTTCGATGCCGCCACCGGTGTCTCCCTGCCCGGTCCCGCCCGGGCCCTTTTCGCATGCCCGTGCTCATGCCCGTCACCGCTCCCGGAACTTCCGGACCGGGCGAAACGGCGCAAGGCGTGCGCAGGCCGTCAGGCGTCCGTAAATCGCCCTTGCGCGCGGAAAACCGTTTGAACCGCGCGTGCCCGTCGCGGGACACTGCGATTCCAGAGCAGCCCGGACCAGACCTCACGAGGATGGCATGGGATCGCCCGAATCGCGCAAGGCCAGGCCGGGCAGGGGCCCGGTGCTCCTCGCCCTTCGTCACTACGCGAGGGAGACGGCCCGGCTCCGCCGGCTGGCGGTGCCCGGCATGTTGCTTCCGGCACTGGGCAACATCGGCCTCAACTACATCGCGCCGCTGGTCGTCGCCAGGCTCGTCGGCCGTATCGCCGGTGACGGGGACGTCGGCATCGGCGCGGCACTGCCGTACGTTCTCGCCTTCGCCGGCGTGCTGCTGTTCGCCGAGACGCTGTGGCGCGTCGGCCTGCACTGCCTCAACCGCCTCGACGCGCTCGGCATCGAGCACCTGTACGTCGTCGGCATGGACGAACTGTTCGCCAAGGACGCCGCGTTCTTCCACGACAACTTCGCCGGGTCGCTGACCAAGCGGGTGCTGAGCTTCGCCTCCCGCTTCGAGGAGTTCGTCGACACGATGACCTTCCAGGTCATGGGGAGCTTCGTACCGCTGCTCTTCGGGTCGGTGGTGCTGTGGCGCTACGAGCCGCTGCTCGTCGTCGGGCTCCTGGCCATGATCGCGACGACGGCGCTGTGCGTGGTCCCGCTGATCCGCCGCCGTCAGAAGCTCGTCGACCGGCGAGAGGAGGCGATCGCCCGGGTCTCGGGTCATGTCGCCGACAGCCTGATGAACATGGACACGGTCCGGGCGTTCGCCGCCGAGGAGCGCGAGGCCGCCGAACACCGCTCCCGCGTCGCGGAGTCGAGGCGGCTCACCCTGCGGTCCTGGGACTACGGCAACCTGCGCATCGACACCCTGGTCGCGCCGATGTCCGTGCTGACCAACGCGCTGGGCCTGCTGCTCGCGGTCGCGCTCGGTGGCGGGCACGACGTGGAGACGGTCGTCGTCACCTTCACCTACTACTCCAACGCCACCCGCATCATGTTCGACTTCAACCAGATCTACCGCCGCCTGGAGAGTTCGCTGACCGAGGCCGCACAGTTCACCGAACTGCTGCTCACCCCGCCGACCGTGCTCGACCCGGAGACGCCCGAACCCCTGACGGCCCGGCCCGCCGACGTCCACTTCGAGCAGGTCACCTTCGCGCACCACGGCGCGACGCCGCTCTTCGAGGGCCTCGAGCTGTGCGTGCCCGACGGGACGAGGGTCGGTCTCGTCGGCCGGTCCGGCGGGGGCAAGACCACCCTGACCCGGCTGCTGCTGCGGATGACGGACATCGACGCCGGCCGGATCCTGGTCGGCGGCCAGGACATCAGCAGGCTGCGCCAGGCCGACCTGCGCGGCCTGATCGCCTACGTACCGCAGGACCCCGCGATGTTCCACCGCTCGCTGCGCGACAACATCGCCTTCGCCAGGCCGGACGCCACCGACGCCGAGATCCGCCGCGCGGCCGAGGCGGCGCACGTCACGGAGTTCGCCGACGCCCTGGTGGACGGCTTCGACACCATGGTGGGCGAGCGCGGGGTCAAGCTGTCCGGGGGACAGCGCCAGCGGGTCGCCCTGGCGCGGGCGATCCTGCGCGACGCCCCGATCCTGCTTCTCGACGAGGCGACCAGCGCCCTGGACTCCGAGAGCGAGATCCTCGTCCAGAAGGCGCTGTGGCGGCTCATGGAGGGGCGTACCGCGCTGGTGGTGGCGCACCGGCTGAGCACGGTCGCCTCCATGGACCGGCTCGTCGTCCTCGACCGCGGACGGATCGTCGAGCAGGGCAGCCACCAGGAGCTGCTCGCGTCGCAGGGCGCCTACGCGAAACTCTGGCAGCACCAGTCGGGCGGCTTCCTCGACGCGGGCCCGGCAACCACAGGCCCGGCAACCACCGGTCCCGCACCCGCCGACCTGCACTGATCCGCCCGTCCCGGCCGGCCGGGACGGGCGGTACGGCGGTCAGGACGCCGACAGGCCCACGTGCGCCAGCGCCTGCCGCAGCAGGAAGCCGTGGCCGCCCGGCATCTCGCTCTGCACCGCGGGCGACGCCGCCTCCTGCGGGCTGAACCAGACCAGGTCCAGGGCGTTCTGGGCGGGGCGGCAGTCGCCGGTCACCGGGACGATGTAGGCGAGGGACACCGCGTGCTGGCGCGGGTCGTGGTAAGGCGTGACGCCGTGCGTCGGGAAGTACTCGGCGACGGTGAACGGCTGCATGGACGTCGGGACCCGGGGAAGGGCCACCGGGCCGAGATCCTTCTCCAGATGGCGCAGCAGGGCGTCCCGGACGCGCTCGTGGTGCAGGACCCGGCCGGAGACCAGGGTGCGGCTGACCGTGCCGTCCGGTCCGATCCGCAACAGAAGTCCGATGCTGGTGACTTCCCCGCTGTCGTCGACGCGGACGGGCACGGCGTCGACGTACAGGATCGGCATGCGGGCACGCGCCTGTTCGAGGTCGTCGGAACTCAGCCAACCGGGCGTGGTTTCGGTCATGTCAGACATTGCTTGATCATACTTTCAGTGGCTGTCGGAAAACCGGTAGACCCGGCGGGCGTTGTCGGCTCCCGCCCACCGCGCGAACCGCAGCGCGTCGGGCAGGCCCAGTTCGTCGTCGTCCACCCGGGCCTGGAGCAGTTCGGCCAGCCCCCGGCGGAACGCCAGCGCGCCCAGCCAGTAGAACTCGGCCACACCATAGGCGTCCGAGCTGTACAGGAGTTTGCGCGGAGGCGTGAGCTCCAGCGCCTCCTCCAGAACCGCGCGCGCCCGGACCGGGCCGACATGGTGGAGGGTGAGCCCCACGTCCAGGTACACCTGCTCGAACACGGCCGCCAGATAGCCTGCCTGACGCTGGTAGGGCCAGCAGTGCAGCAGCAGCACCGGGATCGTGCCGGCCACCCGATGGAGCCAGTCGGTGAGCAGGCTGGGATCCACCCGGTGCAGGCGGAGGTCGTTGTCGCCGAAACCGGTGTGCAGTTGGAGCGGCAGACCGAGGTCGACGGCGGTCCACAGCAGCTGGCGCACCAGGACCGGATCGGCCAGCCGTCCGCCGTCCGCCGTGAAGCGGCGGGCCGCGTCGGTGACTTCCGCCGCCGTGGGCCGTGCCGGGTCCAGGTCGAAGCCCGTGCGGTAGGCGGCCACCGACTTCACCGCGACCACGCCCGGCCGCCGTACGGCCGCCTCGGCGGCCGACCGGAACGCCTGCGCGTACCCGTCCGGTTCCACGCCGCCGGCCACCACCGCCTCGGCGACGCTCTCCAGCCGGACGACCTCGTACGCCACCGCGCCCGCCCCTGCGGCCGCGGCGAGAGCGGCCGGGGTGGTGAGGGGGTGCGGGGCGAAGCCGGTGTCCACGCAGAACACGTCCGTGTGGGCGGCGGTCAGGAAGCGACGGTTCACCTCCGCCGCGCCGAGTTCGCTCCGGCGGCGCAGGTACTCCTCGACGCCGACGTGCCGGGGCAGGTCCAGCAGGGGTGCGCAGTGGCGTCGTACGGCGACACCGGCCGGCGCGTCGAAGGGCGAGATCCCGCTGCCGGGCCAGGCCTCGCCCTCGGTGAGCAGCGACTCGAAGTCCCCGTCGGCCGGGGTGCCGGTGAGCACGCCGTGGCAGTGATGGTCCGTCAGGGGCAGTGCGGCGAGCGCCTCGTGCACCGGGCCGGTGCGGCCGTCCACGTCAGTACTTCCAGCGGTAGGCGGCGGCCAGCCCCGCGTCGTCCAGCCCCCCGGCGGCCGCGATCTCCCCCTCGCGCACGGCGATCACCGCGTCGGCCAGGACCGGGCCCAGGGCCGTGCGCAGCACCTCGTCCTTGCGGAACTCGGCGACCGCCTCCGCCAGCGACACCGGCAGCCGGCGCACGCCCCGCGCGGCCGCCTCCTCCGCGCCGAGCCCGGCCGGGTCCCCGGTGATCTCCTCGGGCAGCTCCGCCCCCGACGCCGTACCGTCCAGCCCGGCGGCGATCAGGGCGGCGAGGGCGAGATAGGGGTTGGCGGCCAGGTCCACCGGCTTGACCTCCAGGTTGGCGCTGCGGGCGCGCTGTCCCGCCGTACCCCTGATGACGCGCAGCGCCGCCTCCCGCGTCTCCAGACCCCAGGCGGTGAACACCCCTGCCCACTGGGACGGTTTGAGGCGCAGATAGCTCACCGGACTCGGCGCGATCACCGCCGTGAGGGCCGGGAGATGGGAGAGCAGCCCGGCCGCGAAGCCCTCCGCGTCCGCCGTCATGCCGTGTCTGCGGTCGCCGCCGGAGTGCAGGTTCACCCCGTCGCGCCAGGCGGACAGATGGACATGGCCGCCGTTGCCGACGCCCTCGGCGAGGACCGCCGGGGCGAAGGAGACCCGCAGCGCGTGCCGTTGGGCCACCGCCCGGATCGTCTGCCGCACCAGCACGCTGCGGTCGGCCGCCGCCACCGGGTCGAGCGCGCCCACGGAGACCTCGAACTGCCCGGCCGCGTACTCGGGATGGAGCTGGTCGACCTCCACGCCCTGCGCCGCGAACGCCGCCAGCAGCTCGGCGGTGAAGTCGCTCAGCTCCACCTGCCGGACGGCGCCGTAGGCCGGCCCCGACACCGCGGGCACGAACTCTCCGTCGGGAGCCTGGCCGAGGCCCACCGCCCACTCGACCTCGACGGCCGCCCGGAAGGTGATCCCGCTCTCCCGCTCGGCGCGGGCGACGGTCCGGCGCAGCAGCGTACGGCCGCACCCCGGATGCCGTTCGCCGTCCTGGGTCATCCGGTCCACCGGGGCCCAGGCCCAGCCGGGCTGCGCGGCCAGCACGACCAGCCGGTCGAGGTCGGGGTAGAGGCGCAGATCGCCGTCCGGGGTGCCGAGGACGTCCGTGGTGACGATGCGGTCGTCGGCGAGGAAGGTGTCGAACACCGGTGACATGCCGACGCCCCAGGCGGTCGCGGCGGCCAGTTTCGCGGTCGGGACCGTCTTCACCCGGGTGATGCCCGCGGTGTCGACGTAGGCCAGCACGACACCGTGCACGCCCCGCCCGGTCAGCTCGGCCGCGAGCGCGGTGGCCCGCTCGACGTCACCGGGACGCCCGCCGGGGACGGGATCGGCAAGGGTGGTCATGGACGTCCTCCTCGACGGACTCGGTCGGCTCGGTGTCTCGCGTCAGGATCTCGCGTCGGAATCTGGCGTCAGGGTCTCGCGTCAGGGTTTCACGGCCACCGCGCGGAACTGCGGTACCGCGTCGGGGGAGTCGGGGCCGGCGTGCCACCGCGAGCGGGGCGGCGGAGCCGGTCCGGCGGGTCGGGCCCGCCGCGCAGGTCGCGGTCCGCGCGGGCCACCTGGTGGATCACCGGGAACAGGCGCGTCGGTGGACACCCTCGTCATTGTGCCGTCCGGTGATCGGCCTGTCCCGGGAATCGGCCGGGCGGTGCTCCGGCCAGAGATCGGACGGTGCCTCGACCGGAGACCGGACGGTGCCCCGACCAAGGGCCGGGCGGTGCCCCGACCAAGGGCCGGACGGTGCCCCGACCAAGGGCCGGGCGGTGCCCTGACCAGGGGGCAGGACGGCTCCGGCGGGCGCCCCCGGTAGGATGGGGGACAATTCCTCCCACAGCGGAAAGCCAGGACATGCCGTACTCCCGCACGCCCCTCGACACGCCCACCGAGCATCCGGCCGCGGAGCACCTGGCCGCCGAGGCCCGTGCGGACATCCGGCTCGTCGTCACGGACATGGACGGCACGCTCCTGGACGACGACAAGCGCGTACCGGACGGGCTGTGGGAGGTGCTGGCGCTGCTGCGCGAGCGGGGCGTGCTGTTCAGCCCGGCCAGCGGCCGCCAGTACGCCACCCTGGCGCGGGAGTTCGCCGAGGTGGCCGAGGGCATGGTGTTCATAGCGGAGAACGGCACGTACGTCGTCCGGGACGGCGTCGAGCTCAGCTCCGACCCGCTGGATCCCGCAGTCGCCCACGGGATCGCGCACACCGCGCGCCGGCTCGTGGCCGACGGCGTCGACATGGGCGCGATCCTGTGCGGCAAGAAGGCCGCCTACGTCGAGCGCACCGACGAGGCCTTCCTGGCCGAGGTGCGCCGGTACTACCTGGAGCACCGGATCGTCGAGGACGTCACCGCCGTCGACGACGACATCATCAAGGTGGCCCTGTTCGCCTTCGGTTCGGCCGAGCACACCGTCGCCCCGGCCCTGGAGCGGTTCGCCGCCTCCCACCAGGTCGTGGTCTCCGGCGAGCACTGGGTCGACGTGATGAACCGCACCGCAGACAAGGGCGCCGCCGTCCGCCGGCTCCAGCGCGACCTGGGCATCACGCCCGCGCAGACCATGGTGTTCGGGGACTACCTCAACGACCTGGAGATGCTGGACACCGCCGAGTGGTCGTTCGCCATGTCCAACGCCCACCCCGAGGTGGTGCGCCGGGCCCGGCACCTGGCCCCCTCCAACAACGAGAACGGCGTCCTGCGCACCGTCGTACGGATGCTGGACCTGCCGGTGCGGAGCGGGCCGAACCGGTAGTCGCCGAGGGCCGGTCCTGTGTCAAGGTGAGCTCCTCGACCCGCGACCCGAGGGAGCAGTGCCGCATGACCGAACCGGCCGCCGTCGCCCGCCTCGCCCTGGACCTGACCTCCGGGCTGAAGTCCGGTGAACTGGAGGACTTCTACCGGGACCTGCACCGGCACCCCGAACTGTCCTTCAAGGAGCACCGCACCGCCGACCGGCTCGCCCGGCGGCTGCGCGCGGCCGGGTACACGGTGACGGAAGGCGTCGCCGGCACCGGTGTCGTCGGCGTCCTCGCCAACGGGGACGGGCCGGTGGTGTGGCTGCGCGGCGACATGGACGCGCTGCCCGTGCAGGAGGCCACCGGTCTCGACTACGCCTCCACCGTCGACGGCGTGATGCACGCCTGCGGCCACGACCTGCACATCACCTGGCTGGTGGGCGCCGCCGAGGCGCTCGCGGCCGCCCGGGAGACCTGGTCGGGCACGCTGGTCGTGGTGGGACAGCCCGCCGAGGAGTCCGGCGGCGGGGCGGGCGCGATGGTCGCCGACGGGGTGCACGAGCGCTTCCCGCGCCCCGACGTCCTGTTCGGCCAGCACGTCGCGCCCGGCCTCGCCGGTTTCTACCCGCACACCCCGGGCCTGACCATGTCCGCCTCCGACGACGTCGACATCGTCGTGCACGGGGTCGGCGGGCACGGCTCGCGGCCCGAGTCCACGGTCGACCCGGTGGTGACCGCCGCGTACGTCGTCACCCGGCTCCAGACGGTCGTCTCCCGGGAGATCGCCGCGAAGGACCCGGCGGTCCTCACGGTCGGCATGTTCCACGCCGGCACGAAGCGCAACATCATCCCCGCCGAGGCCCGGCTCGCGCTGAACCTGCGCACCCAGGACCCGGTGGTGCGCGAGCGGGTCCTCGCCGCCGTACGGCGCATCACCGAGGGCGAGTGCGCGGCGGCGGGCTGCCCGCGGCCGCCCGAGGTCACGGTCCGCTCCGGCTATCCGAACACGGTCAACGACGCCGCGCTCGACGCGGAGATCGCCGCCGTGCACCGTGAACTGTTCGGCGCGGCCACGGTGTTCGACTTCGGCCCGGCGATGGGCAGCGAGGACTTCTCCCTGCTGGCGCCGCCCGGCGTGCCGTACGACTACTGGTTCGTGACCTCGACCCCGGCCGACGTGTGGGAGGCGGCGCCCGGCGCGGAACTCGCCGAGAAGGTCGCGGCGGTGCCGGGCAACCACAGCCCGCTGTTCGCCCCCGACCCTTCGGTGCTGGTGCCCGGCGTACGGACACTGGTGTCGGCCGCGCTGAGCCGGTTCGCCGCCTGACGCCGACCGCGCCGTGGCGGACGCGGGGTCTGTCGGCCGGGGTCGGTCAGCCGGTGAGCACGCCGTCCAGGAAGTGGACGAGGTCTGTGAGCGCCTCGGCCCGGTTCGTCTCGTGGAACACCTCGTGCCGGGCGCCCGGGTAGATCCGTTGGACCAGGCTCCCGCCGCTGAGCCGCTCGACCCCGGTCCGGCTGCCGGCGAGCGGGACGAGCCGGTCGTCGGTGCCGTGCAGCCACAGCAGCGGCAGTCGGCCGACGTCGCCGCCCTCGGCGACGGTCTCCAGGGTCCGTACGAACGCCTCCACCGTCGGCCGCTTCATCGGGCCGTGCCAGACCAGGGGATCCGCCGTGTACGCGACGCCGACGGCCGGGTCGCGGGAGAGCGCGGCCGGGCTGACGGGGACGTCCGGGATCTCGTCGTGGGCGAGCAGCAGGCTCGGCGTCCGCCACGCCCCGATGACCGGTCCGGACAGCACCAGCGCGGCGACCGTGCCGCCGTGGCGCTGCGCGTACCGGGCGGCGACCAGACCGCCCATGGAGTGCCCCACCACGACCAGCGGCAGGTCCGGGTGCGCGGCCACGGCCAGTGCGGCCACGGCCCGCACGTCGTCGACGACGTCCTCGAAGTCCTCGATCAGCACGCGCTCGCCCGCCGACCTGCCGTGCCCCTGGTGGTCGGGCCCGAGGACGGCCGCGCCGTGCGCCACGAGGGCCGCGGCCACGCCCTCGTACCGGCCGATGTGCTCGCCGTAGCCGTGCGCCAGGAGCGCGAGGTACCGCGGCCGCTCGTGCGGCCACTCGCGGACGACGACCCTGCCCCGGGTGCCGCTGAACACGTGCTCGCGGGTGTCGGCCATGACTCCTCCGGTCGGGTCGGCGAAGATCTCGGGAGGATCTTCCCAGGTGGTCCGGCGACGGTCTATCATCGAAAACTAGCAGTGCTAATTAAGTCGACGCCCGGTGCCAGGTCCGGCGGCCGGACGTCCGGCGGCCCGGCCCGTCGGCCCGGCGATGACGGTCAGGAGTCCAGTCGTGCGCCCCGTCCACTTCGCGGCCGCCCGCCGCACCCCCATCGGCAAGCTGCGCGGCTCCCTGTCCGCCGTACGGCCCGACGATCTCGCCGCGACCGTGATCCGCGGGCTGGTCGCGGACGTGCCCGCGCTCGACCCGGCCCGCGTCGACGACGTCTACTGGGGTGCCGCCAACCAGGCCGGCGAGGACAACCGCAACGTCGCCCGGATGGCCGCCCTGCTCGCCGGCCTGCCCGAGTCCGTGCCGGGCGCCACCGTGAACCGGCTGTGCGCCTCCGGCCTGGAGGCCGTCACCGCCGCGGCCCGCACCATCGCCGCGGGCGAGGCCGAGATCGTGCTCGCGGGCGGCTCCGAGTCGATGAGCCGCGCCCCCTTCGTGCTGCCGCGCCCCGACGAGGCCCTGCCCCACCGCATCGAGACCGTCGACACCCGGCTCGGCTGGCGCCTGGTCAACCCCGCGATGAAGGACCTGCACGGACTGCTGTCGATGGGCGAGACGGCGGAGGAGGTGGCCGGACGGTACGGCGTCCCGCGCGAGCGGCAGGACGAGTTCGCCCTGCGCAGCCACCGGCTCGCCGCCGAGGCCCGCAAGAACGGCCACTTCGACGCCGAACTCCTGCCGGTGCGGCGGGCGGACGGCGTGGTCGTCGACGCCGACGAATGCATCCGCGAGGACACCTCCTACGAGCGGCTGGCCGGACTCAAGCCCGTCTTCCGCAAGGGCGGCACGGTCACCGCGGGCAACGCCTCGCCCATGAACGACGGCGCCGCCGGCCTGCTCCTGGTCAGCGAGGAGGCGCTGGAGGAACTGGGCCTGGAGTCGCTGGGCCGCTATGTGGCGGGCGGCTCCGCGGGGGTCCACCCCGACGTGATGGGCATCGGGCCGGTCCCCGCCACCCGCAAGGTGCTCGCCCGGGCCGGCTGGGCGATCGGCGACCTCCAGGAGGCCGAGTTCAACGAGGCGTTCGCCGCCCAGGCCCTCGCCTGCGTCGACGAACTCGGCATCGACCCCGAGCTCGTCAACCCCACCGGCGGCGCCATCGCCCTCGGCCACCCGCTCGGCTGTTCCGGCGCCCGCATCCTCACCACCCTGCTCCACCGGATGCGCCGCACCGGGGGCCGACGGGGCCTGGCCACCATGTGCGTCGGGGTCGGCCAGGGGAGCGCGGTGCTGGTCGAGCGCTCCTAGCCCCCTGCCGGGCGGCAGGAGGCGCCGGGTGGGACGGTGCTTACGGGCGCGGGTTGCGTGCGCATAGCATCGGCCTCCGCATGAACACGATGACGCTCTGGCACATATCCGGCTGGCAGTTCGCCGCCCTCGCCTTCGCGGCGCTGCTGGTCGGCTTCTCGAAGACGGCCGTCAGCGGGGCCAACACGGTCAGCCTCGCGATCTTCGCGGCGGTGCTGCCCGCCCGCGCCTCCACCGGCGTGCTGCTGCCGGTCCTGATCGCGGGCGACCTGCTCGCGGTCCGCACCTACCGGCGGCACGCCCACTGGCCCACGCTGCTGAAGCTGTTCCCGGCCGTGGTGGCGGGCGTGGTCGTCGGCACCCTGTTCCTGGAATGGGCCGACGACGGCGCGGTACGGACCTCGATCGGCGCGATCCTGCTGCTGATGGCCGGGGTGACGGTCTGGCGGCGCCGCAGGTCCGACGCGGCGGAGGCGGCGGACTCGACGGACGAGGGGGGCGAACCGGACGCGGTCACCGGCCGGGCGGGCCGGATCAAGGCCCGCTCCTACGGAGTGCTCGGCGGCTTCACGACCATGGTCGCCAACGCCGGCGGCCCGGTGATGTCGCTGTACCTGCTGTCGGCGGGCTTCCGGAAGCTCGGCTTCCTGGGCACCTCGGCCTTCTTCTTCCTGATCGTGAACGTCGGCAAGGTGCCCTTCAGCGTGGGCCTCGGCCTGATCGACGGCCGCTCGCTGCTCCTCGACGCGGCGCTCGCGGTGTTCGTCGTGCCCGGCGCGGTGTTCGGCACCTGGGCCGCGCAGAAGATCAACCAGCGACTGTTCGAACGGCTCGTGATCGCGGCGACGGTCGTGGGAGGCGTGCAGCTCCTGCTGCGGTAGGCGGCGCTGCCCCGGCCTGCCGTCCGGCGGCTACAGCCCCAGCAGGCCGGGAAGGTCCGCGAACGAGTCGATCACATGGTCCGGGGTGCCGCTCGCGTCCCGGTGGGTCTCCGGAAGGTACTTGCCGGTCCGCACCAGGACCCCGGTCAGACCGGCGCGCTGGGCCGCCAGTACGTCCGACTCGATGTCGTCGCCCACCATCAGCGCCTCGCCGGGAGCGGCGCCGAGCCGGGCCAGCGCGGCCTCGAAGAACGCGCGCGACGGCTTCCCGGTGACCTCGGCCTCCGTCCGCGCCGCCGCCTCCAGCCCCAGCAGGAACGCCCCGGAGTCCAGTTGCAGCCCCTGGTCCGTCCGCCAGTACAGATTGCGGTGCATGGCGACCAGCCGCGCCCCCCGCTGGAGATGGGCGAACGCCCGGTTCAGGGCGGCGTAGCCGAACCCGGGACCCGCGCCCCCGACGATCACCACGTCCGGCACCGTGCCGCTGTCACCGTCGTCGAGCACCGTGACGCCCGTGAGGTCCTCCCCGATCTCCCCGCAGTTCAGCAGCGCGCAGCGGGCACCCGGCAACCGTTCGGCGAGATGGGCGGCGGTGGCGGCGGGCGCGGTGAGCACGTCATCGGCGGTGACCGGGAACCCGGCGTCCCCGAGGGCGGCCGCGATGGACGCCCGGGTCCGGGAGGTGGTGTTGGTCACCAGCACGACCCCGAGGCCCGCCTCGCGGATCCTGCGCAGCGCCTCGACCGCGCCGGGCAGCGGCTGCCACGACACGGTGAGCACACCGTCGATGTCGACCAGGACGGCACGCACTGACTCCATGGGGGGACGATAGCGACCGCGGCCGCCCCCGGCCCGCGGACAGCACCCACCCGGCGGACCGCTCACCGGCACACCCGCCCGCCGGAAAGGCGGAGCGGCGGCCCCGTAGGCTCGTCGTCATGTCCGCGCACATCCTGGTCCTCGGCGGTACCACCGAGGCCCGCCTCCTCGCCGCCGACCTCGCGGCACGTCCCGGGGTGCGGGTGACCACCTCCCTGGCCGGACGCGTGTCCCGGCCGGCGGCGCTCGAAGGGGACGTGCGGGTCGGGGGGTTCGGCGGTGCGGAGGGGCTCGCCGACTGGCTGCGCGAACACCGGGTGGACGCCGTGGTCGACGCCACGCATCCCTTCGCCGCCGGCATCACCGCTCACGCGGCCCGCGCCACGGCGGCCACCGGGCTGCCGCTGGTCGTGCTGCGCCGCCCGGGCTGGCGGCCCGGCCCGGGGGACCGGTGGCACTCCGTCGACTCCCTGGAGGCGGCCGCCGCACTGCTGCCGGGGATCGGCCGACGGGTCCTGCTGACCACCGGGCGGCTGGGCCTCGCGGCCTTCGCGCGACTGACGGAACTCCACTTCGTCGTACGGTCGGTGGAACCGCCCGAGCCGCCGCTGCCACCGGACACCGTGGTGGTCGCGGCGCGCGGACCGTTCACCCTGGCCGACGAGTCCCGGCTGCTGCGCGCGCACCGGATCGACGTGCTGGTGACGAAGGACAGCGGGGGAGCGGCGACGGCGGCCAAACTCACGGCCGCCCGTGAACTGGGCCTGCCGGTGGTGGTCGTACGACGGCCCGCGCTGCCCGAGGGCGTCACGCCGGTGCCCGATGTCGCCGGGGTCCTCGATCGGCTGGGCCTCGACCGGTCGGGCCTCGACCAGCCGGACCCGGGTCCGCGCTGACCACCGGGGCCCGCAGCCGGTCGATGGCGCGCAGCACCTCGTCCCGGTTCTTGGCGCTCTTGATCCAGGCGGGCAGCCGGGCCACATACGTCGTCTTCCGCGCCTCCCCGTACCAGGGCGCCCGCTCCCTCAGCGACGCGGCCACGAACCGCCGGAGCAGGTCGAGCTGTTCGAGGTTGTACGCCGAGATCGTGCCGTGCCGGGTGGTGGTCTCCAGCCACAGGGGCGGCCGGATCCAGCCGCTTCCCGGGCCCGAGACCCGCGACAGGCCGCAGGACCGGCACACCACCCGCTGCCGCGGACGGCACCGGAACTGCCCGTCCGCTGCGGCGCCCGGCAGCCGCTCGAAGTGGGCGACCCGCTCGCAGCGCGGGCAGCACACCAGCGCCGACAACCTGAAGCGGCCGTCGGTGACACCGGGATCGTGGAAGCGGACGGGGGCCGGGGACATGCCCAGAATATGGCGACCGCCGCCGCACCCGGCACCCGGATTTCGGCCCGCGGCCCAGGGCTTGCGGGTGCCGAGCACCCGTGTGCGTGGCACCCGGGCGCCGGGCCCCGAGTACCGGGCGGCTGCCTACCGCGCGTCGGGATTGCGGCGCAGCAGATACGTGTCCATGATCCACCCCTTGCGCTCGCGGGCCTCGGCCCGCAGCCGTTCGATGCGCGGGGCGGCCTCGGCGATCGGGCCCGAGGCGAGGATCTCGTCCGGGGTGCCGATGTAGGCGCCCCAGTAGATGTCCATGTCCTGGTCCGCGTACTGCCGGAAGGTCTGGTGCGCGTCGAGCATCACGACCACGTCGTCCACGTCCTGCGGGAACCCCTCGGCCAGCCGCCGCCCCGTGGTGATCTGCACCGGACGCGCCACCCGGTTCAGTCCCGTGCGGTGCCGGGCGACGAGCGCCGAGACACTGCTGATGCCCGGCACGACGTCGTACTCGAAGGCGACCTCGCCCCGGCCGAGCACCTCCTCCAGGATGCCGATCGTGCTGTCGTACAGCGCGGGATCGCCCCAGACCAGGAACGCGCCGCTGTCGTCCTCGCCCAGTTCCTCGGCTATCAGCCGCTCGTAGATGCCGGCGCGGGCGCTGCGCCAGTCGCCGACCGCCGGGGAGTACGCGCCGCCGCCCGCGGCCCGGTCCCGCTCCGGGTCGCGCGCCTGCACCAGGCGGTACGACCCCTCCGGCAGATGCGCGTCGAGGATGTCCCGGCGCAGCCGTGTCAGGTCGCTCTTCACCTCGCCCTTGTCGAGGATGAAGAAGACGTCCGTGCCGCGCAGCGCCCTGACCGCCTGGAGGGTCAGCTGGTCGGGGTCGCCCGCGCCGATACCGATGACATGAATCCTTCGCACGCCCCGAGTCTGCCGTACGGCACCGACACCGGGCGGTGCGGGTCCAGTCACCCGGCGGCGCGCCCCCGCAGCCGGGGCGCCCGCTCCCGCGCGTCCACCTCGCCCCGGCCGCTCTCCACCTCGCCCGCCAGCTCCCGCGCCCAGCCGGTCAGCCCCGGGAGGTCCAGCCCGTACGGCCGGGCTCCGGTGCCCGCCGCCCACTCCTCCACGGCCCCCGCCCCGCGCCGCAGCAGCCGTGCCCCGCCGGTGGCGTTGCCCCGGGCCGCGTGCGTGAGCCCCACCGCGAGCTGGGCCAGCCCGCGCCACAGGGACCGCTCCCGGTCGGGGCCGGACTTCCAGGCGTCCTCGAAGACCTCGTGCGCGTGGAACGGCTTTCCGTCGTCCAGCAGCGCCTGCGCCTCGGCGACGGTCTGCTCGGGGGTGCGTACGATCCCCTCGGGCTGGCGCTCCACGCCGGGCGCGCCGTAGGGCAGCGGCCGTCCGAGCCCGTCCCGGGGCCGGGCACTGCGGGCCCGCCCCTCGCCGTCCCGGTCACGTACGCCGCCCGCGTCCGATGTGCTGCTCATGCCACCGATTGTCCCGCGCCGGGCGTCCCCTTCGGCGCAGCCCCCGCGGTGGGGTAAAGTACGGACCGCGTGATCACGCGGTTCGCCGCGGGAACCGCACCGGGACGTGGCGCAGCTTGGTAGCGCACTTGACTGGGGGTCAAGGGGTCGCAGGTTCAAATCCTGTCGTCCCGACGGTGCGAAGGGTCTTCACGGGCGAAAGCCCGGGGAGGCCCTTTTTCTTTGGCTTTCTTTGGCTTTCTTTGACTCCCTTCGGCGTCTTCGGCGGCCGGGCCGCGTGGGCCCCGGGTCCTCTGCCCGTCCGGGCCGCGTAAACGGTCTTGACTTCAAGTGCTCTTCAAGTTGCAGACTCCCGTTTCACAGGCCCCGAACGTGGGCGAACGGGAGGAATCATAATGAAGTACCGCACGATAGGCGCCGATCCGCGTACCCGCCGCGAGGTGAGTGTGCTCGCGCTGGGTGCGATGCTGTTCGGCTCGCGCACCGACGAGAAGACCTCCTTCGCCGTCCTCGACCGCTATGTCGAGGCGGGCGGGAACTTCATCGACACGTCGAACAACTACGCCTTCTGGGAGGACGGGGGTCAGGGCGGCCAGAGCGAGGAGTTGCTGGGCCGCTGGCGGCGCAGCCGGGGCGTCGGCGACGAGATCGTCATCGCCACCAAGCTGGGTGCCCGCCCGCTGGCTCCCGGCACCGGCTACCTCGACAACCCGGAGGGCCTGTCGGCCAAGGCGATCCGCGAGGCCGCCGAACGCAGCCGCGAGCGGCTCGGCATGGAGCGGCTCGACCTGCTCTACGCCCACATAGATGACCACACCGTCCCGCTCGACGAGACGGTAGAGGGCTTCGCGGCCCTGGTCGCCGAGGGCACCGTCGGCCTGCTCGGCGTCAGCAACCACGCCGTCTGGCGGGTGGAGCGGGCCCGTGCCCTCGCGGCGGCGGCGGGACTGCCCGGCTACGAGGTGCTCCAGTACCAGCACAGCCATCTGCGCCCGCGCACCGACATGCCGAGCGGACTGTTCCCGGACGGCAGTCTGGGCCACGCGGACGGCCAACTGCTCGGCTATCTGCGGGCGGAGCCCGAGCTGACCCTGGTCGCCTACTCGCCGCTCGTGGGCGGCGCCTACACCCGTACGGACAAGCCGCTCCCGCCGGACTACGACCACCCCGGCACCCCGGCCCGCCTGGCCGTGCTGCGCGAGGTGGCCCGGGAGACGGGGGCGACCGTCAACCAGGTCGTCCTGGCCTGGCAGTTGGGCGGTCCGCTGCCCGTCGTACCGCTGGCCGGGGCGTCCTCGGTGGCCCAGCTGGAGGAGAATCTCGCGTCCGTGGAACTGGAGTTGACGGTCCATCAGCGAGCCAGGTTGGACGGGGCCCACTGACCCGGTGCCTGCCGTCGTCAGGGATACGCCCGACCGCAGCGGGTAGGTCTGGAAGCCGACCCGGCGTTCCCCCCGTCGCACAGTGAGGTGCAGGCATGATGGATCGCTCTTCGCACGTCCGCTCCCGCAGATGGGCCCCCGTGGCGGCGCTGGCCGCCACGGCGGCTCTGATCCTCGCGGGCTGCTCCAGCGGTTCGGGCGGCAAGAAGTCCGAGGAGGGCGGGGACGGCGCGGCCGCGGGCAAGGCCGGCACGCCCGCGATGACCGTCGCGCTGGTCACCCATCAGGCCCCCGGCGACACCTTCTGGGACATCGTCCACAAGGGCGCGCAGGCCGCCGCCGACAAGGACAACATCAAGCTCGTCTACTCCGCCGACCCGAACGCCGGCAGCCAGGCCAACCTGGTCCAGAACGCCATCGACCAGAAGGTCGACGGCATCGCGATCACCCTGGCCAAGCCGGACGCGATGAAGGCCGTCGCGAGCAAGGCGCAAGCGGCCGGGATACCCGTGGTGGGTCTCAACTCCGGGCTGAGCGACTGGAAGAACCTCGGTCTGATGTCGTTCTTCGGGCAGGACGAGAGCGTGGCGGGCGAGGCGTTCGGCAAGAAGTTGAACGAGGTCGGCGCCAAGAACGCCGTCTGTGTGATCCAGGAACAGGGCAACGTCGGCCTCACCCAGCGCTGTGACGGCCTGAAGAAGTCCTTCCGGGGCATCACACAGACCCTCTACGTCAACGGCACCGACATGCCGTCCGTGAAGTCCACCATCACCGCCAAGCTGAAGCAGGACGGCGCGATCGACTACGTCGTCGCCCTCGGCGCGCCGTACGCGCTGACCGCGGTGCAGTCGGTCGCGGACGCGGGCAGCAAGGCGAAGATCGCCACCTTCGACCTCAACAAGCAGCTCACCAGTGCCATCTCCAAGGGCGACATCCAGTTCGCCGTCGACCAGCAGCCCTACCTCCAGGGCTACTTGGCGGTGGACTCCCTGTGGCTCTACAAGAACAACGGGAACTACAGCGGCGGCGGGGAGCAACCGGTGCTGACCGGTCCGGCGTTCGTCGACAAGTCCAACGTCGACAAGGTGGCCGCGTTCGCCGCGAAGGGCACCCGCTGAGATGACCCGAGCAACGGCACCGGCGGCGAGCGCCTCGCCGCCGGCCGGCCGCACGGACGGCCGCGGCACCCGGCGTTCCCCGGTGCGCAGACTGATGGCCCGCCCTGAGGTGGGCGCGCTGATCGCGGCGATCGGCGTCTACGTCTTCTTCTTCGCCGTCGCCCCTTCGTTCCGCACCACGGGCGCCCTGTCCACGGTCCTCTACCAGGCGTCCGTCATGGGCATCATGACGCTGCCGGTGGCCCTGCTGATGATCGGCGGCGAGTTCGACCTGTCCGCCGGTGTCGCGGTCACCACCTCGGCGCTGACCGCCGCCGTCCTGAGCTTCCAGCTCACGGTGAACGTGTGGACCGGTGTGGCCGTGGCCCTGGTCGTCTCCCTGGCCGTCGGCGCCTTCAACGGCTGGCTGCTGATCAGGACAGGGCTGCCCAGCTTCCTGGTGACCCTGGGCTCCTTCCTGGTCCTCCAGGGCTCCAACCTCGCCGTCACCAAGATCTTCACCGGCAACGTCGCCAGCGACTCGATCGCCGACATGGACGGCTTCGACCAGGCCAGGAAGGTCTTCGCCTCCGAGTTCACCGTCGGGGGAGTGGGCTTCAAGATCACCATCGTCTACTGGCTGGTGCTCGCCGCGGCCGCCACCTGGCTGCTGCTGCGCACCCGGTTCGGCAACTGGATCTTCGCGGTCGGCGGCGACCAGGACAGCGCCCGCGCGGTCGGCGTGCCCGTCGGCCGCACCAAGGTCGTCCTCTTCATGGGGGTGGGGGCCGGCGCCTGGTTCGTCGGTATGCACCTGTTGTTCTCGTTCGACACGGTGCAGTCGGGCGAGGGTGTCGGCAACGAGTTCCTGTACATCATCGCCGCGGTCATCGGCGGCTGCCTGCTGACCGGCGGCTACGGTTCGGCGATCGGCCCGGTCATCGGCGCCTTCATCTTCGGCATGGTCAACCAGGGCATCGTCTACGCCAACTGGAATCCCGACTGGTTCAAGGCGTTCCTCGGCGTGATGCTCCTGGTCGCGGCCCTCGTCAATCTGTGGGTCCGCCGTACGGCGACCCGGAGGTGAACATGACTACCAACGGCAGCGGCCCGCACGGCAGCGGCCCGCATGACAACGGTCCGCACGGCGGCGTCCGCGAGGACACCGCGCCCGCGCAGGTCGCGCCCGTCGTCGAACTCCGGGGCGCGGGCAAGTCCTACGGCAACATCCGCGCCCTGCACGGAGTCGACCTGGCGGTCCGCCCCGGCCGAGTGACCTGCGTCCTGGGCGACAACGGCGCGGGCAAGTCCACCCTCATCAAGATCATCTCGGGGCTGCACCGGCACACCGAGGGCGAACTCCTCGTCGACGGCGCGCCGGTGCGCTTCAGCACCCCGCGCGAGGCCCTCGACCTGGGCATCGCCACCGTCTACCAGGACCTCGCCACCGTCCCGCTCATGCCGGTCTGGCGGAACTTCTTCCTGGGCTCGGAGATGACGCGTGGTCCCTGGCCCCTGCGCCGCCTCGACATCGAGCGGATGAAGCGGACCGCGGACGGGGAACTGCGCACCATGGGCATCGTCCTGGACGACCTGGAGCAGCCCGTCGGCACGCTCTCCGGCGGCCAGCGCCAGTGCGTGGCCATCGCCCGCGCCGTCCACTTCGGCGCCCGGGTGCTGATCCTGGACGAGCCGACGGCCGCGCTCGGCGTCAAGCAGTCCGGCGTCGTGCTCAAGTACATCGCCGCCGCCCGCGAGCGCGGCCTCGGGGTCGTCCTCGTCACCCACAACCCGCACCACGCCTACCTGGTCGGCGACCACTTCTGCGTGCTGCGCCTGGGCACCCTCGAGCTCGGCGCCGACCGCAGCGAGGTGAGCCTGGCGGAGCTCACCGACCACATGGCCGGCGGGGCCGAACTCGCCGCGCTCAGGCACGAGCTGGCCCAGGTCCACGGAGTCGACGTGGAGGAACTGCCCGAGGCGTAGAGCAGGGACGCGTGCCATCCGCGCCCGTTCCCCGCCCGGACGGCGTGCGGCCGTGGCACGGGCCCCGCGCCGTCGTCGACAGGCGGCGGGGTACGGCCGCTCTTATGCTGAGGGGATGCGGGGCCGTCCGGCCTTCGCCGCGCGAGGCGACGACCGGGCGGATCCGCTTCCTTCTGTCTCCGCACGGAGGAGCTGGCCCATGACGCACGCGTGCACACGACTGCGCAGGGGAGCCGTCCTCGCCACCGCGGTGGGGATGCTCATGGTGCCGGTCGCCGGAGGGGCGGCCCTGGCCGCGCCACCGACCGATCCGGGCGCCACCGCCGTCGCCCCGCGGCTGCCGTCCCCCTCCGCCGGCGGCGTCCGCGACCTCACCCCGGCCGTGCAGCGGCTGTTGGACGCGACCGTGCAGCACGTGATCAGAGAGGCGGGCATCCCCGGTGCGAGCGTGGGCATCTGGACACCCGACCAGGGGCAGTACGTGAAGGCCTTCGGCGTCGCCGACAAGAGCGACGGCCGGGCCATGTCGACGGACCTGTACACCCGGATCGGCAGCGAGACCAAGACGTTCACCGTCACGGCGCTGCTGCAACTGGTCGACCAGAAGAAGGCCGGCCTCGACGACACGATCGACCGGTACGTCGACGGTGTGCCCAACGGGGACCGGATCACCCTGCGCCAGCTGGCCGGGATGCGCAGCGGCCTGTTCAACTACACGGACGACGACGGCTTCTTCAAGGCCCTCACGTCCGACCCGCAGCGCTCCTTCACGCCTCAGCAGCTCCTCGACTACGCGTTCAAGCATCCGGTGCTGTTCCAGCCGGGCCAGAAGTTCGACTACTCCAACACCAATCTGATCCTGCTCGGCCTGGTCGTCGAGAAGCTCTCCGGGCAGAACGTCGAGGACTACATCCACGACCACATCCTGAAGCCGGCCGGGATGGACCACAGTCTCCTCCCGACCGGGGCCGAGTTCCCGGAGCCGCACGCGCAGGGCTACACGAACCAGACCGCCAGCGGGCAGGTCGAGGACGCCGCGGGCTGGAACACCTCCTGGGCCTGGACCGCGGGAGCGATGGTCTCGACACTGGACGACCTGCGGATCTGGGCACGGACGGTCGCCACGGGGGTCCTGCCGGACGGCAGCGCCATGGTCAGCCCCGCCGTCCAGAAGCAGCGGCTGACCACTCCGGCGACCCCGGTCCCGGGTGTCGGCTACGGCCTCGGCATCTTCAACGTCAAGGGCTGGATCGGTCACAACGGCTCGCTGCCGGGCTACGAGTCGCTGACCGTCTACCTGCCCTCGGCGCAGGCGACGCTGGTCGTGCTCATCAACACCGATGTCGACTACAAGGGCACCGAGCCGAGCACCGTCCTCGGCGAGGCGATCACAAAAATCATCTCTCCCGACCATGTCTTCAACCTTCCGGCGGAACCCGCGGCCCGGTGAAATACGTCGAAGCGGTGAAGGCGCCCGCGTGCCGGACACGTGGACGGACATTGCTACGGGGAGGCCGAGTTGACGCACACGGAGCACGACGAGACGGTGCCGGACACCGCGGAGGCCCGGCGGCAGGCGCGGTTCGGCGCCCTGCCGGAGCGGATCCGGCCGCAGGACACGGTCGAGGAGCGGCCGGCCACCGCGCCGGACCCGGCACGCAACGCCTACGACCCGGACGAGTGGCTGGTGCGCTACTGTCTGTGAGTCGACGGTGACGGCGATGGGAAGCCCGGGCCGCCCGTCAGGTGGCCCGCACCTCGTCGATCCGTACCGGCCGGTGCTCGCGCAGCGACAGCGCGCATGCCTCCGCGATCCAGCCGGCCTCCAGCGCGTCCGCGATCCGGCACGGGGACGGCCTGGTGCCGGCGACGACCTCGGTGAACGCGGCGAGTTCGGCGCGGTAGGCGTCGCCGAAGCGGTCCATGAAGAAGTCGTGCGGGACACCGGCCGGGAAACGCGCGCCCGGTTCCACCGAGCGCAGCGGCAGCTTGTCGTCGAGGCCGACGGCGATCGAGTCCGAGAAGCCGTGCAGCTCCAGCCGGACGTCGTAACCACGGGCATTGTGACGGCTGTTGGAGACCAGGGCGATCGTGCCGTCGTCCAGGGTGAGGACCGCGCCCGTGGTGTCGGCGTCACCGGCCTCCCGGATGAAGTCGGCGCCGCGGTTGCCGCCGACCGCGTACACCTCGGTCACCTCACGGCCCGTCACCCAGCGGATGATGTCGAAGTCGTGCACGGAGCAGTCGCGGAAGATGCCTCCCGAGGCGGCGACGTACGCGGCCGGCGGCGGCGCCGGGTCCAGGGTGGTCGACCGGACCGTGTGCAGCCTGCCCAGCTCGCCGGACCGGACGGCCGCGCGGGCCGCGACGAAGCCCGCGTCGAAGCGGCGGTTGAAGCCGATCTGGACCGGGACGCCACGGCCCCGGACCGCCTTCATCACCTCGACGCCCTCGCGCATGGTGCGCGCGACGGGCTTCTCGCAGAAGACCGGGACACCCGCGTCCACGGCGGCCAGGATCAGCGCCGGGTGGGCGTCGGTCGCCGCCGCCACCACGACGCCGTCCACCCCGGCGGCCAGCATCTCCTCGGGCGAGTCCGCGACCTCGGCGCCGAACCGCTCGCCCGCCGCCTCGGCCGCCCGGGCGAACGGGTCGGCGACGACGAGCGACCGAACGGCGTCGAGCGCGGAGAGGGTCTCGGCGTGGAAGGCGCCGATGCGGCCGAGGCCGAGGATTCCGATGCGCATGGGGACGGACGCTCCTTGGGTGCGGGGGCGGGCGACGTCTGGCCGCCACTCTTGTCGGTACAAATACCCCGAACCCGCCTACCGCGACGCCACGTCGACCCAGGTGCCGTCCCGTGCGGACCGCGCCATCGCGTCCAGCGCGGCCGCGCTCGCCACGGCGTCGCCGAGGCCGGCGCCGTACGGGGTGCCCTCGGCGACCGAGCGCAGGAAGCGGTACGCCTCGATCACCTTCAGGTCGTCGTAGCCCATCGCGTTCGCGGCGCCCGGCTGGAACGCGCCGAACTCGCCGTCGCCCGGCCCGACATGGCGCGTGGTCACCGGCTGGTCCTGGTAGTCCGTGCCACGGCTTACGCCCAGCTCGTTCATCCGGCGGAAGTCCCAGAAGACGGCGCCGCGGGTGCCGTGCACCTCGAAGCCGTAGTTGTTCTGCTCGCCGACCGACACCCGGCAGGCCTCCAGTACACCGCGGGCCCCGGAGGCGAAGCGGAGCAGACAATTGACGTAGTCCTCGTTCTCGACCGGTCCGCACTCCCCGCCCGGGGCCCGCTCGTGCCCGGCCGTCGCGCCGGACGGGCGGGGCCGCCGCGGCACGAAGACGGCCGTGTCGGCGGTCAGCGACGCGAGGTCGCCGAGCAGGTACCGGGCCAGGTCCACGCCGTGCGAGGCGAGGTCGCCCAGCACTCCGCTGCCGCCCCGCCGACGCTCGTACCGCCAGGTCAGCGCGGCCTCCGGATGGGCGGCGTAGTCGCTGAACAGCCGGATGCGGACATGGGTGACGGTGCCGATCCCGCCGGTGGCGATCAGCTCGCGGGCGGCCTGGACGGCCGGTGCGGCGCGATAGTTGAAGCCGACCGTTCCCTGCACTCCGGCCCCGGCGACCGCGTCCGCCACCGCGCGGGCGTCCGCCGCCGTCAGGCCCACCGGCTTCTCGATCCAGAGGTGCTTGCCCGCCTCGGCCATCGCGACCCCGATCTCCCGGTGCAGGAAGTTCGGGGCGGTGACACTGACCGCCTCGACACGCGGGTCGGCGGCCACCTCGCGCCAGTCGCGCACGGCGGTGGCGAACCCGAACTGTCCGGCGGCCTCCTCCGCCCGGCCCGGCACGTCGTCGGCGACCGCCACCAGCCGCGGAGCCAGGGGCAGGTGCGGATAGTGGTGCCGGACCCGGGCGTACGCCCGGGAGTGCACCCGGCCCATCCAGCCGAACCCGACGACGGCGACACCGAGCGTACGCAGCACCATGACAGCCCTCCTGGACCGGTCCGGGTATCCGTCCGGCCCACCCTGGGCGCGGGAGACCCCGGTGTCAAAGACCCTGGACGGCACCCTGCCCGGCCCCGCCCTGCCCGGTCCTGCGCTGTCCGGCCCTGCCCTGCCCGGTCCTGTCCGCCCCCGCCCTGTCCGGTCCTGCGCTGTCCGGTCCTACGCTGTCCTGTCCTGTCCTGTCCTGTCCTGCCCGGCCCTGCCCTATCCCGCCCTGTCCCGCCCCGCCCGGCCCGGTCCTGCGCTGTCCGGGCCCGTCCGGGCGGGCGCGGTGCCCGGCGGCCCTCACAGATTGATCGCGTACACCTTGCGCAGGGTCTCGTGGACCGTCCACGTCGTCCGGTCGCCCTCGCGCAGCACCGCCAGGTCACCCGGTCCGACCCGCAGCGTGGGACCGCCCTCGACCTCGATCGTCGCCGAGCCGCTGACCACGACGAACAGTTCGTCGGCCTCCGTGTCGGTGACGACGCCGGGCGTGATCTGCCAGACCCCGCGGAGCTGCCGGCCGTCGTCGGACTCCCAGACCACCTTCCCGGTCACCTCGGGGCTGCCGGAGACGATCTGGGCGGGGTCGAGCGGCTCGGGTTCGAGCTCGGCGTCGGGGACGTGGACCACGAAGCTGGGGATCATGGGCCGACCCTAGCCAGCGGAGCCGCCGGACGGCCGCCGACAGGGTGTGCAGTATCGGCTCGTGCGGCGGGACACTTCGTCGGGGCCGCGCGCGCTGGCGCGGGCGCCCGGCGCGCGTGATCGTCGAGGTATGACCGAGACGACGGCGACCGCCGACGCGCACCGGCACGACACCCTGGAGGCCGTCTTCTTCGGCGGTGTCTACGGCGCCGTACTGGCCAGCTCGATGGTCGCGGCGCTGACCCAGTACGGCCGCACCGACCAGGCGGGCCGTCGCTACGACGCCGCCTGGCTGCTGGTCACGGCGCTCGCGTCGGCGTTCGCGCACGGCTACGCCCACTACGTCGCCGAGCGCCGGCCCCAGCGCCGCCGGGACCTGCTGCGCAGCCTCGCCGACGAGTGGCCGCTGGTCGCCGCCGTGCTGCCCACGGTGGCGCTGCTGGCCGCGGCGGGCTGGGGCAGGCTGCCGCCGAACGGCGTGGAGTACCCGGCGTTCGCCCTGAACATCGCGCTGCTGTTCGCGCTGGGCCTGGTCACCTCGCGGCGCCTGCGGCGGTCCTGGACCAAGTGCGTGCTGGTCGGGCTGGGGGACGCGCTGCTCGGACTGGCCGTCGTGGTCGCGAACGCCCTCATCAAGTAGGGACCGGACCCGCGCCCGGCCGGTCGGTGGGCCGGTCGGGGACGGCGCGGAAGGAGCACCCGGCACCGCCCCGGGACCGCGGCGCCGACGAATCACGCGCCCCTGGGGCCGATCATGCGCGCAATACAGCAGACAAAATTGTTGACAATCTTGTTTGGCTAGATTTAGGTTCGACAGGCACTCACTCAGGGAGGGCACATGCCGACAGAAGCCCGTCCGAGCACCGGGGAGCAGGCCAAGCAGCACGCATTGACGCGGCTGCGGCAGGCGATCCTGCACGGCGACATGGCACCGGCGCAGCGGTTGGTGGAGAACGAGCTCGCCGAGCAGTTCGGTGTGACACGGGCCAGCATCCGGGCCGCGCTCATCGACCTGGAGTCCCAGGGACTCGTCGAGCGCATCCGCAACCGCGGTTCGCGGGTGCGGGTGGTGACCGTGGACGAAGCGGTCGCCATCACGGAGTGCCGCATGGTCCTCGAAGGGCTGTGCGCGGCGAAGGCGGCCGTCGCGGCCAGCGACGATCAGCTGAGCGAACTGACCGACCTCGGCACGGCCATGACCAAGGCCGTGGCCGACGGCGAGCCGGTGACCTACTCCGACCTCAACCACGAACTGCACGTCCGGATCCGGGAGTTCTCCGACCAGCGGACCGCCCAGGAACTGCTGGAACGGCTCAACGCCCAACTGGTGCGACACCGCTTCCAGTTGGCGCTGCGTCCCGGACGACCGCAGCAATCCCTGAACGAGCACCTGGCCATGATCGAAGCGATCCGGGCCAGGGACCCGCAGGCGGCCGAAGCGGCCGTCCGCGCCCATCTCGACAGCGTGATCGCGGCGTTGCGCGACTGAAGCGCAGCCGACCGGCACACGCGGGACGGGCGCGTACCTGTCCATCAAGGCCGGTGAGCCGAGAGGGCGTGCCTGTGTCGGAAGGGTGCGCGCGCAGGCCCGAAGGGCCGAGCGCGCCCGCCCCGTCGGCACAGGCGACAGCGCCCGGCGGCCGACCGAGCCCGTAAGAAGGAGAGATCCCAGCAATGACGCATGGCAACGCGCCCGCCGGCCCACCACGCTCGACCCTCGTCATCACCGCGCACGCCGGGGACTTCGTCTGGCGTGCGGGCGGAGCCATCGCCCTGGCCGCCTCCAGGGGAGAGAAGGTCACCATCGCGTGCCTGACCTTCGGGGAGCGCGGGGAGTCCGCGAAGGCGTGGCGCGAGGGCAGGACGCTCGACGAGATCAAGGCGATACGCCGCGACGAGGCCGAGCGCGCCGCCGCCGCCCTCGGTGCCGAGGTCCGCTTCTTCGACGCCGGCGACTACCCCCTGGTCGCCACCGCCGAGCTGACCGACAAGCTCGTCGAGGTCTACCGCGAGACCCAGCCGGACGTCGTCCTCACCCACCCGGTCGAGGACCCCTACAACGGCGACCACCCGGCCGCGAACCGCATGGCGCTGGAGGCCCGCGTGCTCGCCCAGGCCATCGGCTACCCCGGCCCCGGCGAGATCATCGGCGCCCCGCCGGTCTTCTTCTTCGAGCCGCACCAGCCCGAGATGAGCGGCTTCAAGCCCGAGGTGCTGCTCGACATCACCGAGGTGTGGGACACCAAGCGCAAGGCCATGGAGTGCCTGGGCGCCCAGCAGCACCTGTGGGACTACTACACCGACCTCGCCGTCCGCCGCGGCGTCCAGCTCAAGCGCAACGCGGGCCCCAACCTGGGCCTGGCGCACAAGACCATGGCCGAGGCCTACATGCGTCCGTACCCGGAGATCGCGAAGGAGCTGGCATGAGCGGCGTGATCGTCACCGGCCCGCCGAAGGCGGACGCCAAGGACGTCGACGCGCTGGCCGGCTTCGGCGTGGCCACCGTCAGCGAGGCGATGGGCCGTACCGGCCTGCTCGGCCCGGACATCCGTCCCGTCCAGCAGGGCGTACGGGTCGCGGGCACCGCGGTCACCGTGCTCAGCTGGCCCGGCGACAACCTCATGATCCACGCGGCCGTCGAGCAGTGCGGCGAGGGCGACATCCTGGTGGTGACCACCACCTCGCCGTCCACCGACGGCATGTTCGGCGAGCTGTTCGCCACCGCGCTCCAGCGGCGCGGCGTGCGGGGCGTGGTCACCAACGCCGGCATCCGCGACACCCAGGAACTGCGCGACATGGGCTTCGCGGCCTGGGCGCGGGCGGTCTCCTCGCAGGGCACGGTCAAGGCCACCGGCGGCTCGGTCAACGTGCCGATCGCCATCGACGGCCAGGTCGTGCGCCCCGGTGACGTGATCCTCGCCGACGACGACGGCGTGGTGGTCGTCCCCCGCGAACGCGCCCGCGCCACGGTCGAGGCGTCCGAGGCCCGCGAGGCCAAGGAGGCCAGGACCCGGGCCGCCTTCCTCGACGGCGAACTCGGCCTGGACCGCTACAGGTTGCGCGAGACCCTGGTGCGCCTCGGCGTCGAGTACCGCAGCTACGAGGAGTACACCGGCGAGGGAGCCGGATCGTGACCGGCGGGTCCGAGGAGGTGCCCTGCCTGCTGATGCGGGGCGGCACCTCCAAGGGCGCCTACTTCCTGGCCGCCGACCTGCCCGCCGAACCGGCCGCCCGCAACGCGCTGCTGCTGCGCGTCATGGGCAGCCCGGACGAGCGGCAGATCGACGGCCTGGGCGGGGCGCACCCGCTCACCAGCAAGGTGGGCGTGATCTCGCCGTCCGCCGACCCGCGGGCCGACGTCGACTACCTGTTTCTTCAAGTGGCCGTCGACCGGCCGGAGGTGAGCGACCGTCAGAACTGCGGGAACATCCTGGCCGGGGTCGGCCCGTTCGCGGTGGAACGCGGGCTGGTCCCGGCGGGGCCGGAGCGCACCGCCGTACGCATCCGGATGGTCAACAGCGGCGACCTCGCCACCGCGACCTTCCCGACGCCTGGCGGCCGCCTTTCCTACGCTGGGGTCACAGAGATTTCCGGGGTGCCCGGTACGGCTGCGGCGGTGACGATCGAGTTCCCGCCGGGGGAGGGCCCGCTGCTGCCCACCGGCAACGTCCGGGACATCATCGACGGCATACCGGTGACCTGTGTGGACAACGGCATGCCGACCGTGCTCATGGCCGCCGCCGACCTCAAGGTCACCGGCTACGAGAGCCCCAAGGACCTGGAGGAGGACCTCGCGCTGGCCGACCGGCTGCGGGAGATCCGCCTGGCGGCGGGCCGGCTGATGGGGCTGGGCGACGTCTCGGACACCACCGTGCCCAAGCTCACTCTGCTCGCCGCACCGCGTGACGGCGGTGCGATCACCACCCGGACCTTCATTCCGGTGCGCTGCCATCCGTCGATCGGGGTGCTCGGGGCCGCGAGCGTCGCCGCGGGCCTTCGGATCGAAGGGGGCGTGGGCGCCGGGCTCGCCCGGCTCCCGGCCCGGGGTGACCGAGTTCGCATAGAACATCCCACCGGGTTCCTGGACATCGAAAGTAGCCTCGGGGCCGGACCCGACGGCCTGCCCACAGCCCGCCGCACGGCCGTCGTCCGCACGGCTCGCAAGATCTTCGACGGCACCGTGTTCCCCAGGTCCGCCGAGACGGGACCGTTCCGGTCCCCGGCACCGTGTGCCGCGCCCGCATCCGCACCATCCCGAGGAGGTCAGTGATGACTCCGCCGCTCGGCGACATCGCCCACATCGGCCACGCCCAGCTCTTCACCCCGGACCTGGACGCCAGCGTCGCCTTCTTCACCGACTACCTGGGCCTCACCGTCAACGGGCAGCAGGGCGACACCGTATATCTGCGCACCTTCGACGACTACGAGCACCACAGCCTGGTGCTCACCGCCCGGGAACAGCCCGGCCTCGGCCGGCTCGCCCTGCGCACCTCCAGCGAGGAGGCCCTGCACCGCCGGATCGAGGCGATCGAGGCGGCGGGCGGCACCGGCCACTGGGCCGAGGACGAACCGGGCCTGGGCAAGCTGTACGTCACCACCGACCCGGACGGCCACGAGCACGCCCTGTACTGGGAGAGCGAGTACTACCGGGCCCCCGACGAGCTGAAGCCGGCCCTGAAGAACCAGCCGCAGGCCAAGCCGAACCGGGGCGTGGGCGTGCGGCGCCTGGACCACATCAACTTCCTGGCCGCCGACGTGCTCGCCAACGCCGAGTTCCAGCAGAACGTGCTGGGCGCCCGGCCCACCGAGCAGATCCGCCTCGACACCGGGAAGATCGCCGCCCGCTGGCTGACCTTCACCGACAAGTCGTACGACGTCGTCTACACCTCGGACTGGACCGGCTCGGCCGGCCGGCTGCACCACATCGCCTTCGCGACCGACACCCGCGAGGACGTCCTGCGCGCCGCCGATCTCGCCATCGACAGCGGTGTGTTCATCGAGACCGGTCCGCACAAGCACGCCATCCAGCAGACGTTCTTCCTGTACGTCTACGAGCCGGGCGGCAACCGGATCGAGCTGTGCAACCCGCTCACGCGGCTGGTGCTGGCCCCCGACTGGCCGCTGATCACCTGGACCGAGGCGGAGCGCGCCAAGGGGCAGGCCTGGGGCCTCAAGACGATCCAGTCCTTCCACACGCACGGCACACCGCCGGTCGCGTAACGGGGACTTCCGCGGGGGTGGGCGCGCACCGAGGTGCGCGCCCACCCCCGCGCGCATACGACGACGAGGCCCCTCCACCAGATCGTTGATGAGATTGTTGACAAAAGCGTTGACACTCCTGGGGGAGATCCTTAGCGTCTAGCGCACACCGGGTCGGCCGCACGAGCCGCGACGACCCTCCCCCGAGTCCTCGGTCCCGCCCGAGCAGGGGGACCCTCATCGAGTTCCTCCAGGGAACGCCTCCTGGACGAGAGGAAAACAAAGATGTCCTCCTCCCTCGCGCTGCCCGCCCGCGGCAGCAGACTGGCCTTCCTGGTCGTCGGTCTGTGCTGGCTGGCCGTCCTCTTCGACGGCCTCGACATGTTCATCTACGGCTCGGTGCTGCCGCACCTGCTCGCGACGAAGACCTTCGGCCTCACCCCCGACCAGGCCGGCGACCTCGGCAGCTACGCCACCTTCGGCATGCTGGTCGGCGCCCTCACCGCGGGCACCGTCGCCGACCGGATCGGCCGCAAGAAGCTCATGGTCGCCTGCGTGGCCCTGTTCTCGCTGGCCTCCGGCGTGTGCGCCCTGGCGGACAGCCTCGCGGTCTTCGGCCTCGGCCGGACCCTGGCGGGCATCGGCCTCGGCGGCCTGCTGCCCACCGCGATCAGCATGGTCTCCGACTACGCCCCCCGCGGCCGCGGCGCCATCGTCATCGGCCTGCTGATGACCGCCCACCACGCCGGCGGCATCCTCTCCGCCTACGTGGCCAAGTGGCTGGTGGAGCCGGTCGGCTGGCAGTCCGCGTTCTGGGTCTGTGTCACCCCGCTGCTCTTCGCCCCGGTGCTGGCCAAGTTCCTGCCCGAGTCGCTGAGCTTCCTGGTCGCCAAGGGCCGCACCGAGGAGGCCCGCGCGCTGGCCGACCGCTACGACGTGGAGCTGCCCGCGACCAAGTCGTCCGTCCGCCAGGGCGCGGCCGACCGCTGGAACGCGCTGGTCAACCTCTTCCGCGGGGGCGAGTGGACGCAGACCCTGCTGTACTGGCTGGCCTCCTTCGGCGGTCTGCTGCTGGTCTACGGCGTCGCCACCTGGCTGCCCACCCTGATGCGCGCCGAGGGCTACGAGCTCGGCTCCGCCCTGACCTTCGTGGTCGTCTTCAACCTCGGCGGCATCGTGGGCATGCTGCTGGCCGGCCGGGCCGCCGACCGCTTCGGCGCCCCGCGGGTCTCCGCGCTCTGGTTCGCGCTGACCGCCGCCGGAGTCTTCCTGCTCAGCGTCCACATGCCGATGGGCGTGACCATGGTGGTCGTCTTCCTCACCGGCGTCTTCCTCAACAGCGCCCAGACGATGATCTACGCGACCGTCTCGATCCGCTCCAACCCGGGCGACCGCGCCACCGCCGTCGGCTGGACCTCCGGCATGGGCCGCTTCGGTGCCGTCTTCGGCCCGTGGCTCGGCGGCCAGCTGCTCGCCGCGAACCACGGCGACTGGGGCTTCACCGCCTTCGCCCTGGCAGGCCTGTCCTCGATGGTCTTCATCGGGATCGCCGCCCTGCGCAGCACCAGGGCCGCGGGCACGGACAGCGCGGAACAGGAACTGGTCGCCGCCCACTGACCGCGACCCCACCCGGACCCGGGGGACCATGAGGGACGCCGGCCCCCGCAACCACGCGGGGGCCGGCGTCGCGCCTTTGGGGGGGTGCCGGGCCGGGATCAGCCCATCTGGTCCGCGGCCGAGAGGTGTTCCACCGTCGTGCCCGTCTCCGTGAACGTCCGCGTGACGTGGCCTGAGGAGTACACCCACAGGATGCGCAGCGGACGGTCGCCGACGTTGCGGAAGAGGTGGGGGACCGGGGAGGGGATGTACGTCGTGTCGTACCGCTCCAGCCTGGTGACCTCGCCGTCGACCCACACCTCCGCCTCGCCGTCGAGGACCGTCACGTGCTCGTCGCAGTTGTGCGAGTGCAGCGGCGCGCCGGAGCCCACCGGATAGACGCTCATCCCGCTGGTGATGCGGTTCTCCCCGCCCGCCGACGGGGTCGTGATCAGCGGCGTCGTCACGACCGAACCGCCCCTGTCCAGCAGCGGCACTGACGCGACCTTGATGATCGTGGTCATCCGGGGTTCCCTTCCACTTCCGACGTGATGCGAGGAACGACGTTAGGTCGCCGGGGCGTCGACAAGTGCCCTCCGGCGTGCAGGTTTACCTTGCATTCCGAGGAGGGTGAGCATCCCGGACCCGGCTGTACCGTCACCTGTCACCGCACGGCTTCTCGACCCGTGAGTGAAACGCGCCGGAAAGAAAAGGCAGGTAACGGCCAGATGAGGCTCCCCGTTCTCGACGAAGAGGAAATGGACCCGCGGCAGCAGGAACTGGCGGCCCGTATCGCCGGCCGCCGCGGTGCCGTCCGCGGCCCCTTCCGGGTCTGGCTGCACAGCCCGGAGATGTGCGAACGGGCCGAGTCGCTCGGCGCGTTCGCCCGGTTCGACTGCAGTCTTCCCAAGCATCTGCGGGAACTCACGCTGCTGATGGCGGCCCGCAACTGGGACGCGCAGTACTCGTGGAACGCGCACGTGCACCAGGCGATCGAGGCCGGCATTCCGCGGACCGCCGTGGAGGCCATCGCCGAAAAGCGCGAAGCGGTCTTCGACAACGAAGTGGACCAGGTTTTCTACCAGTTCTGCCGGGAGATCCTCGACGAGCATTTCGTCACCGACGAGACGTTCGCCCGCGCCCTCGCGCACTTCGGCTCCAAAGGCCTGGTCGACACCATCGGCGCGCTCGGCAACTTCACCATGCTCGGCATGTGTCTGAACACCTTCCAGGTCGACCTCCAGGCCGACAAGGAACCCCCGTTCCCCGACATCCGCGGCTACGGACGCCTCCTCGCCGCGGCCGAACGGCCGCAGCCGTGAGTTCCCCGACCCGCCCGCGTACGCAGGGAGGTACTGCCGTGACCGCGAGCAAGAGCACCGACAGCGGTGCCGGTACGGCCGCCACGGCCGTCCTGCGGATCCGGGGCGTCCGCAAGAGCTTCGGCGGGGCGGCGGCGCTCAAAGGGGTCGACCTCGACCTGTACCCGGGCGAGATCCACGCCCTGATGGGCATGAACGGCGCCGGCAAGTCGACCCTAGTGCAGGTGCTGTCCGGGGTGCACCAGCCCGACGGCGGCACCGTGGAGGTCGACGGTCACGCGCACCCCGGGCTGACCGTGCGCAGGGCCCGCCGGCTCGGCATCGCCTCGGTGCCGCAGCGCCGCGAACTGGCCATGGGCCTCACGGTCGCCGAGAACGTCCTGCTCGGCGACCTGCCCACCCGGGCCGCCGCGGTGCGCTGGAAGGCCGTACGGCAGCAGGCCCGCGAGGCGCTGCGCTCGCTCGGCATCGACATCGACGTGGCGCGGACCGCGGGCTCGCTCACCGTCGCCGAGCAGACCATGGTCGAGGTGGCCCGCGAGGTCCGCCGCGGCGGCCGCGTCCTCGTCCTCGACGAACCGACCGCCTGTCTGAGCGCCAAGGACGCCGACCGGATCCGCGCCCTGGTGCGCCGGCTGCGCGACGACGGCGTCGCCGTCGTCTACATCTCGCACTACATCGACGAGGTGATGGCCGTCGCCGACCGCGTGACCGTCCTGCGGGACGGATCGGTGGTGCGCACCGGGCCGGCCGCGGACCTGGACCCCGCCGGACTGGTCCGCGCCATGGTCGGCCGGGACGTCGTCTCACGGCGCCCCGAACGCCCCGCGCCGAAGGACGAACTCGGCCTGGACATACGTTCGTTGAGTCAGGGTCGGGCGATCAGGGACTTCTCCGTCGAGGTGCGCAGGGGCGAGGTCGTCGCCGTCCTCGGACCGGCCGGCGACGCGCAGTCGAGGCTGTTCGACCTGCTGTCGGGACGGCAGCGGCCCGACCGCGGCGAACTGCACGTGGACGGCCGCCCGGTGGCCGTCGGCAGCATCCCGGCCTCCCTCCGCAGCGGCCTGCGCTGCGTCACGGGCGACCGCCGCACCCTGGGACTCGTACCGGACCTGTCCCTGGACGAGAACCTGATGCTCGCCGACGACCGCTTCACCCGCCGCCGGCTGCACCGCCGGGACCGGCTCGCCCGCCGGGCCGAACCGGTGCGCCGCGCCTACGGGGTGGTCTCCCTCTCCGGGAACCCTCCGGTGAGCGCGCTGTCCGGCGGCAACCAGCAGAAGGTCCTGCTGGGCAAGTGGCTGGAGACCGGACCGGCCGCCTGCTTCCTCGAAGACCCAACCAACGGCGTGGACATCGCGGCCATGGCCGACATCCACACCCTCGTCGACGACCTCGCCGCGCGCGGAGTGGCCGTACTGCTCGCCTCCTCCTCCGCCGAGGAGGTCATGCGGCTGGCCGACCGGGTCGTCGTGGTCAGCGCCGGCCGCACGGTCGCCGTGCACGACATCACCGCCATCACGCGCGACGAGCTCGTCGCCACCGCTCTCGGAGGTCAACCGCAGTGAGCGTCAAGACCCTTGCCGACGCCCCCGGCGTCTCCGAGCCGCCCGCCCGGCGCCGCTCCCGGTTCTCGCCCGGCGCCCTGCGCGGCGTGCCGCACGCCGGTCTCCTCGCGGTCCTGGTGATCGTGGTCGCCTTCACCGCGCTGCGGACCGACACCTTCGCCACCGACCGCAACATCGTCAACATCCTGAGCCAGGTGAGCGTCAACGCCGTGCTCGCCGCCGGTCTCACGCTGCTGATGACCGCGGGCGGCATGGACTTCTCCATGGGCAGCAACGTCGCGGTCACCGCCGCCGTCGCGGCCAAGCTGCTGGCGAGCGGACAGCCCACCGGTTACGCGGTGGCCGTCGCGCTGCTGCTGGGCACGGCCATCGGCCTGGTCAACGGGCTGGTCGTGACGTTCACCAGGGTGGCGCCCTTCGTCGCGACCCTGGCCTCGGCCACCCTGCTAGACGGTGTCGCCCTCCTCGTGCACGACGGCAACACCATCTCCATCGGCACCCGGATGTTCGCGCTCGGGAACAACAAGGTGCTCGGCGTCCCGTATCTGCTGGTCGTGGCGGTCCTGGTGCTGGCGGCCACCGCCCTGGTCATGAGGTTCACCGTGTTCGGCCGGGACGCCTTCGCCATCGGCGGCAACGAGCACGTCGCCCGCCTCAGCGGCATCAACGTCACGGCGCGCAAGCTCGTGCTCTACGGCACCACCGGCGCCCTCTCCGGGCTGGCGGGCCTGATGCTGCTGTCCCGGCTGGGCTCCAGCAGCCCCGGCGGCACCGCCGGCCTCTCGCTGCAACTCGCCGTCGTCGCCGCGGTCGTCATCGGCGGCACCTCGCTCGCGGGCGGCTACGGCACCGTGACCGGCACCGCCCTGGGCCTGGTGCTCCTCGGCGTGGTCGCCAACGCCCTCAACCTCCTGGACTTCTCCAGCAACTACCAGCCGGTCTCCGTCGGCGCGGTGCTGCTCGTCGCGGCCGTCGCCAACGAGATGCACAAGGCCCGCTCCGCGCGGCACTGAGCACCCCCCGCACCCTCTCCCCCCGCACCCTCTTCACCCCCTCGCACCCTCCTCGCTCCCGCACGTCCTGATCACAGCCCGCCGTGCTCACGGTCCGTCGCGCCCGCAGCCCGTCGTACCGGCAGTCCGCCGCGCCCGCGGTCCTTCGTGCCCCAGCCCGTCCCGAAAGGCGGTCCACCATGAGACTTCCCGCCCGTTCCCGCCACGCCCTGTTCGCCGCGGTCGCCTGCACCACCCTGGTGCTCAGCGCCTGTGCCGACAGCGACGACCCGTCGAGCTCCGGTGACGTCACCCTCGGGTTCGTCAACGGCGGCGACACCAGCTTCCACAGCTGTCTGCAGAAGGCCGTCGAGCAGACGGCGAAGACCGAGGACGCCAAGGTCTACACGTCCAACTCGCACCAGAACGCCGGGACCGAGCTGTCCAACATCGAGGACATGATCTCCCGCAACGTCAGCGCGCTGATCGTGCAGACCGTGAACGTCGACGCGCTCAAGGGCGACATAGCCAAGGCGAAGGCGTCCGGCATCCCGATCTACCTGACCTCCGTGGCCACCAGCGACGCCGGCGACATCCTCGGCGCGGCCGTCGTGGACCTGAAGAAGGTCGGCAGCCTGGACGCGGGCTGGATCGCCCAGGACGCCGGTGGCAAGGACGTCCAGGTGGGCATCGTCGCGGGCGCCCCGGGGGCCGCCTCCGACCTGCTGGTGGGCGGGTTCAAGAGCGGGCTGCCGGCGACCGCGAAGGTGGTCGCCAACCAGCCCGGCATGTTCAACCCCGCAAAGGCCCAGGACGTGGCGGAGAACATGATCCAGGCCAATCCGGACCTCGACTACGCTTTCGTCGCCAACGAGGAGATGGCCTTCGCCGTGCGCAAGGCCTTCGACGCGGCGGGCGCCAAGGACGTCAAGATCGTCACCGTCAACGGCACCGACGAGGGGCTCGCCGCGGTCAAGAGCGGTCAGTTCTCCGCCACCGTCGCGAACTCCGCGCTGACCATCGGGCAGACCGCGGTGAAGAACTCGGTCGCCCTCCTTGCCAAGAAGAAGGTTGACAAGATTGCCAACATTCCTCTTGTGTTGGTCACCAAGGACAACCTGAGCGAGGCGCCGCAGTACTGCCCGAAGTAGGTCCCACCGGACCTGCCGCCGGGCCCCCACCGGTCACCGGTGCCCGACTCGTCATGTCCGAGCCGCACGTCCGTCGAGTCGCCGAGATGTCCTGGTGGAGCCGCTGTCAGGACATTCCGGCGGGGTTCGGCGACCCCTTTGCCCCCTGTCCCGGCGCGGGCCGGACAGGGAGTGGTCCCCGGAGGAAACATGGATCGCTTGCTCCTCATGCACAGCTTCGTCACCGTCGCCCAGGTGGGCAGCTTCAGCGGGGCCGCCAAGAAGCTGGGCTCGTCGGGTTCGCTGGTGTCGAGGCACGTCGCCGAGCTGGAACGCCAGGTGGGGGTCCGCCTGGTCAACCGCACCGCCCGCTCGGTCAGCCTCACCCAGCCCGGACAGCGGTACGCGGAGTTCGCCGCCCGCATCCTGGAGGAGATCGAGGCCGAGGACGCCGGCATCGCCCGGCTGCACGACCGGGCCGAGGGGACGCTCAGCATCATCTGCCCCAAATGGATAGGCAGTCTGGATCTCGGCGACGCCATCGCCGCCTTTTCCGCCGCCCATCCGAAAATCCAGGTCCGGTTCGAACTCGGCGGGATGTCGGACCGCACCTACGACTTCCTGGACGGCGGATTCGACGTCGCCTTCCACACCCGGGACCTGCGGGACTCCAGCGTCCGCCTGAAGAAGATCTCCTCGCTGCCCTTCGTGCTGTGCGCCTCGCAGGACTACATCAAACGGCACGGCGCCCTCGCGCACCCGAACGACGTCGCAGCCCACGACTGCCTCGTGCACGTCAACGACCCGGTGTGGCGCATCGGGCACGGTCACGCGAGCACCCTGCACAAGATCCGCAACATCGCGTTCTCGTCGAACTCCTACATCGCCCTCCAGAAGGCCGCCGTGCACGGCCGGGGCATCGCACTGCTGCCCCAGCGGCCGGCCTACGACGACCTCGTCTCCGGCGCCCTCCAGGTGCTGCTGCCGGAACTGGCCGTACCCGACCGCCCGCTGTACGCGATCTACGGTCCGGGGCAGGACACCCCGCGCAAGATCAGTGTGTTCCTGGAGTTCCTCGCCGACTGGTTCGCGCGCAATCCGTTCCCCGCGCTGCGATAACGGCCGTACGAAAAGCGCGGTGGTGCGAAAGCGCGAGAGCGCGGGCCGGTCGCGCAAGAAACGATTGCGCACTCCGTGGAGCTCGGGCCATTGAGGCCCTCGCACCCCGAAATCTACGCTCGCCAGGCGACCCGGAAACGAGGAATCCATGGGAATCCAGAGAATCGAATCGGTCACCTACAGCATCGACGACCTCGACGAATGCGCCCGGTTCTTCGACGACTTCGGTCTGTTCCTACTGGAACGGACCGGCGAACACGCCGTGTTCGAGACGCTCACCGGACAGACCCTCCACCTCGACACCGACCCCGGCACCCTGCTGCCGCCGCCGGTGGAGAGCGGCCCCACCCTGCGCGAGGTGGTCTGGGGCGTCGACACCACGCAGGAGCTGGAACGGCTGGTGGCCGCGGTGGCGAAGGACCGCCCGGTGCGCGAGAGCGCCGACGGCGTCCACCACACCGTGGACGAGACCGGTTTCGGCGTCGGCCTCACCCTCGCCCGGCCGCGGCCCGCGACCGTCGAGCCCCGGCCCGCCAACGCGCTCGGCAGCGTCCGGCGCTGGAACGCGGCGCTGGAGCCGATCACCCGGGTGCGCCCGCTGCGCATGTGCCATGTCGCGCTCAACATCCCCAAACAGGGCAAGGACGAGGCCGTCGCGTTCTACACCGGCCGCCTCGGCTTCCGCCCGACCGACGTGGTCGAACCCATGGGCGTGTTCATGCAGGCCCCCGGCGACGACGACCAGCACACCATGCTGCTGTGCCACCGCCCCGACAAGGCGGGCGTCAACCACATCGCCTACGAGGTCCCCGGCTTCGACGACGTGATCGAGGGCGGCAACCACATGATCGACCACGGGTGGCGGGAGGCCCGCCGGCTCGGCCGCCACACCATCGGCTCCAACGTCTTCCGCTTCCTGCACGCCCCCTGCGGCGGCCGGGTCGAGTACGCGGCCGACATGGACCGCGTCGACGACACCTACGAGACCCGGGTGCACGAGACCACCCCGCCCCACCACATCTGGGCGCTGCGCACCAACCGCGACCAGCAGGACGCCACCCCCGCGTCCTGAACCGTCCCCGGCCCGCGGGCCGGACCCCAGCTCGCTCCTGAGAGGGCACCCACCCATGACCACCGACCACGGCTACCCCGCCGTCCGCATGTACATCGCGGGCGAGTGGTGCCAGGGCGGCACCGGACGTACCGCCCCGATCGTCGACCCGGCCACCGAGAAGGTGATCGGAGAGGTACCGCTGGCCACCCCCGCCGACCTGGACCGCGCGCTCGACGCCGCGACGGCCGGCTTCCGGACCTGGCGCGAGACGCCCGTAGCCCGGCGCACCGGGATCCTGCACACCGCCGCCGACCTGCTGACCGAGCGCGCCGCCGAGGTCGGCCGGGTGATGACCCTGGAGCAGGGCAAGCCGCTGGCCGAGGCCACCGGCGAGGCCCGCCGGGTCGCCGACACCCTGCGCTGGCACGCCGACGACGCGCGCCGCGCCTACGGCCGCATCATCCCCTCCGAGCCCGGCACCCTGCTGACCGTGCGGCGCGAACCGGTCGGCCCCGTCGCCGCGTTCGTACCGTGGAACTTCCCGGCCGGCGGCCCGATGCGGAAGATCTCCTCCGCGCTCGCCGCGGGCTGCTCGATCGTCATCAAGGCCTCCGAGGAGACCCCCGCCACCGCCGCCGCCCTGGTCGCCTGCTTCGCCGACGCGGGCCTGCCCGCCGGGGTCCTCAACCTCGTCTTCGGAGAGCCGGCCGAGGTCTCCGCCCACCTGATCGACGCCCCGGCCGTCCGCCTGGTCGCCTTCACCGGCTCGGTCCCCGTCGGCAAGCTGCTCGCCGCCCACGCGGGCCGGGTCATGAAGCCCTCCCTGATGGAGCTCGGCGGACACGCCCCGGTGATCGTCTGCGCGGACGCCGACCCCGTGAAGGCCGCACGCCGGGCCGCACAGGCGAAGTTCGCCAACGCCGGCCAGGTGTGCACCTCGCCCAGCCGCTTCCTGGTCCACGAGAGCATCGTCGAGGCCTTCACCGCCGAGTTCGTACGGGCCGCCGAGGCCGTCGTCGTCGGGGACGGCCTCGCCGAGGGCACCACGATGGGCCCGCTGGCCAACGAGCGTCGGCTGAAGACCATGGAGCGCCTGACCGCGGACGCCGTCGCCCGCGGCGCCGAGATCCGCACCGGCGGCGAACGCCTGGACCGCCCCGGTTACTTCTTCGCGCCGACCGTCCTGACCGGCGTACCGGCGGACGCGGAACTGATGCACGAGGAGCCGTTCGGGCCGCTCGCGCCGATCGTCCCGTTCACCGACCTCGACGAGGCGCTCGCGATCGCGAACGCGACTCCGTACGGACTGGCCGCCTACGCCTTCACCGAGTCCGCGGCCACCGCCGAGCGGCTGGTGGCCGGGCTCGAGGCCGGCATCCTCTCCGTCAACCACTGCGGCGGATCCGTCTCCGAGGCCCCCTCCGGCGGCGTCAAGGAGAGCGGCTACGGCCGCGAGGGCGGCCCCGAGGCGCTGGACGCGTACCTCGTCACCAAGCGCGTCTCCCACCTGCTGGTGCCATGAGGTACGCCCGAGTCTCGGCCGGGGGGCGCGCGATGTGGGCCAGGGTGGGGGAGGAGGACGTCGAGCTGCTGTCCGGCTCCCCGATCGAGACCCACCCCGAGGTCCTCGGGGTCCTGCCCCGCGCCGACGCCGTCTGGCTGCCGCCCGTCGTGCCGCCCGTGTTCTACGCGGTCGGCATGAACTACCCCCGGCACATCGAGCACGCCGCCCGGCTGGGCAACCCCGCCGCCGTCGTGCCCGAGCGGCCCGAGGTCGGCTACCGGGCCAACAACGCGCTCACCGGCCACCGCACGCCGATCGTCCGACCGGCCGAGGTGGAGGGACGCTTCGAGGCCGAGCCGGAACTCGTCGCCGTCATCGGCCGCACCCTGCGCCACGCCACGTACGACGAGGCCCGCGCGGCCGTCTTCGGCTGGACCATCGGCAACGACGTCAGCGCCCGCACCTGGCAGCACCAGGACCGCACCTTCTGGCGCAGCAAGAACAGCGACACCTTCAAACCCATGGGGCCCTGGATCGAGACGGACGTCGACGCCCTCGCCCAGACGACGACGCTCCGGGTGAACGGCGAGGTACGCGCCGCGTTCCCCACCGGCGACATGGTCTTCGACCCCTTCGACTACATCGTCGAGATCACCAGGCACAACACCATGCTGCCCGGGGACGTGCTGTGGATGGGCGCCGAGTCCACCTGCGGACTCGCGCCCGGGGACACCGTGGAGGTCGAGATCAGCGGCATCGGCACGCTGTCCAACCCCGTACAACTCGAAGAGGAGCAAGGGAACCGGCCATGAGCGCAGAACCCCGCTACATCCACCACGTCAACTTCCCCACCACCGACCCCGACCGGACCGCCGCCTGGTACACGAAGGTCTTCGGGATGAAGCGCATCATGCCCAAGTCCAACACCCGCGTGGTGCTGATGACACGCGGCAACTTCGACCTGCACTTCACCCCGGTCGAGGAGATGGAGCGCATGGCGCCCTACCACTTCGCCGTCGAGGTCGACGACTGGGACGACTTCCTCGCCCACCTCAAGGAGCTCGGCATCCGGCACACCCGCCCGATCCAACGCCCCGAGAACCAGTCGAAGTTCTGCTACATCCACGACCCCGACCACACCATGATCGAACTGGTCTACCACGCCAAGCGCCCCAACTGACCGCCACCGAGCAGGAGTTCCTCCCCATGCCCTTCGCCGACTCCGACGGCACCTCCATCTACTACGAGCGCCACGGCAGCGGTCCGGCGATCCTGTTCGTGCACGGCAGCGGCGGCCACCACGCCGCCTGGTGGCAGCAGGTCGCCGCGCTGCGCGAGGAGTTCACGGTCGTCACCGTGGACCTGCGCGGCTTCGGCAAGTCCGACTCCTCCATGCCCGAGTTCGACGGCCAGGACTTCCCCGGCGACGTGGTCGCCGTCCTCGACACCGAGGACCTGACCGACGTCATGCTGGTCGGCCAGTCCATCGGCTCCGTCGCCGCGCTGCGGGCCGCCCTGCTGCGCCCCGAACGCGTCGCCTCCGTCGTCCTCGGCCACTCCCTGGGCGGCATCAGCCACCCCGAGCTGAGGGAACTGGCCGCCGCCGACCGCGCCGAGGCGGTCAAGCTGCCCGTCATCGACCGCCTGCTCACCAAGCCGTTCCAGCGCGAGCGCGCCGACCTCACCTTCCTCTTCCAGCAGATGGGCACCTTCAACGTCGCCCGGATGCAGGACCTGCGCAACCTCGACACCGACGGACCGTCCCTGGACGACATCCGCGACAGCGGGGTGCGGGTCGCCTTCCTGGCCGGCGAGCGGGACGCCGTCCTCGGCGTCAAGACCGTCACCCGCGCCCACGAACTGCTGCCCGGCTCGCACCTGGAGATCGTCCCCGGTGCCCCGCACTCCATGTACTGGGAGACACCCCAGGCCTACAACGCGGCGATCGCCCGGCTGCGCCGCACCCTGACCGTCCCGAAGGACACCGCATGAGCAACGTGACCCTCGAAGCGGCCGAGGAGATCATCGCCGCCGTCCACCACCGCGCCCAGTCCCTCGGCAAGGCGGTCAGCGTGGCCGTGGTCGACGCCGGCGGCTTCGTCGTGGCGATCCGCCGGCCCGACGGGGCCCGCCCCCTGACCCCGGACATCGCCCGCGCCAAGGCGTACACCGCGGCCGTGATGCAGCGCCCCGGCCCGATGCTGAAGAAATGGCAGGAGAGCCAGCCGGTCTTCTTCTCCCAGCTGTCCCAACTGCCCGGCGCGGCCCTGCCGATCATGGCCGCCGAGGGCAGCGTCACCATCAAGAAGGACGGCGAGATCATCGGCGGCCTCGGCATCGCGGGCGGCACCGCGGACGAGGACCAGCAGCTCGCCGACGACGTCCTCGCATCCCTCGGCTACGAGCTGGAGTTCGCCGCCTGGGGCGTCGCGGGCAAGCCGGCCGGGCCCGGAAAGGACTGACCCATGGCGGACACGTTCAACTACCGCATCGACCACCACGGCAGCCTGGTGCGCCCCGCGGAGCTCGTCGCCGCCCGCGCCGCCGGTGACGCCGACGCCCTGGCGGCGGCCGAACTCAAGGCGGTCCAGGAGGCGGTGGTGTTCCAGCGCAGGCTGCGCTCCACCGTCGTCACCGACGGCCACTTCCCCCGCGAGGACTTCCGCGGCGCGGTCCTCGACGGGGTCTCCGGCTTCCGCCGGACCGGCGAGCAGGACGCCGACGGTCTGGTCCGCTGGGTCGCCGAGGCACTGCCCAAGGCCAACGGGCCGCTGCTCGCGGACTGGGCCGCCCGGCTCACCGAACTCACGGTGATCGCCACGAAGGCGACCCTGCCGTCACCGGCCTATCTGGCCGCCACCACGTTCGAGCCCGGCCTCGGGGTGGCCTCGGCCCGCGAGCTGGGCGAGGCTCTCGCGGAGATCGTCCACGCGGAGATCCAGCTGCTGGTCGCCCAGGGCGTACGCGTCATCCAGCTCGACAACCCGCTGCTTCTCGGCGAGTTGGCCATCGACCCGGACGTCCCCGGCGCCCTCTCCTTCGAGGACGCGCTCGCCGTGGAAGCCGCCGCGGTACGTCTGGACCGGCGCCCGGAGGGCGTACGCATCGCCCTCGCACCCGGCTGGACGGCGCCCGCCGCGGTGGACCGGGCCCGCGCCGAACGGCTGTACGCCGAGGTCCCGGTGGACCGCTGGGTACTGCCCCTCGACCGGGGCACCGAGGCCGAACTGGACCTGCTCAGGGCGCTGCCCGAGGACCGGGACGTCTGCCTCGGCGTGGTGGACGCGACCGTGCCGGACCTGGAGGACATCGACTCCATGATGGAACGGATCGACGCCGTGGGGGAGTTCAAGGACCTGGAGGACGCGGCCGTCAGCCCGTCCCGCGGCTTCGCCGACGTGGCGGCACGGCCGCTGCTCGACGCGGAGGACCAGCGCCGCAAGCTCGTCCTGGTGGAGACCCTCGCCCGCTATGTGTGGGGCAACGAGTTCTGACCCGGGGCGGTAAGCGGCCGGAAGGAGGGGACCCGGCCGGGCCCCCTCCTTCCGGCTTCCTCCGGCTTTCCGGCCGGACTCAGAGGACCTCGGCGAAGGTGACCGTGCGGTCGCTCAGCAACGGCCACACCGTCTCCACGATCAGCTCCTTGAAGTGCCCGGCCGCCTTGTGCGCATCGAAGCCGGCCACGTCCGTGTACCGCTCGTAGAGCAGGAAGCCGCCGGGCTCGCCTGCCACGGCGTGCACCTCGTACAGCAGGTTCGCCGGCTCGGCACGGGTGGACTCCCGCGCCTTCAGCAGCGCGGCGCGCACGGTGGCCTCGTCGGCGGGCGCGCAGCGGTAGTGGGCGACGACTGCGTAGGCCATGACTGTCTCTCCTCGGGTCGTACTCGGGCGGTACTCGGGTCGTACTCGGATGGTCATCGACTTCCCGGCGGTCCCGCACGGGCCGTCCGGCCCGCCGATTCCAGCACGGATCCCGCCGGCGCCGACCCGCGCGCGGCGCAAGCATTGCCTGCCGTCGCGGAGCTGGTGGACCCGCCCCGACATGGTGTGTTGTCGCATCCGGCCCGCCCGGCCGCACGGCCGGACCGCCCGGTCCCGACCACTTGTCCGGACCACACCGCCCGCACCGCGGCCGACCAAGGAAGTGATCTCTTTGCGTACTGTGGAAGCGCTCTCCGGCGGAGAGTGGGTGGCGACCGGCGCGTGGATCGACGTCCACGACCCCGCCGACGTCCGCACCCCCTTCGCCCGTGTCCCGGCCCTCGGCGCCGAGGACGTCACCCGGGCCTACGACCACGCCGAGCGCGCCTTCGCCGAATGGCGGCGCACCAGCCCCTTCGAGCGGGCCCGGATCCTCACCGGGGCGGCACGGCTGATCCGCGAGCGGCTGGACGAGATCGCCGCCGACGTCACCGCCGAGAACGGCAAGACCCTGGCCGAGGCCCGGGGCGAGGCCGGGAAGGCCGCGGACTTCCTCGACTACTACGCGGGCCTGGCCCGGCAGGGCTACGGCACCCTGCTGCACGACGTCCGCCCGGACACCCGTACCCACACCCAGCGCGAGCCCATCGGGGTGATCCTGGTGATCAGCCCGTGGAACGACCCGCTGATCACCCCGGCCCGCAAGCTCGCCCCGCTGCTCGCGGCCGGCAACGCGGCCGTCTTCAAGCCCGCCACCGAAACCCCGCTGTCCGGGCTGCACTTCGCCCGCGCCCTGCACGACGCGGGCCTGCCGGCCGGGGTCCTCAACGTCGTCACGGGCCGTACCGCCCTGATCGAGGACGCGCTCCTCGACGACCCGCGGATCGCCGGGGTCACCTTCACCGGTTCCAACGCCGTCGGCGACCGCATCCGTCGTCGCCTCGCCGACCGCAACGTCCGCTTCCAGGGCGAACTCGGCGGCAAGAACGCCTCCGTCGTGCTGGCCGACGCGGACCTGCCTGCCGCCGCGAAGGCGGTCGTCGCCGCCTCCTTCGGCCAGGCAGGCCAGCGCTGCACCGCCACCAGCCGGGTGATCGTGGAGCGGCCGGTGTACGAGGAGTTCACCCGTCTCTTGGTCGCCGAGGTCGAGACACTGACCGTCGGACCGGGCACGGACCCGGCCACCACTCTGTGCCCGCTGTCCAGCCCCCGGCAGCGCGACAGCGTCCTCGCCGACCTGGACCGGGCCGTCGGGCAGGGGGCCGTCGTCCTCACCGGCGGCGGCGCCGACACCGAGGGCGAGCGGGCGCACGGCTGCTACGTCCGGCCCACCGTGCTCGCCGACGTCACCCCCGAGACGGCGATCTGGCGCGAGGAGGTCTTCGGACCGGTCCTCGCGGTGCGTGCCGTGGACGGCTTCGAGCAGGCCGTCGAGGCGGTCAACGACTCCGGGTTCGGGCTCGCCGCCGCCGTCTTCACCCGCGACCTCGGCGCCGCGTACCGTTTCGCCGACGAGGCCGAGTGCGGCCAGATCGCGGTCAACACCACGACCACCGGCTGGGACGTGCACCTGCCCTTCGGTGGTTTCCACGACTCCGGCACGGCCTACAAGGAGCAGGGGGAGGAAGTCCTGCGCTTCTCCACCCGGGTCAAGACGGTCGCCGTCCACTTCGGCGCCTGAAGCAGGACCGCAGGACAGCAAAGAGCCAGCGAGCAAGCGGAGAAGAGAGGAGGACGCCTATGGCCGACGAGACGATCGGCGTCGTCGGGGCCGGCATCGTGGGCCTGGCCACGGCCCGCGAGATCGCCCTGCGCCGCCCCGGCACCCGCGTCGTGGTGTTCGAGAAGGAACAGGAGGTCTCGCTCCACCAGACCGGCCACAACTCCGGCGTCGTGCACGCCGGTCTCTACTACACGCCGGGCAGCCTCAAGGCCGCCCTGTGCGTGCGCGGGGTGTCCCTGCTGCGCGAGTACTGCCAGGACCGCGCGCTGCCGTACCGGGAGATCGGCAAACTGGTGGTGGCGGTCCGCGAGGACGAACTCGGCCGCATGGACAGCCTCTACGAGCGGGCCAGGAACAACCACGTACCGGACCTGCGGAGGATCTCCCGGGACGAGATCAAGGAGCTGGAGCCGCACGCGGGAGGCATCGCCGCCCTGCACTCCCCGCGCACCGCCATCACCGACTACCCGGCGATCGCCCGGGAGTTCGCGCGGGACGTCACCGACTGCGGCGGCGAGGTGCGGCTCGGCTTCCAGGTCACCGGCATCACCGAGGCACCGGGCGGCATCGACGTGACCTCCGCGGCGGAGCGGGTGCGCGTCGACCGGCTGATCCTGTGCGCGGGACTCCAGTCCGACACGGTCGCCGGGCTCGCCCACGACCGGCAGGAGCCGCGGATCGTCCCCTTCCGGGGCGAGTACATGCTGCTCAGGCCGGACCGCACGAACCTGGTGCGCGGCCTCATCTACCCGGTGCCCGACCCGCGTTACCCCTTCCTCGGCGTGCACTTCACCCCCCGGGTCGACGGCACGGTGGAGGTGGGGCCCAACGCGGTCCTGGCGCTGGCCCGGGAGGGCTACCGGCGCACCCGGATCTCGCCGCGGGACCTGCTCGGCCTCGCCGCCTACCCCGGCACCTGGCGGATGGCGGCCCGGCACTGGCGTACCGGCATCAAGGAGTACCGCGGATCGTTCTCCACGGCGGCCTTCATGAGGGACGCGGGGCACTACGTCCCCGGCGTCGGCGTCCGGGACGTGGTCCGCGGCGGCGCGGGCGTCCGCGCCCAGGCCCTGGACCGCGACGGCACCCTCGTGGACGACTTCCGCATCCACCGGGTGGGCCGGATCACCGCCGTGCGCAACGCCCCCTCGCCGGCCGCCACGGCCTCCATGGCCATCGCCGAGCACATCACCGACGCGGCTCTCGGCGACGCCTGACGCCCCTTGCCGTGCCGGGTGACGCCCGGCACGGCAAGGGGTGACGTACGACCAAGGCGCCGGGCGATGCCCGGCGCCTTCGCATACGCCCGCGCATCCAACGAATGCCCTGCGTACAGCGTGATTTCGCGCAACAACAGCTTGCGCTCCCAGGGGCTCCGCAAGGCCTCACGGCCCGCCTAGCGTTCCCTCAGCAACGCCCCACCCCCCTGCTCCGCGAAGAGAAAGAAGTAGCGGCATGTTCGTTGTCGACACCCAGATCCACATCTGGAAGGAAGAGACCCCGGACCGCCCCTGGGTCCCCGGCGCCCGCGAGCGGATCCGGCTGAACGGCCACCGCGAGGACCCCTTCTCCTACGAGGAGGCCCTGGAGCTGATGGACGAGGCCGGCGTCAACCGCGCGCTGATCCTGCCGCCGTCCTGGGAGGGCGACCGCATCGACTACGCCCTGGAGGCCTGCGAGGCGCACCCCGACCGGTTCGGCATCATGGCCCGCATCCCGCAGAACAAGCCCGAGGAGGGCAAGGCGATGCTGGCGGACTTCGCGCAGAACCCGCACGTCAAGGGCACGCGCCTGACCTTCCACCGGCCGCAGGACCGCAACTGGATGATCGACGGCACCAACGACTGGTACTGGCCGGTCGCCGCCGAACTCGGCATCCCCACCATGGTCCACGCCCCGATCTGGAAGCGCGAGCTCGGCGAGATCGCCGCCCGGCACCCCGAGCTGAAGATCATCATCGACCACATGGGCATCATGGCCCGCTGTGTCGACGACGCGATCGGCTACTGGGTCCAGGAGACCGCCGACCTCGCCGCCCACCCCAACATCTACGTCAAGGTCTCGGCGCTGCCCGGCTACTCCACGCAGCCGTTCCCGAACCACAACATCCAGAAGTACGTGCGCGAGATGGTCGACAAGATGGGCCCGCAGCGCTGCTTCTACGGCACCGACATCACCCGCCTGCTCGGCCACGGCATCACCTACACCGACACGATCGAGCAGTTCACCAAGCACTGGGACTTCACCCCCGAGGAGCTTGAATGGATCATGGGCCGCGGTATCTCCGAGGTCCTGAACTGGCCGATCGAGGGCTGAGGACACACCAGAGATGACGGACAGCAACGACATGCCGGGCGTCGACGGCGGTGACGCCGTCGTCTCCGCCTTCAACGCCGTCGGCGCCGACTACCTCTTCTGCTCATCGGGGTCCGAGTGGGCCCCGGTGTGGGAGGCCCTGGCCCGCCGCCACCGCGACGCGGAGCCCGCACCGCAGTACCTCGACCTCACGCACGAGACCGTCGCCGTCGGCATGGCCACCGGCTACGGACTCGTCAAGCGCCGCCCCCAGGGAGTGCTCCTGCACGCGGCCCCCGGCCTGCTCCAGGGCTCGATGGCCGTGCACGGCGCGCTCCTGGCGGGCGTCCCCATGGTGGTCACCTCCTCGGAGTCCACCACCTACGGCGACGCCCCCGGCCACGACCCGGGCGGCCAGTGGTACCGCAACCTGTCGATCGTCGGCGGACCGCACAACATCGCCCAGCCGTTCACCAAGTGGTCCAACGAGGCCGCCAGCGTGCACACGCTGCCGACCATGATCTCCCGCGCCGCCGAGCTGTCCTGGCGCGCCCCGCAGGGCCCGGCGTACCTGAACATCCCACTGGAGATCCTGCTGGAGCCGTGGAACGGCCGTGAGGCCAAGCCGATCGTCGAGCCGGGTTCCACGCACAGCTCGCCCGAAGAGGTCGACCCGGTCGCCCAGATGATCCGCGAGGCGAAGAACCCCGTGATCGTCACCGAGACCATCGGCCGCGAGGCCGGCGGCTTCGAGGCCCTGGTCGCCTTCGCCGAGGCGTGGAACATCCCGGTCGTCGAACCTGACTCGGCGGTGTGCGGCAACTTCCCGCGCACCCACCCGCTGCACGCCGGCACCGACATCGGCCCCTGGATGGACACCGCGGACCTCATCCTCCTGGTGAACTGCCGCGTCCCGTTCTACCCGCCGAGCCGCAAGCCCTCGAAGGCGAAGATCGTCGTCATCGACCAGGTCCCGCAGCGCCCGCACGTCGTCTACCAGGTCCTGTTCGCGGACAAGTACCTGGAGGGCAACGCCGCCAACACCCTGCGCCAGCTCGCCAAGCGGGCCAAGGACCTCGACGAGGCCGAGGTCGCCGAGCGGGTCGCCGCCCAGCAGACCCGGTTCGCCGCCGAGCAGGCCGCGATCGACCGGGCCGAGACCGAGGCGGCGGACTCCGAGGGTGTCGACCCGGTGCGGGTCGCCACCCTGCTGCGCAAGCTGCTGGAAGGCAAGGACGGCATCGTCGTCGACGAGACGATCACCCACAGCAAGGTGGTCAAGCGCCACGTCCGGACCGACGCCCCCGACTCGTACTTCTACGTGCAGGGCGGCCTCGGCCAGGGCATCGCGGTCGCGCTCGGCGTCAAACTGGCCGTCCCCGAACGCCCGGTGGTCTTCACCGTCGGCGACGGAGCCTTCGCCTACAACCCGGTCATCCAGTCGTACGACGCCTCCAAGGCGTACGGCATCCCGGTGCTGATCGTGGTGTTCAACAACCGCGTCTACAAGTCGATGAACCTCAACCACCGCAGGTTCTACCCCGAGGGCGCGGCGGCCGAGACCGGGGAATGGCTCGGCCAGGACCTCACCCGCCTGCCCCGACTGGCCGCGTTCGCCGAGCCGTTCGGGCTGCACACCGAGACCGTCGACACCACCGACGCCCTCCTCCCGGCCCTGGAGCGCGCGCTCAAGGCCGTGGAAGAAGGCACCACCGCCGTCGTCGACGTCCTCGTCACCCGCTGATCCAGGAGGCACCCGCCACCATGTCCGACACCCCAACGCCCAAGCCGGGCAAGGTCCTGGTCCATGCCGAGGACCTGCGCACCTTCTCCGCCGCCCTGCTGGAGAAGGGCGGGCTCGGCCCCGAGCACGCCCGCACCACCGCCGACGTGTTCGTCTGGGCCGCGCTGCGCGGCGTCGACTCGCACGGCATCGCCCGCGTCCCCGCCTACCTGGACCTGCTGGCCAAGGGCGTCGCCAACGCCGACCCCGACGTCACGGTCGAGTCGAGCACCCCGGCCGCCGCCGTCGTCGACGCCGACCGCGCCCCCGGCCCGGTCGCGCTCACCGCGGCAGCCGACGAGGCCGTCCGTCGCGCCAAGGTCACGGGCGTGGCCTCGGTGGGCGTACGGGAGACCGTGCACACCGGCGCCATCGGCTACTACGTCTCCCGGATCGCCGAGCAGGGCCTGGTCGGGATCGGCTTCGTCGCCGGCATGCCGAACATGGGCTACACCGGCGTCAAGGGCGCCGCCGTGGCCACCAGCCCGCTCGCCGTCGCCGTACCCGCCGAGGACCACGCCCCGCTGCTCCTCGACATGGCCACCGCGACCATCGCGCTGGGAAAGATCCGCCAGGCGAAGACGAACGGCACCCCGCTGCCCGAGGGTGCCGCCGCCACCGCGGACGGCATCCCCACCACCGACCCCGAGCAGGCCGTCATGCCGCTGCCGCTGGGCGGCGCGAAGGGCTCGGGCATGTCCCTCGCCTTCGAACTGCTCACCAGCGTCCTGGTCGGCGCGCCGATCTTCGCCGCCTTCCACTCGGACGACCCGGCCGGCCGCAAGCACCGCCAGAACGCGCTGCTCATCGCGCTCGACCCGGCGGCCTTCGGCGGCACGCACGGCTTCACGGCAGCGGTCGACGACACCCTGAGCACCCTCAAGGGCCTGCCGACGGCCGACGGCGCGGACGGCGTGTACTACCCCGGTGAGCGCAGCGCCGCGACGGCGGCGGACCGGGCCGCGCGGGGTGTGCCGGTCGCGCCGAAGGTCTGGCGCGACCTCACCGAACGCGCCGGGCAGTTGGGCGTCGCCCTGCCGGCGACCGCCGAATAGCCGGACCCGGACGCGGGATTCAGGTCGGGGTACGGGCAACCGATCGGCGGACATCGGTGGTCTGGACGAGTGGAGAGGCGCCCTCCCATCGTCCGAACGTCGGTCACACCGCAAGGAGTTGTTCATTCCATGACCGGGATCCAGAAGCACGTGGCCGCGGCCGCGGTCGCCGTCGCGCTGATCGGTGCGCCCACGGTGGCGCACGCCGCCGCACCGGACCGGACGGCGTCCGTCTCCGCCGCGCCGGTGGCCTGGAAGGCCGCCGCCACGCCCCGGATCGTCGCCCCGGGAGAGCACGTCGTCGTGCCCGGCACCGCCGAGTTCTGGCTGACCGAGGAGGGCAAGCACTGGACGACGGTCGACGACCCCGACCCGCAGTTCCGCAGCGTGGTCGACGGCAACATCGACCTCGGTCAGCCCGGTGTGTCGATGCAGACGGAAGGGGCGGGCGTCCACTACCTCTTCTCCGGTCTGTACTACGGAGGCAAGGGCACCGCCTCCCGCGTCACGGTGCACACCACCGCCGGCGTCGCGCACGGCAAGCTCCTGGAACTGCCGGGCAAGCCGGGCTGGGGCGTCTGGTACGCCACCATCGACCTGTCGGCGATCGGCGACTGGGACAGCTTCGCCGTCTCACGCGTCGTCGTGCGCGACACCGCGAACAAGGTCTACGCCGAGCTGAAGCTCGGCTGACCGCGTCGCGGGCGGGGACCGGGCCGTCCGGGTCCGGCCCCCGTACCGCCCGTCCCGCTTTTCGGGGGTGGGGACGGGCGGTACGGGGGCCGCGCGGTGCCGCTCGGGTCAGTCCCGGCGGGCCACCAGACGGTAGGCGTTGGACAGACCCAGGCGGTGCGACAACGGGCGGACCGCGAACCGGTCCAGCAGCGTGCCCAGGACGAGCGCCGGGATCCCCGCGACGAGCAGCGCCACCCGTCCGGCCCGGCGCAGCGCGTCCGGCGGCCGCGGCAGCCAGGGCGCGTCCTCGCGCGGGGCGGCGTGGTCCAGCGCCAGCCACACGGCGGCGAGCAGGTCCACCGGGTCGTGCGGCTCGGCGTGCTGCTCCGCCACCACCGTGAACCCCAGGTCCGTCAGCCGGCGGCGCAGATTGGCGACCGGCACGAGGTGCAGGTGCTGCGGCTGGAGCCAGGGCAGCCACCAGCGGCCCAGGAGCCGGGCGTAGCGGCTCTCGGGGTCCGGGACCTCGATCAGCAGATGGCCGCCGGGCCGCACCGCCTGCCACGCGGCCCGCAGTTCCCGCTCGGGGTCGGTGCTGTGCTCCAGGTAGTGGAACATGCTCACCACGTCGTACCGGCCGTCGAGTTGTGGTGCCAGGTCAGGGAAGGCGCCGCGGTGGCCGTGCGCCACGCGGCCCTCGGCGGCGGCGAGTTCGACTCCGTCGGTGAAGTCCAGCCCGTCGAACTCCGTGCCGGGCAGCACCTCGCGGGCGGTCGCGCAGAAGTGGCCGTGCCCGGTGCCGACGTCGAGCCAGGTCTTCGGGGCGGGATCGTACGGCAGCATCGACTCGGCGCGGTCCCGGTACATCCCGGTGCGGCCGCCGAAGGTGTCGCCGAGCTTCTTCTCGCCGAGGCCGTCGTAGAAGTCGCGGTAGTAGAACTCCAGCCCCGCCTCGCTCAGCCGGGGATTCTGGAAGACGTGCCCGCAGTCCTCGCACCGGTCGAGGACGAACCGGCCCGGCTTGTGCTGGAGCAGGTCGGTGGTGCGCAGGCGGGTGGTCAGCCGACCGGAGCCGCACCAGGGACAGGTGGTGCGCGGCGGCTCGAAGAAACGCTCCGGGCCCTCGGCCAGCTCGGCCAGGTAGCCGGGGCGCAGCGCGGCCACCCGTCCGGCCCGGTCCGGCTCCTCGGCGTCCGGTCCGGCCGGCCGCCCGATCTCTTGCTCGGCCGGTTGCTCGGTGTGGTCACTCATCGGCTCTCCCTGGCGAGTTGTTCGAGACGGTCCGCCGCCGCGGGGGCGCCCCCGGCGGCGCGGAAGGCCGTACCGATCCGCTCGGCGGCGGCACGGTGCCCGGGTTCGTGCAGCACGGAGTCGAGCGCGGCGCCCAGCCGGGCGGCGGTCACCCGCCCGAACCTGACCCGGACGCCCGCCCCCGCGGCCACGACCTGCCCGGCCACCACCGGCTGGTCGTCGCGGATGGGGGCCACGACGAGCGGGACCCCGTGCCACAGCGCCTCGCACACGGTGTTGTGACCGGCGTGGCAGACCACGGCGTCCATCCTTTCCAGAAGGGCGAGTTGGGGCACGGAGGGCAGCACCAGCAGATCCTTGTCCGGGCTGTGCCCGGCCGCGCGCCCGGTGCCGTACCGCGCCGGTGTGTCGTCCGCGCCCAGGGTGCCCGCCGGGTCGACGACGACCGCCTGCACCCGGTCGGCCCGTTCGCGCAGGGCCTCCCGGCAGACGGCGAGGAAGCGCCCGCCGACGTCCGTGTTCGCGGTGCCCAGGGTCACCAGCACCGCGGCCCGGCCGGGGTCGAGCCACTCCCAGGGGAAGGCGGACGGTTCAGGCCGGGCCGTGACGGACGGGCCGACCCAGTGGACCGGGCCGCCCGGAGCCGCCGCGTGCGGACCGGCGAACTCGGCCGTGCTGAACGCCAGCACCAGATACGGAGAGAACCGCGGATCGGTGTCGCCCGCCGGGTCCCCGACGGCCGCGCGCAGGTCCGCCAGGCGCTCCGCGATCCACCGGCCGACCTTCGGCAGTCCCGCCAGCGGGTCGGCGAACTCGGCCGAGGTGGTGGCCGAGGTGGCCCACGGCAGCCCCGCCCGCTCGGCGACCAGCGCACCGGCGAAGGCCTGCTGGTCGGCGACGACCACGTCCGGACGGAACGTCTCGACGGCCGCCCGCACCCCCGGCGCCATCGCCTCGGCCAGCGGCAGCAGGTACCACTCCCACAGGAACCTCAGCGCCTCGGGACCTCGCAGGTCGGGCGGCCGCCTCGCCTCGCCCGTCCCCGGCACCGGCCCGGCGCACGGGAACACCGGGGCCCGGTCACCCGCGAGGCGTCCCACCAGGGCGGGGTCGGGGCAGACCCACGCCACCCGGTGACCCCGCGCGAGCAGTCGGTCGGCTACCCCGACGGCCGGGTTGATGTGCCCGACCAACGGCGGTGCCACGAAAAGGAATCCGCTCACGGCGCACCGACCCCCGGCCGCCGGACCGCCGAGGCCCCTTGGATCAGCGCCAGGACGTGGCCGCCCACCGTCCCCGCCGCCTCCACCAGCACCGAGTGCTCGTGCCCCGGTACCACCACCGTCCGGCAGTCCGGCAGCAACGACCGCAGGTAGGGCGCCAGTTCGACGAGGTCGGAGTCACCCCCGTACACGCCGAGCACCGGACAGTGCACCGCGCCGATCCGCTCCTCGGTCAGGACCCCGCTGGCCGGGATGTCCCTGCCGAGGGTGGTGTCCCGGGCGAGCCGGGCCGCGCCCCGGGCCAGCCGCGCCGTGTTGTGGCCCCGATGGGCGGTGATCCAGGCCAGGGCGTCGGGCTCGTTGTGCGCCAGCTCGGTCATCACCCGGTCGAGGATGCCGCCGAGCTTCGACGCCCAGGCGGCGGTGGCCGGTTCGGACTCGATCAGGGACACACTGGCCGCCCGCCCGGGGTGACGGGCCGCGTAGCCGAAGGCGATCGTGCCGCCGTAGGAGTTGCCGACCAGGTGCACCGGTCCGGTCACCGCCAGCCGGTCCAGCAGCGCCTCGAGGTCGTCGATGCTCCGGTCCAGCGTGTAGCCGTCGGGCGGCCGTTCACTGCGGCCGTGGCCGCGCAGGTCGTACATGACGACGTCGAGGCCGGCCGCCGCGAACCCGGGGGCCACGGTGAAGTAGTAGCTGGCGAGGCTGTCGGTGAGCAGACCGTGGACGAGCACCGCGGTGCCGGTGACCGGACGGCCGTCCCGGGGGCCGAGGCGCTGTACGTGCAACCGGAGTCCGCCGATGTCGACCATCGTCATGCGTCAGCTCGCCCCCGCCGCCTTCAGGCTGCTCACCACGTACTCCACGAGCCGCCCGACGGTGAGCTCGATGATCTCGTCGAACTCCATCCCGGCCAGGAACTCGGCGAAGTTGACCCGTCCGCCGTACCGCTCCTCCAGCAGTCCCGACAGGGTCACCAGGTCGATGCTCTCCAGCTCCAGATCGCGGTTGAAGGTGGTCGTCATGCCGATCTCGACGTCGTCCAGGCCGTACTCGTCCTCGACGAGCCGGGCGAGCAGTCCGGCGATGTCGGCGAGGACCGTCGCCTGTTGCGGCACCGGGTCCGCGTCGGCGGGGCGGGGGGTGGCGTTCATCGGGCGTACTCCTCCTCGTGGGGGATTCCGGTCGGACCGATCGGTCCCGTGGTCCAGGCCACGGCATAGGCCCGCTCGGTCAGTCCGGACGGATTCACGGCCGGCGCACAGCGCACCGCGTACGCGCGTTCCAGACGCCCCGAGACGGTCAGCTCGTCCCCGGCCGGGGACGCCTCCAGCACGACGAAGTCCCGTGGCCGGCCGCCGAATCCGGTGCCCTCCGCCTTGGCGACCGCCTCCTTCGCGGCCCAGAACCGGGTGAACCACAGGGCCTCGGAGTCGCCGGTGGCCGCGCACAGCCCGTGCAGCAGCCGCAGTTCGTCCGCGCGGAGCACGCTCGCCACCGCCTGCGGGTCGCGGTCGGTGACCTCCTCGATGTCGATGCCCGGCCCGGGCGCGGGCGTGTGCGGCCGTACGATCGCCACGCCCGCCTCCGCGCGATGGGCCAGCGAGACGTCCAGCGGGGGCAGTTCGCGGCCGTGCACCCCGGTGACGTACGGGCGGCCCACGTCGTCGTTGTGCACCCGCAGCTCCGCCGGGAACACCGGGCCCTCGCCGTGGTCCCAAAGCCACTGGCGTACCGCGTCCTTGACCGCGATCCGGCCCAGCAGCCACTGCCGACGACCGCGCGGCGCGTGCCTGGCGTACTCCGAACGCTCCGCCCCGCCGAGCGAGTTGCGCATGATCAGTTCGCGCGACGCCAGGTCCGGCCACCGCTCGTGCACCAGTGACCAGCCCCCCGGACGCACCTCGGACAGGGTGTTGCGCTCCGGGAAGCGTTCCACCGGCCGGGTGTGCGGGTCGTTGTCGAACCGGCGGTCCTGCCAGCCGCGCAGCTCCGCCCACACCGCACCGGCCACCGAGAGCTGTACGTCGGCCTCCAGCACGGTGTCGGTGAGCGAGGTGATCCGCACCAGACACGCCACCGGCGTCCCCGGCGCCGGATGCGGGCCGTGGAAGCGCATCTCCCGCATCCCGACCGGGAACACGACCGTCCGCTCGGTGCGGGTCGCCATGATCCAGTAGCCGAGGAGCTGGCCGACGTTGTCCAGCAGGGCGCCGGGCGCGGCCGGGACGGTGATGATCCCGCGGATGTGCCGCTCGCCGAGCGCGGAGAGCTCGGTCACCCCCTGGAACGCCGGACCGTGGAACATCCAGCGCTCGCCGTACAGTTGGGCCGCCGTGCGGCCGGGCGCGCGCTCGCCCGCGGGGTCGGTCCGCCAGCGCGCGGGTGGCGGGGCCGGATAGCCGTCGGCGAGTTCCACGGTGGCGCGGGCCCGGGGGCCGAAGGACAGCGCGAGCCGGTCCGGTGCCACCGGCTCCGCCGTGACCTGGACGTCGACGGCGGGGGTGGCCGTGAGCCACTCCTCGAACCGGGCGCCGTGCACCGCGACCGGCACCCTGCCCGGCGCCGCCTCCCGGGCCGCGTCCATCAGGTGCTGCACGATCGTGGTCGCCGGGACGACCGGCCAGCGGTCGGCCACGTCCGGCCAGCCGGGCCGCTGGGGGAAGAAGCAGTGGTCGAGCAGGTACGGCATGGTCTCCGGCGAGACGCGGACGACCGACGTCCGTATGCCGGTGCCCGTCGCCGGTGGGCTGCCGCCCGGCGTCCACGTCCCGGTGACGGACACCGGAACCGGGGCGCCGGCGGGGCCGGGCCCGGCGGCCGGGGCCGGGGCGGCGGCGGGGGCCGGGGGAGCGGGTGGGCCGGTCGGCCGGGGAGCGGTACGCGCGGTGATCAGCGCGGCAGCCGTGTCCGCGGTGTCGCGCAGCAGGGCGTCCAGCTCGGCGGCGGCGGGGAACTGGTCGGTCAGCGTGCCCAGCACGGACCTGGTGGCGGCGCGGGGAGCCGCCGGAGTCGCCTGTAACTCGGCGCGCAGGCTCGCCAGTTCCGGTCCTGCGAGCGAGATCAGTGCCCCGCCGAGGTCGAGCCGCACGGGCGGCCGCGACGGCAGCGGACCGACGGAGGATCCCGGCCCGGCCCCGGCGGATCCCGCCCCTGTTCCGGCGGCGGATCCCGGTCCGGTCATGGTGGCGGGCTCCGGCTCGGTTCCGGCGGCGGATCCCGGTCCGGTCATGGTGGCGGACTCCGGCTCGGTTCCGGCGGCGGATCCCGGTCCGGTCATGGTGGCGGACTCCGGCTCGGTTCCGGCGGCGGATCCCGGTCCGGTCATGGTGGCGGA
>NZ_JBSFIA010000023.1:84938-143065 GCF_053597355.1 Streptomyces sp. NPDC001443
GATCCCGGCTCGGTTCCGGTGGCGGATCCCGCCCCTGTTCCGGCGGTCGATCCCGGTCCGGCTCCGACGGCGGATCCCGTACGGGTCCCGGTCGGCAGGGCGGGGGCCACGGCCGCCCCCGCCGTCCACAGCGCGGCCGCCACCCGGCGCAACTGGGCGAGGCCGCTGCGGTGCGGGGAGTTGGCGGCCACGGCCAGATGGTCGCGGTCGCCCAGGGTGTCGCCCACGAGCGACGCGAGCTGCCCGGGGCCCATCTGGACGAACGTCCGGTGCCCCGCCACGTACAGGGCCTCGACCAACTGCCGGAAGCGCACCGGCTCCAGCAGATGCCGGACGAACAACTCCCGTACCTCCGCCTCCCGCTCGGGGAACGGCGCCGCGGTCGTCCCCGACCACACCGGGACGCTCGCCGGATGCAGCCGGAAGCGCCGCGCCGCCTGTCTTATCGGCTCGAGGTACGGCGCCAGCATCGGCGTGTGGAAGCCGGACCGGAACGGCAGCACCCGGCCGAGCACCCCGCGCGCCCGGAACGACCGTACGAACGCCTCGACCGCCGCGTCCGGTCCGCACACCATCGACTGGCCCGGCGCGTTGTCGTGGGAGAGCACCAGACCGGCGCCCGCCCACTCCTCCTCCAGGGCGGTCAGCACCCGCTGCGCGGGCGCGCCGACGGCGCCGAAGGCCAGTCCCGGCACCGTCACCGAGTCCGGGTCGAAGTCCGCCATGAAGGCGTCGACCTCGTCCCCGGAGTACAGCCCGGCCACCGTCATCGCCGTCCACTCGCCGACGCTGTGCCCGGCGACCGCGTCCGGGACCACGCCCGTGCGACGCAGCGCGGCGTCGAGGAGGCGCCCGACGGCGACGACGCCGAGACCGTGCCGGCCCACGTCGCCGACGCGGTCGCCGCCGGGCGCCGTCACGTCGGGCAGCCCGAAGTGCGCGGCCACGTCGTCGACACGTGGGGTGAACTCGCCCTCCAGACCGGGGAAGACGAAGGCGAGCCCGCCGTGGCCGGGGCCGAGCAGCGGACCGGGCCGGAACCACACGTCGCCCCGGCCGTGCCAGGGGCGGCCCCGGCCGACCGCCCGGCGGGCCACGGCCAGCCGCTTCGCGGTCGGGTCGACGACGCCGAGCCGGGCCGGGCCCGCGGCCGTGTGCGGCAGCGCGGGGTCGAGGCCGGCCGCGCGGACCTTGTCGTCGTCGGTGTCCAGGAGGGCGGCGAGCGGCTCGGGACCGTCGGCGGCGAGCAGCAGGACCCGCTCGGGCTCGGCGACCCGCACCACCGCGTGCGCGGCCTTCGACGCGGGCGCCGTCGCGACGGGCGCCGGTTCCTCCTCCAGCACCACGTGCGCGTTGATCCCGCCGAAGCCGAAGGCGTTCACCGCGGCCCGCCGCACCGGCCCACCGGGCGAGGTCTCCCAGGGGACGGCCTTCTCCAGCGTGCGGAAGCGGGTCGCGGCCAGCGCCGGATGCGGGTCGTCGCAGTGCAGGGTCGGCAGCAGCGTCGCGTGGTGCACCGCGAGGGCGGCCTTGACCAGTCCGGCCACCCCGGCGGCCGGCATGGTGTGCCCGATCATCGACTTCACCGAGCCGAGCACCGCGCGCTCCGCCCCGGACTCTTCGGGCGGCCCGAACACCGCGGTGAGCGTGGCCAGTTCGGCCCGGTCGCCGGCCGGGGTCGCGGTGCCGTGCGCCTCCAGCAGCCCGACCGAGCCGGGCGCGGCCGGGTCGAGTCCGGCGGCGCGCCACGCCTGGCGCACGGCGCTCGCCTGACCGCCGGGATCGGGGTTGACCAGGCCCGAGGTCCGGCCGTCGCTCGCCACCCCGGTGCCCCGGATCACCGCGTAGACCCGGTCGCCGTCGCGCCGGGCGTCGGTCAGCCGCTTCAGTACGACGACTCCGGTGCCCTCGCCGACGAGGATGCCGTCGGCGTCCCGGTGGAAGGGACGGATGCGCTCGCTGGGGGAGAGGGCGCGCAGTTGGGAGAAGACGCTCCACAGGGTGATGTCGTGGCAGTGGTGGACGCCTCCGGCGAGCATCATGTCGCAGCGGCCCGACGCGAGTTCGCCCACCGCCTGGTCGACCGCGACCAGCGAGGAGGCGCAGGCGGCGTCCACGGTGTAGGCGGGGCCGCGCAGGTCGAGCCGGTTGGCCACCCGGGAGGCGGCCAGGTTGGGCACCAGGCCGATCGCCGACTCCGGGCTGTCGGGACCGAGCCGATCCGTGAACGCCGTGCGCACGCGTTCCAGTTGGGCGTCCGTCAGGTCGGGCAGCAGTTCGCCCAGGGTGCGTACCAACTGCCCGGCCGTGCGCACCCGTTGGTCGAGCCGGACCAGTCCGGGGGTGAGATAGCCGCCACGGCCGAGGACGACGCCGACCCGCCGCCGGTCGGGCAGCCGGTCCGTGCCGCCCGCGTCCGCGAGGGCGGCGGCGGCCACATGCAGCGCGATGAGCTGATCGGGCTCGGTGCCGGCCACCGAGTTCGGCATGATCCCGAACCGGGTCACCTCCACCTCGGCCGGCGCGTCCACGAAGCCGCCCCTGCGGCAGTACACCTGGTCGGCGACAGCCGGTGCGGACGCGGTCCCGGGACGGTAGTACCCGGCGTCCCACCGGTCCTGCGGAACCTCGCCGATCGAGTCCACCCCGTCCCGCAGGTTGCGCCAGTACGCCGCCAGGTCCCGGGCGCCGGGCAGCAGCACCGCCATACCGACGATGGCGACCGCCGGACCCTGTGCGGGACCCTCTGCGGGGCCCGTCACCGGGGCCCTCACCAGCCCGAGGCGGTGTAGACGACGGCGGTGGCCGACGGGTCGCCCCACGCGAGCTCACGCAGCAGGGCCGCGGTGCCCTCCTCGGGGTCGATCAGACGGATGCCCCGGCGGCCGTAGGCGCGGGCCAGCTCCGGCCCCACCATGCCGCCGTGCCGGGCGGCGGGCGCCCACGGTCCCCAGTGCACCGTCAGTGCCCGGTGCCCGGTGCGGGCGGCCCAGGCCGCGCCGAGCGTCTGGAGCGCGTCGTTGGCGGCCGCGTAATCGGCCTGGCCCCGGTTGCCCAGGACACCGGAGACACTGCCGAACAGCACACTGAACGCGGGCCCGTCGGGCAGCTCCTCCAGGGCGGTGAGCAGGGCGTCGGCGCCGGTCGCCTTGGTGCCGTAGACCCGCTGGAAGGACTCGGCCGTCTTCTCGGCGACGACCCGGTCCTCGATCACCCCGGCCGCGTAGACGACACCGTCGAGACGTCCGTGCTCGGCGTGGATCTCCTTCACCGCCTGGAGCACCGCCTCGGGTTCCCGGAAGTCGACGCAGCGGTAGCGGACCCGGCTGCCGAGCGCCGTGAGCTCCGCCAGCGTCGCGGTGATCTCCCGCTGGGCGAGGAGGAGTCCGGCGGTCCTGTTGATCGCGGCCGGTGTCGTCCCGCCGCGGGCGGCGAGCGTCGCGCGCAGGGCGGCCGGGGTGCGGGCGGCGGCCGTCTCCGGGTCCTCAGGGCCGTCCGGCACGGGTGTCCTGCCGAGCAGTTCGAGCCGGCACCCGGCCGCCGCGGCGAGGGCCGCGGCGCACTGCGCGGTGATGCCGCGTGCCCCGCCCGCCAGCAGGACCACCGCGTCCCGGTCCAGGCCGAGCGCGGCGGCCTCGGCCGCCCCCGCCCCGGCCGGTCCGGCGCCGGTGCTGCCGAGGATGCCCAGCGGTGTCTCGGCGAGCTCCAGACCGAACCGGCCCTCCGGCCGGCGCAGCACGACCGGGGTGCGGTCGGGCGCGCACACCTCGTCGACCAGCGCGTCCGCGAGCAGCAGTGCCTCGGCGACGGTCGGCGTGCCGGTGCCGGTGCCGGTGCCGGTGCCGGTGCCGGTCGTCGGGTTCGTGGCGGGCGGTGAGTTCTTGACGGTCGGCGGGTCCGTGGCGGCGGATGCCGTCGCCACCTCCACCGTCCGGGCGACGGTGAGCGGGTACTCGCGCGCCACGGTGCGGAAGAAGCCGCGCAGCCCCGCCGCCACCGGGTCCGGCGCGTCCCCGTGGGCGGCCCGCAGGGCCAGCAGCCGGTGCGGTCCCCGGGCCAGGGCGGCCTTCAGGACGGGGAAGGCGTCCGGCAGCACCGGAGTGTCACCCGTCACGAGATACACGACCCCGTCCACCCGGCCGTCGTCCTGCGTGAGTGGATGGTCCCGGTCGCGTACGACGACGTCGGCGCCGTGCGCGGCGAGCCGGGCGCCGATCTCGGGAGCGTCGCCGAGGACGACCCACCGGGTCCCGGACAGCTCGGCCGCCGGATCCGCCGTACCGCCCTCCGGCCCGAGGGACACCGACCGCAGCAGATACCGCTTGGGCGCCTCGCCGCTCACCGCCGCGTCGTGCACATCCGTGTCGTGTACGTCCGTGTCGTGCACATCCGTGTCGTGTACGTCCGCGTCGTGCACATCCGTGTCGTGTACGTCCGCGTCGCGCACATCCGCGTCGTGTACGTCCGCGTCGCGCACCTGGACCGTCTCGATCGTCTCAGCCGTGTCGGTCCCCTCGGCCGTCTCGGTCGCCTCGGCGGGTCCGGAGAGCCGTGCGGTCAGCCAGTCGGTCACCGCGGCGGCCGTCCGTGCCTTCGCCAGTTCCTCCAGTTCGGCGTCGTCGAGGCCGGCGAGGTCCGTGCCGTTCCCGGCGCCCAGGCGCCGGGCCAGTTCACCGGCGATCTCGGCCCGCTTGATGGAGTCGACGCTGAGGTCGGCCTCCAGGTCGAGATCGGGCTCGATCATGTCGAGGGGATAGCCGGTGCGCTCGCTGATGATCTCCAGGACCAACTGCCGGACGTCGGGGCCCGCGACCGGCGCGGGCCCGGTGCCGGCCGCCCGGGCGGCCGACGACCCGGTGACCGACGGCGGCTGGGGCGAAGGCACCGACGCACGCGGCGACTCCACCGGCGGTGCGACCGCCTGCGGGGGCAGCGGGGCGACGACAGCGGGGGGCGCGGCCGTCCGCTCGCCGGCCGCGGCGCCGAGATAGGTCATCAGCACATCGCGCTGGGCGGCGATCATCTCGCGGCTGGTGCGCAGGAATTCGGCGATCAGCGCGTCCTGGGCGGCCTGACGGTCCTGACCGTGCGGGCCGTGGTGGCCGTCCCGGTCGGACGGGACCGCGTGCGGGGGGTTCGTCGGCACAGTCGTCTCCACGACTCGTCGGGCCGGTGCGAGCGCACCGGGAAGGAGGTCTCCGGCGGCGGTGCGCACCAACTGTCCGTCGACGGTCCAGCCGGGCCGCTTCGGCACCGGCGTACGCACCGCGTCGACGGCGTCGCGGCACCGCAGCAGCGGGCCGGTGCGCACCGGCAGCCCCGCGACGGCCAGCCGGGCCAGGGCGTCCAGCCAGCCGCGCAGTCCGCTGTCCGGGTGCGGTTCGCAGGCCACCGTCCGGTGCGGCCGGTCGCCGAGGATCTGTCCGACCAGCCGGGTCAGCACGGAGCCGGGACCCGCCTCGACGAAGGTCCGCGCACCCGCCTCGTACATCGCCTCGATCTGCTCGACGAACCCGACCGGGGCGCCGATCTGCGCGGCGAGTTCGGCCCGTACCGCGTCCGGGTCGGCGGCGTACGGCCGCGCGGTGCGGTTGGACCACACCGGGAACTCCGGCGCGCGCACCGGCCGGGCCGCCAGCGCCGCCGCGAACCGCTCGCCGGCCGCGGCGACCAGGGGGCTGTGGAAGGCGCAGGCCACGGGGATGCGCTGGGCGCCGTACCCCGCCTCGCGCAGCAGCCGTACGGCGTCCGTGACGTCGTCGGCCGGGCCGGAGATCACCGTCTGGCGGGGCGCGTTGCGGTTGGCGACGACCACCGTGGCCGGGGCCCCAGCCGTCCGCAGGGCCTCGGTGACCTCGGCGGCGCCGGCCGTGACCGCGGCCATGGTGCCCGGGTCCGCTCCGTGGTCCGCACCGGCGGCCGAGAGGATCGCCGCCGCCCGTTCACGGCTGAGCGCGAGCAGCGTCTCGGGGTCGAGGGCGCCGGCCGCGCTCAGGGCGACCAGTTCGCCGTAGCTGTGCCCGGCGGCCATGTCCGGCCGCACCCCGGCCGTGGTGAGCAGGGCGTGGGCGGCGAGTCCGGTGATGCCGAGGGCGGGCTGGGCGGCCCGGGTGTCGGTGAGCGCCGCCCGCTGCCGGTCGTGTGCGCCGGCGTCGAAGGCGGCGGGCGGGTACAGCAGGTCCGCCTGGTCGGCGCCGAGTTCCAGGTAGTGGCGCAGGTCGGGGAACGCGACGAAGAGGTCGGCGAGCATGCCGGGGCGCTGGCTGCCCTGGCCGGGGAAGAGGAAGGCGACCTTGCCCTCGGCCGGGTCCTGGGCGGGACGGGCGGTGGGACCGTCGGCGAGATGGACGCCGTGCGCCGGATCGTGCTCGCCGGCCAGCGCCTGCCGCAGCCGTACGATCAGTTCGTCCACGTCGGCGGCCACGACCGCGACCCGCGCCGGATCCGGGCAGACGTCGGCCCGGCGGGCCGCGCTCAGCGCCAGGTCGCGCAGCCGCCACGGCCGGCCCTCGGTCTCGGCGGCCGCGAGCAGCTCCTCGACGGCCCGGTGCGCCGCCGCGGTGTCCCGGCCCCGGAACACGAAGAGTTCGGCCGGCCAGACGTCCAGCGTCCTGGCCGGCGGGGCGCCGTGCGCGTACGCGCCCAGCACCACGTGGAAGTTGGTCCCGCCGAAGCCGAACGCGCTGACACCGGCGAGCCGTTGCCGTGCCGGGGCCGCCCACGGCCGGGCCCGGGTGTGGAAGACGAACGGGCTGCGCTCGGCGTCCCAGGCCGCGTTGGGCCGCTTCAGGTGCAGGGTGGGCGGCCGGACCCCGGTGTAGAGCGCCAACACGGTCTTGATCAGTCCGGCCAGTCCGGCGGCGCACTTGGTGTGCCCGATCTGCGACTTGACCGAACCGAGCACACAACTGCCCGGCTCGGCCCCGGCCTCGCCGAACACCTCGCCGAGCACGGTCAGTTCGGTGCGGTCGCCGACCACGGTCCCGGTGCCGTGCGCCTCGACGAGCCCGACGTCGGCCGGGGAGACACCCGCGTTGCGGTAGGCCCGCTCCAGCGCCGAGCGCTGGCCCTCGGGGCGGGGCGCGGTCAGGCCCAGCGAGCGGCCGTCGCTGGAACTGCCCAGGCCCTTGATCACCCCGTAGATCCGGTCGCCGTCCCGCTCGGCGTCCGCGAGCCGCTTCAGTACGACGCAGGCGACGCCCTCGCCGAGCGCGATGCCGTCCGCCGAGCCGTCGAAGGAGCGGGAGCGGCCGGTGGGGGAGAGCGCGTGCACCGAGGCGAACAGGACGTAGTCGTTGATGCCGTTGTGCAGGTCGGCGCCGCCGCACAGCACCACGTCGCTGGTGCCGCCGACGAGTTCCTTGCACGCGACGTCCACCGCGGCCAGCGAGGAGGCGCAGGCGGCGTCGACGGTGAAGTTGGCGCCGCCGAGGTCGAGCCGGTTGGCGATCCGCCCGGAGATCACGTTGGCGAGCATGCCCGGGAAGGAGTCCTCGGTCAGCCGGGGCAACTGGCCGTCCAGACCCTGGGGGACGCGCCCGTGGTACGACGGGAGCACGGCGCGCAGCGTGGCCGCGTTGGACAGGTCGCTGCCCGCTTCCGCGCCGAACACCACCGAGGTGCGGGAGCGGTCGAACTCCCGTCCCCCGTCGCCGTATCCGGCGTCCTCCAGGGCGCGCCGGGCGGCCTCCAGGGAGAGCAGCTGGACCGGCTCGATGCTGCCGAGTGAGGCCGGCGGGATGCCGTAGCGCAGCGGGTCGAAGGGGATGCGGGGCAGGAAGCCGCCCCATCGGGAGGGGGTGGCGCCGCCGGTGCCCTGCGCGTCGTAGTGCACGGCCGGGTCCCAGCGCTCGGGCGGCACCTCGCCGACCGCGTCCCGGCCGCCGACAACGTTCGCCCAGAAGGTGGGGAGGTCGGGCGCCTGGGGGAACATGCAGGCCATCCCGACGACCGCGACGTCCAGCGGCGCGGGCACCACCGGCTCCCGGGGCCCGGAGCCGCTCGGCCGCTGCCCCGGCCGGGTGTCGAGCCGGTCGCGCAGCCGTGCCGTACGCTCCGCGAGGAACCCGGCGGCCCCGGCGGTCACCGACCGGTGCAGCGCCGCGACCGTGGTGGTGGCGGAGCGCAGCACGGCCACCTCCCCGGCCATGAACATGCCGTCGGTGAGCTGGCGTTCCTCGTCGACCGGCCTGAGCGCCCCGCCGTCGTCGCGGTCCACGCCCTTGCTCGCGAGGCGCAGCCGCCCGATGTTGAGCTGTTCCAGCTCCTCCCAGACCTGCCGGTCGGGCAGGCCCGCTGACCGCAGCCGCCCCTCGTGCTCGCGGTAACCGGCGGTGAAGGGGCTCGGCACGCAGCGGGTGGCGTGACCGGGCGCGGTCTCCAGGAGCGTGGTGCGCTCGGCGGCCCGTACCCGGCGCTGGAAGAGCGGCCGGATCGCCCCGAGCGCGACCGCCTCCTCGGTGAACAGGTAGGCGGTGCCCATGAGGACCCCGACGGCGGCCCCGCGCGCGGTCAGCGGGGCCGCGAGCGCGGCGACCATCGCCGCCGAGCGCTCGTCGTGCACACCGCCCGCGAAGAACACCTCCAGCGCCGCGGCCGCACTCTCGCCCTTCTCGCCGCGCCCGTCCTGCCCGCCGTTCTCGCCGCGCGCGTCCCGCCCGTCGTGCCTGCCGTGCCCACCGTTTCTGCCGTCCGTGCCGTTCCCGCCATTCCCGTCGGCCGTGTCCAGGAAGTCCTCCAGGACCGCGAGCTGCGCCTCCCAGAGCGGGAAGCTGCCGCGCGGACCGACGTGTCCGCCGCACTCGGAGCCCTCGAACACGAACCGGCGGGCCCCGGCCTCCAGGAACTGCCGCAGCAGTCCCGGCGAGGGCACGTGCAGGAAGGTACGGATCCCGTCCCGCTCCAGCGCCTGCGCCTGGGAGGGGCGTCCGCCCGCGATGACGGCGTGCGTCGGCCGCAGCTCGCGTACCGCCTCCAGCTGGGCGGTCCGCACCTCCTCCGGCGCGAAGCCGAGCACGCCGACTCCCCAGGGCCGCCCGGCGACCGCGGCCCGGGTCTCGGCCAGCATCGCCCGGGTGCGCGCGCCGTCCGCCAGTGCCAGGGCGAGAAACGGCAGCGCGCCGTCCGCGGCGACCGCCGCCGCGAACTCGGCACGGTCGCTGACCCGGGTCATCGGCCCCTGCGCGACGGGCAGCCGGGTGCCGAGCGCCCGGCTCATCGGGGAGCCCGCGCCCAGCGCCCCGGCGGCCACGTCGTCGCCCACGGCCTCGCGCACCGCGTCGGTCAGCGCGCGCACCGTCCCGCGCACATCACCGAAGCGGTTCGCGAACCGGGCCGCGAGGAAGCCGTCCTGGCCAACCGGCAGCAACCGGGTGCGCGGATCCTGCGCGCCCAGTGCCGCGGCCACCGCCGCGGGGTCGGTGCCGGTGATGCGTGGCGCGTCCGGGCCACGGCGCGGCAGCACCCGGTGACCGGCCAGCACCACCGTCTCCGAACCGTCCAGGGACCGCAGCCGCGCGGCTGCCGCCTCCGGCAGCGAGGATTCGGCCAGCAGCGCGAGCTGGCCGTCCAGGACGACCCCGGCCGCCCCGCCGGCCATCGCGGCGGCCGCCGTCCGGGGGCCGATGCCGCCGCAGGCCCAGACGGGGAGCGGCATGTCGGGCGCGGCGAGCAGCTGCTGGAGCAGGACGAAGGCGCTCAGTTCGCCGACCCGGCCGCCGCACTCGCTGCCGCGGGCGATCAGCCCGTACGCCCCGGCGCGGACCGCGGCCCGCGCCTCGTCGAGGTCCGTGACCTCCACCAGCACCCGGTGACCGGCCGGCACGTCCTCGGCCCGCCACGGCGCGTCGACCGCGAGCACCACCGTGTCCGGCCGTCCCGCGTCCTCGCTCCCCGGTTCCAGGTCGGCGGGGTCCAGCCGGCAGCGGGCGCCGATCCGGACCCCGAACGGGCCCGGGGCCAGCCGGCGCAGCCGGCCCAGCGCGTCACGGGATCTTCGGTCCCCGTCGCCCAGGTCGAGCACGCCGAGCCCGCCGGCCCGGCACACCGCCGCCGCGAGCCCGGCGTCGGGTTCACCGAACGGGGTGATGCCGATGATCATGTCCTCGGAACGCACAGCAGACGTCATGATTCTCCGAATCAAGCTGAGACTGCATGGTGGGGGGTGCGGTACGACAACGATGGCGGCGCGTCGGATTCCGGCCGGACCCGAGGGACCCGGGAACACCGATTAAAGATCCTGCTCGAAACGGGTTGAAAGGTAGCCCTGTTATTACTGACTGGTCAATGTTGAATCAGCGGGGCAGTAAGCAGGCGCATTGATTCGGTCAGTCGCGGGTGCCGGAAGAGGCGTCGGAAATCGGAGCAATTCCTTGATGGTGCCGGGCTGTTCACTCTCCTCACACATCGATGAAACACCGATAGGTGAATATGGAACTTTCTTTGGTGCGGCATGTCCGAATCGGGGTGCCCTTTCCCCTCGTACGACGGGTGCGGGGGAATTCCACGGGGCGATCTTGAAGTGACCGGGAAGGGTGTGTGCCGGCTTCCGCGGGCGCCGGCGATTGTCCGGTACGCCGTTCACGCGCTGTATCCGCCGTCCACTCCCAGGGCCTGTCCGGTGATGAACCCGGCCCGGTCCGAGGCGAGGAACGCGACCGCTTCCGCGATGTCCCTCGCCTCGCCGAAGCGGCGCAGCGGGATGGCGCGCCGGGCGGCGGCGAGGGCCCGCTCGTCGAGGTCCCCGGAGTCGATCAGCCGTGCCGCGATGCCGTCGGTGAGCATGCCGGGAGCCACGCAGTTCACGCGCACGCCGTAGCGCCCCTCCTCGACGGCCAGGGCCCGCGCCACCGCCTCGACCGCCCCCTTGGCCCCCGACGACAGCCCGTCACGGACCGGGAAGCGGCGCGTGGCGACCGTGGTGACCGCGACGATGCCGCCCCGGCTCTCCCGCAGCAGCGGCAGACAGGGGTGGACCAGATTGAAGAACGCCACCGCGTCGCCCTCCAGTTGGGCCCGGTACTGCTGTGGCGCGACCCGGCTCAGATGCAGCATCGGCACGTGCGGCCCGGCGGCGTACACCACCGTGTGCAGTCCGCCGTGGGTCCGGGCGGCCCCGGACACCGCGGCGGCCGTGGCCGTGTCGTCGCAAAGGTCCAGTCGCACCGCCCGGACCCGTCCGCCGTGCTTGTCCACCTCGTCCGCCAGAGCCCTAGCCGCCGCCGCGTCGCTGCGGTAGGTGAACGTCACGTCGCTGCCGCGCTCGGCCAGCACCCGGACGACCGCCGCCCCGACGGCGCCGGTGCCGCCCGCGACGAACGCGGTGCCCGCCCGGCCGGAGAAGTCCTGCCCGCTCATGTCCGTACCTCCAGCGCTCGGGCGAAGGCGATCCGTGTGCCCCCAGGTTGTAGCGGGGCGCGGCGAAGAGTGACAGGCATGTGCACGGACGGGTTCGGGGGAGGGGGTGCGAGACCTGTGGCGCGAGACCCGCGGCACGAGGTCTTCTTCAGTAGCTGCTTATATAAGTGTCCAGTGATACGTTGGCCAGGTGCACGCCTTCGACGTCCTCGGCGACCCGGTACGCCGACGGATCCTTGAGCTGCTGGCCGACGGGGAGATGACCTCCGGCGCGGTCGGCGAGATCGTCCGAGCGGAGTTCGGGATATCGCAGCCAGGCGTCTCGCAGCATCTGAAGGTGCTGCGGGAGAACGGCTTCGCGACGGTGCGCCCCGAGGGGACCCGCCGTCTGTACGCGGTGAACTCCGAACCGCTGCGGGACATCGACGCCTGGCTCGACCGGTTCCGCCGCTTCTGGACCCCGCACCTGGACGCCCTGGCCACGGAACTGGCCCGCGGCCGGCGAGAGCGCCGGCTGCGCGACGCCGACGAACCCCCGAGGAGCACCACATGATCGATGTCACCCACCAGATCAACGCCGTACGCCGGCAGGTCGGCAAGCGAGACTTCAAGGCCGGCGAGGCCCGCGTGGTCGTCGTGAGCCAGACGTACGACGCCCCGCTCGACGACGTCTGGGACGCCTGCACCAACCCCGAGCGGATCCCCCGCTGGTTCCTCCCGGTCGAGGGCGAGCTCCGCCCCGGCGGCCACTACCAGCTCCAGGGCAACGCGGGCGGCACGGTCGAGCGCTGCGACCCGCCCAAGAGTTTCTTCGCGACCTGGGAGTTCGGCGGCGAGGTGAGCTGGATCGAGCTGCGCCTGACGCCGCAGGGCGAGAACGCGACCCGCTTCGAACTGGAGCACATCGCCCACGTCGACGACACGAAGTGGGCCGAGTTCGGGCCGGGGGCCGTCGGGGTCGGCTGGGACATGGCGCTCGTGGGCCTGTCCCTGCACCTGGCCACCGGCGAACAGGTCGACCCGGCCGCGGCCATGGCCTGGTTCGGCTCCGAGGAGGGCCGCCGGTTCGTCGTCGGGAGCAGCGAGGCCTGGGGCGCGGCGAACATCGCGGGCGGCGAGGACGAGACCCGGGCGCGCGAGTCGGCCCGGCGGACCACGGCCGCGTACACCGGGACGGAGTGAGGGGGCGGGCCGGCCGGCGGGAGCCGGGATCCCGGCCCGAGCGGTCTCAGCGTGCGGCGCGTACTCCGTCCAGGGCGATGGCCAGGACGCGGTCGCGCTGCGCGTCGTCCACGAAGGAGGTCGCCGTGATGCCCGCGATCAGGCGCAGCAGATCGCCGAAATCCATGTCCGGGCGGGCCGCTCCGGCCCGCTGTGCCCGCTCGAAGAGCGGACCGCCCGCCGCGTACATCGAGTCCCGGCAGGCCAGGAAGATCTCCGACTCGTCCTCCAGCGCCTCGCGCACGGCACGCTTGGTGACCAGATAGCCCGCGAAGCGGTTCAGCCAGGCCGTCAGCGCCTCCCACGGCTCCAGCTCGTCCACCACCTCCGTCGCGACCCGGCACAGCTCGTTCACCTCGTCCGCGTAGACGCTCTCGAAGAGCGCGCGGCGGGTCGGGAAGTTGCGGTACAGCGTGGCGATGCCGACGTTCGCGCGGCGGGCGATGTCCTCCAGCGACGCCTCCGCGCCGTGCTCGGCGAACGCCTCACGCGCGGCGGTCAGCAGTGCGTCGAAGTTGCGCGCCGCGTCCTTGCGGTGCGGCCGCTGGGCCGCGACGACCTCGCTGACGGGAAAGGACCGAGCCGTCACTGCTGCCTCCCGGGCGGATCAGGTTGAAACGGAGGGTCGCCTCCGTTACAGTGGAGGAGTACCTCCACTTTAGCAGTGCGGGGTTGCGCCCGCCGTGATCGCGCCCCACCGCGTCACGCCCGCGACCGCTCCGCCGCGCCCCAGTCCGGTTCCGCCGCGCGTCCACCGCGCCGCACTGCGGCCGCGGTGCGCTCCTTCGCACGTCACTGCACGTCACCGCACTGCACGTCACCGCACGACGTCACGACACCGTCGTCACCACGTCATGCCCCCGCCATCGTCCCGCGCGGCGTCAGCCGCGGCCGTCGGCATGCCCGGCGCCGCCTCGTGGCACGCCGTGGCGCACCACCCGGCACGGCCACGGCCCGATGTCCCCGGCCGCCCCGTGCCCGTACGTACCCGACCCCTGCCCGGATTCGGAGAGACCCTCCATGCCCCGCACGTCCACCCGCCTCACCTTCGCGGTCCTCGCGACCGGTGCGGGCGTGTTCTCCATGCTGCAGTCGCTGATCGCGCCGGCCCTGCCGACCGTCCAGCACGCGCTGCACACCTCCCAGTCCACCGCGACCTGGGTGATGACCGCCTATCTGCTGTCCGCCTCGGTCTTCACCCCGATCCTCGGCCGCGTCGGCGACCTGATGGGCAAGAAGCGCACCCTGGTCGCCGTCCTGGTGGCCGTGCTGGCGGGCTGTCTGCTCGCCGCGCTCGCGCCGAACATCGGCGTGCTGATCGTCGCCCGGATCGTCCAGGGCATCGGTGGCGCGCTGTTCCCGCTGTCCTTCGGCATCATCCGCGACGAGTTCGCCCCGGCCGAGGTCAGCGGCAGCATCAGCAACCTCTCCGCGGTGATCGCCGCGGGCGGGGGAGTCGGCATGGTGGCCGCCGGCCCCATCGTCTCCGCGCTCGACTACCGCTGGCTGTTCTGGATCCCGGTCGCCGTGGTCGCCGCCACCGTCCTCATCGCCCTGCGCTACGTCCCCGAGTCGCCCCGCAGGTCCGCGGGCCGGGTCAACTGGGCCGGCGCCGTGCTGCTGTCCGGCTGGCTCGTCGCCCTGCTGCTGCCGCTCAGCCAGGCCGGCCGGTGGGGCTGGGGGTCCCCCCGGGTGATCGGGCTGTTCGCCCTGGCCGCGGTGGTGTGCGCGCTGTGGCTGCGGTCCGAGGCCCGCTCCGCCACCCCGCTGATCGACCTGCGGGTGATGCGGCTGCCCGCCGTGTGGACGACCAACCTCGCCGCGCTGCTGTTCGGCGCCGGGATGTACGCGATCTGGTCCTTCCTGCCCGGCTTCGTCCAGACCCCCGGCTCGGCCGGCTACGGCTTCGGGGCGAGCGTCACCGCGTCCGGGCTGCTGATGGTGCCCATGCTGGTCGCGATGTTCCTCTCGGGTGTGCTGGGCGGGCGGCTGGAACCCCGCGTCGGAGCCAAGGCGCTGCTCACCGCAGGCGCGGCCCTCGGCGCTCTCGCCCTCGGCTTCCTCACCCTCTGGCACGACACCCGGTGGCAGGTCGCTCTCGTCGCGGGCGTGTTCGGCCTGGGCATCGGACTGGCCTTCGCCTCGATGGCCAACCTCGTCGTCGGCAGCGTCCCGCCCGAGCAGACCGGCGCCGCGACCGGCATGAACGCCAACATCCGCACCATCGGCGGCTCGGTCGGCGCCGCGGTGACCGGTCTCCTGGTGACCGGCCGGCTCCAGCCCTCGGGCCTGCCCTACGCCTCCGGCTACACCCACGCCTTCGCCCTGCTCGCCCTGCTGTGCCTCGGCGCGGCCCTGGCCGCCCTCCTGGTCCCGGTCAAGCGCACCGCCGGCCCGCTCGGCCCGCCCCGCGCGACGGGCGCCCCGACGCAGGCACCCGTGCGCGTACGGTAGTGTTGACCTGCGTGATCACGCGGTTCGCCGCGGAATTCGCACCGGGACGTGGCGCAGCTTGGTAGCGCACTTGACTGGGGGTCAAGGGGTCGCAGGTTCAAATCCTGTCGTCCCGACTGGAGACAGTCACGGGTCAGGGCCGGTTTCGGAGGCATCCGAAACCGGCCCTGACCTGTCTTGGGGACCAGTTGGGGATTCAGGTCAGCGGGTCACGACGATTGGGCTCGGCGGCGAGCGCGGTGCGCGCAACACACTGAGGTGCGCGGAGAGCGCCGCCCGGCAGCCGTGATCTTGTGTACGTCCGGGCGCAGGTAGCGCTGGGCGGTGGTCAGGGATCCGTGGCCGGCGATGCGTCGCAGGGGCGTGGACCTGCACGCCTGCGTCGGCGAACCAGGTCGGTCCGGTGTGCCGGAGGCCGTGGCGGCGTAGGTGCTCGTAGCCGAGCTTGGTGACCACGTCGTCCCAGTGTGGGGCGTAGCGCTGTACGGCGGCGGAGATGCGTCCGCCGCGCGGGCCGGTGAACAGGCGGGCATCGGGATTCGGGTCGGCGGACAGGACGTGCTGAGCGACGAGGGGACGGATCTCCTCGACGATGGGAACCGTGCGGGCCCGCTTGCCTTTGGTCCCCCTGTCGGTCAGCCCCCCCGGGTGCGGGTGTGATCTGACGCCGCACGGTCCGGATCCACCGGGTGGTGTCGATGTCCCCGACACGGCAGTCTGAGACCTCGCCTATCCGGGCGGCGGCGCACGCGGCGGAGACGACCACGTCTCCCCAGCCGCGGTACTGGTCGTGGGAGGCGGCCCCCAACGCATCGGCCGGCGCGAGGAGTTCGTCCTCGGCTGGCGGGACGGCGACTTGCGCGAATGCCGGACTCCTGCCGGACGCTCCCTCGACTGCTACATGGTCGTGCGTGTTCTCTCCGTGCTGTCCGCGCCCGGCGGGTTTCCTCGGCATGGCCGTGTCGGCGCCGTCCAGGGTCGCGTTGGCTACGCCGGAGGCCTCGGTGCGAGGCGACAGGCTGAGTCACTCGAGAAAATTCCTTCACACGTTCCACATGGTCCCCATAGGATCGCCGTTGCCGTGGGCATGACCAGCTGCGGTGCGGGGGCGACACCGGGGATCACCTGAGCTGTGTTCGCGGTGTCATGGTGAGCCGTGAGGACCCCGCCGGTTTCGTCGAACGGGGACTTTTCGCCTTGACATCGATATCCCTCAGCCGCTCGCTGCGCCGGGCGGCTGCTCTTGTTCTAGCGGGCGCCGTGACTTCCGTGGTGGCGTTCACCACGGCGCACAGCGAGCCGCCTTCACACGGAACGGCCGTCACGGACAATGCGGCCGTCACCGACAGCGTTCCCCTGCTCCAACAGGCTGCGGCCGACGGCACCGGCCTCTTCCCGCTCCTCGCCCGCGGCAAGGACGGCCGCCTCTGGGACTACGAGGCCAAGGGCGCCGGCGGCTGGAAGGCCCGCGCGGACCTCGGCACCGGCTACTCCGTGGCCACCGCGCTCGTGCAGGCCGACATCTCCGACGGCGGCCGGGGCAACGACCTCTACTTCCGGATCGGCGGCACCCTCTACTACGCGGCCGAACGCGGCAATGCCACCAAGGTGCTGGGCACCGGCTGGGACCAGTACAACCTCATCGTGTCCGTCGGGAACATGGCCGGCAGCGCCCAGCCCGACCTGGTCGCCCGCGGTGCCGACGGCCAGCTCTGGCTCTACCAGGGCAAGGCCGACGGCACCCTCGCCACCAGGATCCGGATGAAGGACTCCACCGGCTGGAACGGCATGAGCGTCCTTGCCGGGCGCGGCGACTACACCGGTGACGGCATCGCCGACCTCGTCACCCGCAACAGCGTCGGCAATCTGCTGATCTACCCCGGCACCGGCAAGGCCACCGCCGACGCGGTCCTCGGTACGACCATCACCGCGGCCACCACGGGCTGGAAGGACTACACCGCCGTCGTCTCGACCGGCGACAACAGCGGTGACGGCAAGGCGGACCTGATGGCCGTCGACGCGGCGGGCGCCCTCTGGCTCTACAAGGGGACCGGTACCGCCAGCGCCCCCTTCAGCGCCCGTGTCCAGATCGGCACCAGCGGCTGGACCCAGTACAACCTCCTGTTCTGAGTCCCCTACTCGCCGTTCTCACAGACAGGTTTCCCATGCGTACGAACGCACGCAGACGGGGGCTCTTGCCGAGATCCCGTTTCTTGCCCCTGACCGCGATGACCGTCGCCGGCGCAATCGCGGTGACAGGCGGTCAGCTCCCCGACCTCAGGGCCCAGTCGCCGCGCACCGCGACCGCGGCCGACCCGGCCCCCACCCCCTTCGACCTCACGGCCGCAGAACGCGTCCGCCGGGAGCAGTGCCTCCTCAGCGGGGTCCTGCGCAAAGGCGGCCCCGCGATGAAGGAGGTCGCCCGGGCCGGCCTCATCGGCACCGAGGACCAGCTTCACACAGCCGCCGACCCGGAGTACTGGAAAGAAGCCACCACCCCGCTCAGCTCGGCGTTCGAGACGGACCAGGCCGCCTCAGAGGCCAAGCTGGACGAGCTGTGGGACCGCCGGTACGTGTGGCAGACGTCTCTCAGTGTCAAGTCTCCTCCTCCGACCTATACGTACACCGGGTTCCAGTGGGTGGAGGACCCCGACAATCCCTTCCGCAAGGTCGGCCTCTCCAAGTGGGTCGCCGCACAGTTCTGGAACGCCGAGTGGGAGTTCTACACCGACCCGCACCCCAAGGCCAACAAGGCGTCCGTCGAAGCGGCCACGACCGTCTACAACGCCCGCTACGGCTCCGACCCGAACGTGGACTACCGGGACGAGGCGGCGTGGCGGTCACTGCAGGCGGGCATGCACGACATGTACGCCGACGACGCCCGGCTCTTCCTCCAGTACGGCGGCTTCCCGACCGAAGTCACCGACCCGGACTCGATGGAGTTCCGGATCGACGTGGAGAACCTCAAGGCCCGCTTCGCGTCCTGCGCGTACACCGACCCGCAGGACCCGCACGAGGTGCTCGGCGCCGAGATCGCCACGGCGCACACCGAGTGGGAGGCGGAGCTCGACGGGCAGAAGACGCAGCGGGACACCATCATCCGGGCCGAGAAGCAGGCCAACGCCGACTTGGCGACGGCCTCGCAAGCGCTCGGTGAGGCGCTTGCGGAGTCGCTGATCGCGAACCGGCTCACGGACTGGCAGGCCTACTGGACCGGCCAGAAGGCCGGCGACCACCCGAACGACTACCCGACCACGGCCGAGTTCACCGAGGTCAAGAAGTGGATCGCGGACACCCAGGGCCGGGCCGGCGGACGGCTCTACGTCGCCTCCCGGGCCGCGCTGTCCGCCAAAGCCCAAGCCGAGCTGGTCACCCAGGCACAGACGCAGGCGTACGGCATCGCCGACGCGGCCGGTCTGCCGCGCGGCCGGGGTCTGCTGTACGGCCAGCAGGCCGCGCAGGTCACCAAGGCGTCCGCGGCGGCGGCACAGGCCGCGGCGAAGGCCACGGAGACCGCGTTCAACGCGACTCGTGCCTCCGCCGCCGACAGCAAGACGCTCGACTCCCTCGCCAACACCCAGGCGCACGCCGCGAAGGCCGAGTTTCGGCGCATCGCCGCCCAGGAGGCCGAGGCCCAGGCCAAGGCCGCCGCCGAGGGCGCCGCCGCCCAGGCCGAGGAGGCGGCCAAGCATGCCGCCGAGGCCAAGGCCGCGGAGAGCAAGGCGAAAGCGGCAGAGCAGACCGCCAAGGACGCTGCCGCCGATGCCAGGGCCAAGCGGCAGAAGGCCGAGGCCGAACGGGACTACGCCAAGTCACAGGCCGACACCGCCGCGACCGAGCGGCAGAAGGCGCACGCCGCCGAGAACCGCGCCCAGTCCCAGCGGCAGGTCGCCGCAGACAAGCTGTCCGACGCGCAGGCCGCGGGCGGCACGGCGGCCGACAAGAAGGACGCCGCGCTCGCCGCCGAGAACCGAGCCCGCAACGCCCGTAACGGCGCGCTCGCTGCCGAGGACCGCCGCGACAGCCTGGTCGCCAAGGCCGAGGCCGCGGAGGCGCTGCTCGCCGCAGTGGACGGCACCGCCGACGCCATCGAGGCCCGGCAGGCCGCCACCAAGGCCCGCGCGGCCGCCGACGACGCCACCACCGCGGCCACGGAGGCCCGTCAGGCGGCGAACGAGGCCACCGAGGCAGCCACCAACGCCCGTGAGGCGGCCACCAAGGCACAGGGCGCGGCCCAGCGCGCGCAGGCCGCCGCGGACGGCGCCAAGCGCGATGTCGCGGTCACCGACGCCGCGGTGAAGAAGGCGCACTCGGCCGCCGCCGACGCGATCGCCGCGTCCCAGGCCGCCAAGTGGAACGCCATCGCCGCCAAGGCCGAGGCCGAGACCGCGCGCAAGGCCGCCGACAAGGCACACGGCGACGCCGTGGTCGCCCGCTCCGAGGCGGTGCTCGCGGGTGCCGACGCGATCCGCACCGCCGGCCACGCCTACGCCACCGCACAGGCCGCCGCGGCGGCCCGGGACTCGGCGGCACAGGTCGTCAAGCCGGCCAACGACGCCATCGAGCTGGGCTCCCCGTACGCGGAGACCGACTCCTCGGCGGGCCTCGCGGTGCTGACCGGGCAGGCCGCGAAGACCGCAGCCCAGCAGCAGGTCGCCGTCGCCAACGCCAAGGCGGCGCAGGCCAAGAAGGCGGCCGCCGAGGCCAAGGCACTGGCGGCCCAGGCGGATGCCGACGCGAAGGCGGCGGCCGAGGCGGCTGCGAACGCGGCCGAGTGGGCCGCGCAGGCCACCGCGTCCGCGGCAGCGGCCCAGTCCTCCTCCGACGCGGCGGCCGCATCGGCCAAGGCGGCGAAGAAGTCCGAGGCCAACACGGTCGAGTACAACAACCAGGCCATCGACGACGCGGCCGCCGCGCAGACCGCAGCCACCGCGGCCGACGGCTATGCCACCGACGCGGACGCCTCCGCCGACGACGCTGAACGGGACGCGGCGAGCGCCCGCAGTGCGGCCGACGCGGCCGAGGCCGACGCCTCCACCGCGCGGACCGTCGCCGACAAGGCGGAGCAGGACGCGACCGTCGCCGAGGCCGCCGCGGCCAACGCGCGCAACCTCGCCGTGGAGGCCGCCGAGGCCGCCATCCGTACCCAGCAGGTCGACTTCGAGGACCGCAAGGAGCAAGAGCGCACCGCCGAGGGCGGCGGCACCAGCGTCGAGGGCGTCGTGATGAAGCCCAGCGGCGACTCCAAGGTCGACATCAATCCGCTGAGCGACTGTGTGGGCAGCGGCAGTGGCAAGGACATCGGCTGCGAGATCGACCTGGAATTCCACATCTACGGCGAGATGGACTTCTACGTCGAGTCCTGCCCGCTGCCCGGTGTGGAGCGCGCCCACTGTGGCTCGGCCCTCCAGCGCGACTACCTCACCAGCTCTCCCCTGGACGTCAGATTCAAGGAAGAGGACGTCCACGTCGACGGGCTCGAGCTGACCGCGTCCGTCCTCAAGGCGATCGCCACAGGTGCCGTCGCGGACATCGTCGGCTGTTCCAAGGGCAAGATCAGCAGCTGCGCGTGGCTGTTCGGCAGCATCATCATCCCCGGCCTGCTGGTGAAGGCGGCGGAGGCGGCATTCGCGGTCCGCACCGCGATGCGCAGCGGTGCCGGGATCGGCCGGGCCATCTGGGGTCTGCGTGGCTCGGGGCTGTCCGCGTCCGCGGCGGCCAGGCTGGAGAACCTCGGCCGACAGGCCCTGAACTCCATGTGCTTCCCAGCCGGTACCAAGATCGCCACTGAACACGGCACCAAGCCGATCGAGGAGATCCGGGCCGGCGACCGAATCTGGGCGCAGGACCCGGAGACCGGCGAGCGTCGGCTGCGCACGGTCGCCGGGGTGATGGAGCGCACCGCCGATGCCCTGGTATCCGTCGACATCGGCACCGAGGCCCTCCGGGCCACTGCCGAGCATCCCTTCTGGGTGCGGGGCAAGGGCTGGACCGGGGCCGAGGCATTGCGCCCCGGCGACCGGCTGACCACCTTGGACGGCAAGGGCGCACAGGTCGAGTCGGTCACGAAGCAGCGTGGCCCGGTCCAGGTGTTCAACTTCGAGGTCGAGGGCGACCACACCTACTTCGTCGGTTCGTCGAAGGTGCTGGTGCACAATGCCTGTCGGATCTGGCCGAACAACATGGCGGTCACCCTCGAACAGGAACTCGCCACCGCCGAGCGGCTGGGCATCCGCCCGGCCAAGCCGGGTTCCGCGAACTGGGACAAGTACATCGACATGGACGGCGAAGCGATCAAATGGGCTGTACTGGAGGACGGACAACTCGTGATCATGCCGAAGATGGTGGGGAAAGAGGAGCTCTCCCACCCCGTGCTGAGCGGCGGTGGCGCTGTACGGGCCGCCGGTGAGGCGCAGATCGCGGGCAGTGGCGGCCAGTACTTCGGGCTGGAGATCAACGCCCACAGCGGTCACTTCTTCAAGTCGGGCGACCCGTTCTGGGAGGTCGGCGGCGGAGCGGAGCAACTCGGCCGGGAGATGTTCGAGGCGGCCGGGGTGATGTTCGGATGAATGGGTGCTTCGACGGCCTCGACAGGCTCGATCTCGACGGCCATGTGCGGCGCTGGTCAGCGCCTGACGCAGGACTGGCCGACGGGGCGGTGAGCGAGTGGGCGGCTGCGGCCCAGCAGTTCGCCGCCCGTCTCCAGGGCGATCCGACCGGGCTGAGCGACGAGCAGTGGCGCGCGGTCGAGCACGCCTGGACGGCGCTGCTGGCAGGTGCCGAGCGGTCGACCGGCCCACAACGGGGCGAATGGCTGCTGCGGGATCTGTACCTGCGGTCCTGGCTCCTGGAGCACGTGGGGCCGCGCGCGGGCGTGGCCCTGCTCGATCCGGAGCCCGTGCTGGAACGCGCGCTGGCCGCCATGCCCATGTCGCCCGCGGAGGCCGCCCGGTGGGCCCCGCACTGGCGGGAGCTGGATCGTGAGCAGATCCTGGCGCTACGGATGATCCGACGGCTGCTCGCTGCGGTACGCTCGCTAGCCCCGCTTCTCGCCGGTCACCCCCGCTGGGGTGAGGTCCAGGAATGGGAGCGGTCGGCCGACGACCTGCCGTAACCCTGCCGACGACAGCCGAGGGCGTTTCCTGCCGCAGACGCTGTGGGTCGATTCGCCCCGCCGAGTTCCGGCTCGGCGGGGCGAAGCCGTGCGGAAGTGCATGGTCCGGGTGCGGGCCCGGAGCGTTTCGGTGGGGCGAGCGTCGAGGCGGGCGAAGTCGATGGCGGCGCCGATGAGCTCAGCCCCTCGACGGCACGCCCAGCGCCCCGGCGATCCCGGTGCAGCGCAAAGCCCGCCGCCAGTACGAGAACCGTGTGAGCGTCACTCGTAGCTGCTTTGCCCCTGGGGGCGGAGCCGGGACTCCCGGCCCGTGTCCTGGGGCGTGTGTCGGAAGTGCTCTGAGCTGGCTGATGTGAGTGCGCGGGGGCGCAGTCGCTGGAGGTAATGCGGGCCTCGTCGTCCCACTGCCGTGCAGCCGGGACCCGTCCTGGGGGCGCAGTGCAGCCGTGGTGAAGGCCACGCTGCTGCCGAGGAGGACGCTGATCGTGAGTGACGCCGACATCCTTCCCGCCCTTTTTCTGCCTGATATCTGCAGATGGTTCCCATGGCCCTCACTCCTGGGGGTCAAGGGGGCGCAGGTCCAAATCCTGTCGTCCCGACGGTGCGAGGGGTCCTCGCGGACGGAAGTCCGCGGGGGCCCTCTTCGTATGCGTCCCGTGAGGCCCGGAAGGCCGGGTGCGGCCCTGGTGCGGCCGCGGGCGCTCACTGATCCCGCAGGTCCTTCACCCGGCGGAGCTTGCCGAGCGAGCGTTCCAGGGTCTCCGGTTCGACGACCGTCACCTCCACGGTGACCCCGACCCCGTCCTTCACCCCCTGGGCGATCGTCCGGGCAGCCGCCTCGCGCTGCTCGGGGCCGGCGCCGGGGCGGGCCTCGACCCGCACCACCATGTGGTCCATCCGGCCGCGCCGGCTGAGCTGCACCTGGAAGTGCGGGGCCACCCCGGGGGTGCGCAGCACGATCTCCTCGATCTGGCTGGGGAAGACGTTCACCCCGCGCAGGATGATCATGTCGTCGCAGCGGCCCGTTATCTTCTCGATCCGGCGGAACGCGGGCCGGGCGGTGCCGGGCAGCAGCCGGGTCAGGTCCCGGGTGCGGTAGCGGATGATCGGCAGCGCCTCCTTGGTGAGGGAGGTGAAGACGAGTTCGCCGCTGTCGCCCTCGGCCATGACCTCGTCGGTGATCGGGTCGACGACCTCGGGGAAGAAGTGGTCCTCCCAGACGTGCAGCCCGTCCTTGGTCTCCACGCACTCCTGCGCGACGCCCGGGCCCATCACCTCGGACAGCCCGTAGATGTCGACCGCGTGGATGTCGAGGCGCTCCTCGATCTCGCGCCGCATCTCCTCCGTCCACGGCTCGGCGCCGAAGACGCCGACCTTCAGGGAGCTGTCGCGCGGGTCCAGGCCCTGCCGCTCGAACTCGTCGAGCAGGGTGAGCATGTACGACGGGGTGACCATGATGATCTCGGGCTCGAAGTCCTGGATGATCTGCACCTGGCGCGCGGTCATGCCGCCGGAGGCGGGGATCACCGTGCAGCCGGCGCGTTCGGCGCCGTAGTGCGCGCCGAGACCGCCGGTGAACAGGCCGTAGCCGTAGGAGATGTGGACCTTGTGGCCGGGGCGGCCGCCCGCGGCGCGGATCGAGCGGGCGACGACGTCCGCCCAGACGGAGAGGTCGTTCTCGGTGTAGCCGACGACCGTGGGGCGTCCGGTGGTGCCGCTGGAGGCGTGCACCCGGCGCACTTCCGACATGGGCACGGCGAACATGCCGAAGGGGTAGGTGTCCCGCAGGTCGGCCTTGGTGGTGAAGGGGAACCGGGACAGGTCCGCAAGGCTGCGGCAGTCGTCGGGCTTGACGCCCGCGTCGTCGAACTTCCTGCGGTACAGCTCGACGTTGTCGTAGGCGTGTCGGAGCGTCGCGCGCAGCCGCTCCAGTTGGAGTTCGCGCAGCTGCTCGCGGGTCAGGCGCTCGCCGTCGTCGAGCAGCTCGCCGGGGACCGGGTCCCCGAGCCGTCCGCCGCCCGGGGCCGCGGGGCCCGTCAGTCCGCTTGCGCTGCTCATCGCGACTCCTTGCTCTGTGTGCTTCGATCCTGCTGCGGCCGATCCGGCTGCGGTCGATCAGGTTGCGGTCGATCAGGTTGCGGTCGAACCTGCCGGGATCCGTCCGGCTGGGACCGATCCGGCTGCCCGCCGCGCACGGTGCGGCTGCGGCCGCGGAACTCCGCGATCACCTCGTCACCGCGCAGCACGCTCACGTCGTACAGCCCGCTGCGGCCGAACCGGGTGCGCTCCGTCGCCGTCGCCACGAGGACGTCCCCCTCGTACGCGGGCGCGACGAAGTCGACGTCGGCGCCGGCCGCGACGGTCACGGGGCCGTGGCTGTTGCAGGCGCAGGCGAAGGCGGTGTCCGCCAGCAGGAACAGATAGCCGCCGTGGGCGATGCGGTGCCCGTTGACCATCGCGGGGGTCACGGTCATCCGCAGCACGGCGCTTCCCGTGCCGACCTCCAGCAGCTCGATGCCGAGACCGCGGGAGGCCTCGTCCGCGGCGAACATCTCCTCCGCCGGGCCGAGGGCCGTGTCACTGGCCTGCGTCACGATCTCACCACCTTGTGAACCGACCGAACATTCGGTTAGCGTGCGCACCGCCAACGTAATCCCGCACCGCCGTCGACTGTCAAGGTCTTGCCCGGCCGGGGAGGAACGGGCACACTGGAACCGAACGAATGGTCGGTTGGGAAGCTGGTGCAGATGACCACGACAGACTCCACGCCCGCCCCCGAGGGCCTCCAGGAGCACTTCGACGCGACGATCGCGCGCGACCAGCGGATCGAGCCCCGGGACTGGATGCCGGAGGGCTACCGCAAGACCCTGGTCCGGCAGATCGCGCAGCACGCGCACTCGGAGATCATCGGCATGCAGCCGGAGGGCGAGTGGATCACCCGCGCGCCGTCGCTGCGCCGCAAGGCCATCCTGTTCGCCAAGGTCCAGGACGAGGCCGGCCACGGCCTGTACCTCTACTCCGCCGCCGAGACCCTGGGCGTGGACCGCGCGGACCTCACCGAGAAGCTGATCGAGGGCCGCCAGAAGTACTCGTCGATCTTCAACTACCCGACGCTGAGCTTCGCCGACGTCGGGGTGATCGGCTGGTTCGTGGACGGCGCGGCGATCTGCAACCAGGTGCCGCTGTGCCGCAGCTCCTACGGGCCGTACGCGCGCGCCATGGTGCGGATCTGCAAGGAGGAGTCCTTCCACCAGCGCCAGGGCTACGAGCTGCTGCTGACCATGATGCGCGGCACCGACGCCCAGCGCGAGATGGTCCAGGACGCGGTGGACCGCTGGTGGTGGCCGTCCCTGATGATGTTCGGACCGCCGGACGACGCCTCCCCCAACTCGGCGCAGTCCATGGCCTGGAAGATCAAGCGGCACAGCAACGACGAGCTGCGCCGGCGGTTCGTCGACATGACCGTCCCGCAGGCCGAGAAGCTCGGCGTCACGCTGCCCGACCCGGACCTGCGCTGGAACGAGGAGAGCGGCCACCACGACTTCGGCACCCCGGACTGGGACGAGCTGATGCGGGTGATCAAGGGCGACGGCCCGCTCAACACCGAGCGGATCGCGCGCCGCCGGGCCGCCCACGACGAGGGCGCCTGGGTGCGTGAGGCGGCCACCGCCCACGCGGCGAAGCGGAACAAGCGGGTTCAGGAAGGTACGGCGGCATGACACAGCAGGACTGGCCCCTGTACGAGGTGTTCGTACGCGGCAAGCGCGGCCTCAACCACGTGCACGTCGGCTCGCTGCACGCGGCCGACGACCAGATGGCGCTGACCCACGCCCGCGACCTCTACACCCGGCGCAACGAAGGGGTGAGCATCTGGGTGGTGCGCTCCGAGCACATCGCCGCCTCCACCCGCGACGAGAAGGACCCGTTCTTCGCGCCCAGCGCGGACAAGGTCTACCGCCACCCGACCTTCTACGACATCCCCGACGACGTCCCGCACATCTGAGGAGCAGGGCATGAGTGACGACCACGTCTACCTGACCCTCGCCGAGGGACACGAGGACGACGCCCGCTGGGCGTTCGGCACCGGATTCGAGGACCCGCTGCACGGCGTGGACACGACCGTGCCGGCCGGTGTGGACGCCGCCGCGCTGGCCGCCTGCTGCCTGGCGCTCGGCGACGACGCCCTGGTGTCCGCCCAGCGGCTCGCCGAGTGGACCACCCGTGCCCCCGAGCTGGAGGAGGAGGTGGCGCTGGCCAACATCGGCCTCGACCTCCTCGGCCAGGCCCGGCTGCTGTACGCGCGCTGCGGCCAGGTCGACGGCAGCGAACGGGGCGAGGACGCCTACGCCTACTTCCGCGACGCGGACGCCTTCCGCAACGTACGGCTGGCCGAACTGCCCAACGGCGACTTCGCGTTCTCCGTCGTACGGCTGCTGGTGCTGTCCGCCTGGCGGCTCGCCCTGTTCGAGCGGCTCGCCGGCTGCGCCGACCCCGTGCTCGCGGCGATCGCGGCGAAGGGCGTCAAGGAGCTGGCCTACCACCGGCAGTACGCGGCCGAGTGGGCCGTACGCCTCGGCGACGGCACGGACGAGTCGCACCGCAGGATGCGCGCCGCCCTCGCCGACGTCCTCCCGTACGCCGACGAACTCCTCGCCACCGGGCCGGGGTTCGGGGTCGACGCGGCGGACGTGCGCGAGGAGGTGACGGCCGTGCTCGGGCAGGTGCTCGACGCCGCCGGACTCGCCCTGCCCGACGTCCGGCCGCTGCCCGGTTCAGGCCGCGACGGCGACCGCACCGAGCATCTCGCCCCGCTGCTCGCCGAGTTGCAGAGCGTGGCCCGGGCCCACCCGGAGGCGACATGGTGACCACGGCGACCCCGCCCACGGACGTCCGGCGCGCCCGGCGCATCGCCGCGCAGGTGCCCGACCCGGAACTTCCCATGCTGACCCTGGCCGACCTCGGCGTCCTGCGCGACGTCGAGGTGACGGGGGACGGCACGGTCGTCGCCAGCCTGACGCCGACCTACTCGGGCTGCCCGGCGATGGCCGAGATGCGCGCGGACGTGGCCGCCCGGCTGCGCGCCGCGGGATTCGCCCGGGTGGAGATCCGTACCGTCCTGGACCCGCCGTGGACCACCGACTGGATCACCCCCGAGGGGCGCCGCAGGCTCGCCGAGCACGGCATCGCGCCGCCCGGCGCCGCCCCCCGCCGCGCCGCCTCCGGCCCGGTGCCGCTGGTGCTGTCCGCGACCCGGCGCACGGCCGTGCCCTGCCCGCGCTGCGGTGCGACGGACACCGAGGAGACCTCACGGTTCTCCGCCACGTCGTGCAAGGCGCTGTGGCGCTGCCTCGCCTGCCGCGAGCCGTTCGAGTACGTCAAGGAGATCTGATGGCCCCGACCGCCCCCGCCTCGGCGGCCGTACGTCCGCGTCCGCGCCGCCGTCCGGCCTTCCACCCGCTGCGGGTCGCCGCCGTCCAGCCGCTGTGCGAGGACGCCGCCGCCGTCAGCTTCGAGATCCCCGAGGAACTCGCCGAGGAGTTCGCGTTCGCCCCCGGCCAGTCGCTCACCGTGCGGCGCGAGATCGACGGGCGCGACGAGCGTCGCTCGTACTCCATCTGCTCCCCGGCCGGTTCCGTGCCGCGGATCGGGGTGCGCGTGGTGCCCGGCGGCCTGTTCTCCTCCTGGCTGGTGCGCGAGGTGCGCCCCGGCGACACGGTCGAGGTGATGGCGCCCACCGGCGCGTTCACCCCCGACCTCACCGAGCCCGGCCACCATGTCCTGGTCGCCGCCGGTTCCGGCATCACGCCCATGGTGTCCATCGCCGAGTCCGTCCTCGCCGCCGACTCCCGTTCGCGGGTCACCCTCTTCTACGGCAACCGGCGCACCGGGTCCGTGATGTTCGCCGACGAACTGGCGGACCTGAAGGACCTGTACCCCAGCCGCTTCCAGCTCGCCCACGTGCTCTCCCGCGAGCCGCGCGAGGCCGAGGTGCTCTCCGGCCGGCTCGACGCCGACCGGCTGCGCGCGCTGGTCGGCGCGCTCGTCGACGTGGAGAGCGCCGACCACTGGTGGCTGTGCGGCCCGCACGGCATGGTCCGCGACGCCCAGGCGGTGCTGGCCGGCCTCGGCGTACCGGACGGGCGCGTCCACCAGGAGCTGTTCTACGCCGACGACGAACCGGTCCGCGAGGTGCGGCACGAGGAGGACACCGACGCCGCCGACGGACCGGTCAGCCAGGTGACCCTCACCCTCGACGGCCGCTCCACCACCTCGGCCCTCTCCCGTCGCCGCACCATCCTCGACGGCGCCCAACTGACCCGCCCCGACCTGCCCTTCGCCTGCAAGGGTGGGGTGTGCGGCACCTGCCGTGCGCTGGTCACCGACGGCGAGGCCGACATGCGCCGCAACTTCGCCCTGGAGCCGGGCGAGGTCGACGCGGGCTACGTCCTGACCTGCCAGACCTTCCCGGTGTCGGAGAAACTGACCGTCGACTTCGACAGCTGAGCCGGACCGGGACACCCCGGGGCGCGAACCAGGCGCCCCGGGGTTTTCTCATGTCCGTCTGCCGAACGCCCTCTTGACGTCGGCTCATGGCGGCCCGACACTCCCGATAGGAATCCTAGTGAATAGGTAGGGAAATATGGGCTGCCTCGGGTCGGTCACCGCGTGCGCGGGCCGTTCGCCGTCCTCGCCGCCTCGCCCGACGCCCCTTCTGACCTCCCGCCGCCACATCGACCTCCAGCGCGTCTGCAGTGCGATCGGCCGAGCCGTCTGAGCCGGCCCCGCACGCCCCGGCACCCGCCTTCCGCGGCCTGCCGTCCGAGCGCACCGGGCCGCCCGTCCGACGTCGCTTCCGCCGCGCCTCCGTCGCGCGATCGTTCTCGGGGAGAGTCATGACCGTCACACCGCTCGCCGCCGTGCCCTCCGCCCGCCCCGCTCCCGCCTTCCGCGGCCGCCTCGGCCGCGACGCGCGCAGCGGCCACTACGCCGTACCGCGCCGCTACCGGCTCCACCTGTCCACCGCCTGTCCCGACGGTCTGCGCATCGCCGTCGTCCACAGCCTGCTCGACCTCTCCGAGGCCTGCCCGGTGACCTGGCTGCCGGCGGTGCCCGACGACCCCGACGGCGGACACGCCGTACTGCGCCCGCTGTACGAGGCGAGCGCCCACCACTACACCGGACCGGCCCTGGCGCCGGTGCTCGCCGACGACTGGTCGGGGCGGATCGTCAGCACCCACGCCCCCGACATCATGCGCGACCTGGCCCGCGGCTTCGGCGGCGACGGGCCCTCGCTCTACCCGAGCGGCACCGAGGCCGTCGAGTGGCCGGGCGTGTCCGACATCGACGAGGCCGCGCAGCGCGCCGGACGGGCCGGGGCCGGGGAGGACGAGCGGGCCGCCGCCCTCGACGTGCTGCTGGCCGCGCTCGGCGCACTGGAGCGCGGGCTGGCCGGCCGCGCCTGGCCGGCCGACGACCGGCCGACCGCCGCCGACGTGGAGTTGTGGGTGACCCTGGTGACCCTCGACACCGTGCACCGCCACCATCTGGACGCCGCCGCCGTGCACCGGCTCGTCGACCACCCGGCCCTGTGGGCCTACGCCCGGCGGCTGACCGCCCACCCGGCCTTCGGCGCCCACCTCGACCTCGACGGCATCGCCCGCCGCCACCACGCCCATTGCCGGGGCTTGGAGGCCGCCGGGTCGGCCGTCCAGATCCTGGACTGGGCCGCCCACGCGGCGGCCGGGACCGACCGGATCTGAGGACGCCGAAACGCCGGCGGGCCGATGACGTCTCCCTCCCCCGAAGGTGACGTCACCGGCCCCTTTCCCCCGGCGCCGGACCGTGGTCCGTGCGTCCGGGTCAGGCCGGTCCTGTGCTCACCAGCACATGACCGCCGTCTCGCCCGACCCCCGGACGGAGTACAGGCGGACCCGGACGAAATAGCGGCGGCCCTTGACCAGACGGGCCCTGACCGTCGCGTTGTGCGGGGTGCCGCCGTCGTCCCGGCCGGCGAGGAAGCGGGGCTCCCCGTCCCGCTCCTCGAACACCACGACGACGGCGTCGCCGTCGCCGAACGTGCCCACCGTGTACGTACGCGTCTCGGCCGGCTCGACGGTGAAGTCGGCCTGCTCGCCCGGGCCGAGCCGCAGCGGCGCCGAACGGAACGGCACCAGCGCGGGCGGCCGGCCCGGACCGGCCGGCGGATACCAGCGGAGCACGAACTCCTTGTCGAGCGGGGAGAGTCCGCCGGGCGGGTGCAGCCCGCCGCGGAACTGCTCGGGCTCCAGGACCAGCCCCGACGAGAACGGGAACTCCATGATCGACAGCGGGTCCCAGACCGAGCCGTTCACCTCGGCCGGGTCCAGCTTGCGCAGGATGTTGTTGTACGTGGTCTCCCGGCTCCAGAAGTTCGGCGGGCCCGCCAGATCGGCGTACACGGCCTCGTCGTCCCAGTGCAGACCGGCGAACGGGCTCTGGTGCTCGTGCACCATGCCCAGCGCGTGCCCGATCTGGTGCAGTGCCGTCGGGCGCTCCCCGGGCACGGTGAGATCCCAGCCGACATTCATGGTGCGCTCGTTGAGACCGACCCGCAGCGCGTCCTTGCCCACGGCCGACCAGGATCCGTCGCCGAGCTGGAACCCGATCCGCAGCTCGGCCTCCGAGCGGTCGCCGACCTCGACGAAGGACACCCCGATACCGAGGTCCTGCCACTCCCGGAAGCACTCGCGCACCACGTCACGCTGTTCCTCGGCACCCACCCACGACACCCACCGGGTCTCGCCGCTGCCCGGCAGCGCGATCGGGGACCCGTCGGCGTCGCCGTCGAAGAAGTGGTAGTGCACGACCGTGCCGTTGACCCACATCGACCGCCCGCCCACGAGCGCGCCGAGCCGCTCGGCGGTCAGCCCCGCCGGGAAGGCGGCTGCCGACTGCTGCGCGAGGGAGCAGTAGCGAGCGGTCATGGGCACAGCCTGCCGCGCACCGACCCCGGCACACCTGAGTCGCGGTCTACTCAAGTCGCCCTGTATCAGGGGTGAGTATCCCCGCTCATACCCTCGTGACGACTTTCGAACGGGACGCGAAGACCCTGGTGCCGCGGCAGGCGACGTTCGCCCCGTCGCGACGCCCGGCACGCTCCCCCACGCTCGGCTTCGCTCGCGCGGGCGGTGCCCCCACCGCCGCACCGGCCGAAAGCCCGAGTACGTCCAGTACGAGGACTTCCGGCCGGCACGCCGAGAGCACGCACCGAACGCCGCCTCTTGACGGACAAACGTTGCCTGCCGCGGCACTGGAACTGCCCTGGCCGTTCACCGGACGGGAGGGCGAACTGGAGCTGGTCAGGCGGTCCTTGGCCGCCGGGCGCCCCGGCCTCGTGGTGACAGGACCGGCGGGCTGCGGCAAGACCCGGCTCGCCACGGAGGCCGTACGGGGCACCGGCTGCGTCCACGTGGCCGGCACCCCCGAGACCCGCGACCTTCCGCTGGCCGCCTTCGCGCCGCTGCTCCCGGACACCGTCTCCCTGCACCGGGCCGTCCGACTCCTTTCCGGAACCCGGCTGTTGATGGTCGACGACGCCCATCTGCTGGACGACGTGTCGGCCGCCCTGGTCCATCACCTGGCCGTGCACGGCCGCACCCGGCTGCTGGTCGTCGCCACCGACGGCGCCCCGGTACCCGGCGCGGTGAGCCGGCTGTGGACCGGTGAACTGCTGCCCCGCCTCGCGCTGACGCCACTGCCCCCCGAGGACAGCGCGCGGTTGCTGGTGGCGGGGGTCGGCGGCCCGCTCGAACCGCTCACCGTCGACCGGCTGCACCGCCTGTCCCGGGGCGATCTGCGGCTGCTGCGCGAACTGCTCGGCGCACTGCACGCACAGGGGTCCCTCACTCCGTCCCCGGACACCGGCGAGCGCGCCTGGCGCGGCCCGGTACCGGTGACCGCCGCCGTCCGCGAACGCACCGCCCCGCTCCTGGAACGCCCCTGCCCCGACGAGCGCGAGACCCTGGACCGCCTCGCCTTCGCCGAGCCCCTCCCGCTGCCCGCCGACACCTTCGACCTGCGCGTCCTCGAACGCCTCGAGTCCGACGGCCTGATCGAGACCGACGACTTGATCGAGACCGGCGGCCTGACCGAGACCGGCGGCCTGACCGAGACCGGCGGCCTGATCGAGACCGGCGGCCTGATCGAGACCGGCGGCCTGACCGAGACCGGCGGCCTGACCGAGACCGACGACCTCCCCGGCGGTGCGGGCGCAGCCCGGCCCGTGGGGCCCGCGCACGCCGTCCGCCTCGCCCACCCGCTGCACGGCCCGGTGCTGCGGGCCGCGGCCGGCCGGCTGCGGGCGGGGCGGCTGGCCCGTACCCCGCAGGAACGGGAACGCGCCCTGGAGTGCGAGTCGGCCGCGCTGGAGCACCGGATCGCCCACGCGGACGTACGGGACCTGCCGGCCCCCGTGGGGGAGTGGCTGGTGGCGGAGGGCGTACCGCTGCCGCCCGGGTACGCGGCCGTGAGGGCCCGGTTCTGCCGGCTGCGCGGACGGCTGCGCGAGGCCGGAGCCTGGGCCAGGGAAGGCCTGTGCGGCGCCCCGGACGACACCGCCTGCCGCCGCGAACTGGCCCTGGCGGCGGCGCAGTCGGGCGATGTCACGACCGCGAGCGAAGCCGCCGCCGACCGGGCGTCGCAGGCGTGGCTGGCGGCCGCCCGCGGAGACGTCACCGCGGCGCTGAAGGCCCTGCGCGACGGGTCCGGGGACCGTGACCCGTACGCCCGCTACGAGGCCGTCCGGCTCGGCGCACCGGCCGAGGCCGCCCACCGCCTGCCCGCCGACGGTGTGCTCGCCGCCCACGCCAGAGCACTCGCGCACGGCGACGGAGCCGCCCTGGACCGCGCGGCCCGGGCACTGGAACAGCGCGGCTTCCTGCTCTTCGCGGCGGAGGCGCACGCCCAGGCGGCCCGGGCCCACCGTGCCCCGGGCGCCGCCCGCACCTCACGCACCCGTGCCGCCGCACTCGCCCGGCGCTGCCAAGGCGCCCGCACCCCGGCCCTGTCGGGCCTGGCGCTGGGCGAACTCACCGCCCGGCAGCGGCAGATCGTCACCCTCGCCGCGGCGGGCCTGAGCAACCGGGAGATCGCCGAACAGCTCACCCTCTCCATCCGCACCGTCGGCAACCATCTCTACGGTGCCTACGCCCGCCTCGGCGCCGGCGACCGCGACGCACTGCCGTGGCTCGTCACGGGCGGCCCGCAGCCGCAGCCCCGGTCGGCCTGAACCCCGAACAGGTCACCGGAACAAGGGCGTTCACGCCGCGCCGAAAGCGGTGAACGCCCACCCCGTGGCCTGGTGCAGCGCGTCACCCGGCAGCGCCGCACGGGCGTCGCGCAGGGCCTCGGCCAGGCTCAGGCCCGTGCTGAGGCCCTTGTGCAGGGCGAGCATCAGCGGCACCACCGCGGCGTCGTTGACCGGTGCGCTGCTCGCCACCACCCCGGCCGTGCCCAGCGGCAGCAGGGCCGTGACCAGGCCGAGGAGTTCGTCGGCGCCGACCGAGGCGAACCGGGCGGTGTCACAGCTGGAGAGGATGATCCGGTACGGGCTGCGGTCCAGACGCTCGAAGTCGTGCACGATGAGCGGCCCGTCGGCCATCCGCAGCGACGAGAACAGTGGGGAGTCCGCCCGGAAGGTGCCGTGCGCCGCGATGTGCGCCAGCGCGGCACCGTCCAGCTCCTCCAGCACCCGCGGCACCCGCGCACCGGCGTGCTCCAGCACGACCGGTGTGCCGTACCGGTCGGCCAGCCCGGGCACCTCCGCGCCGCCGGTCGCCAACCCCGGTCCCCGCACCAGCACATGACGGCCACCCGGCGGCGGTGCGGTCTCCCGGGCCCGCAGCCAGCTGCTCGCCGAAGGCGACACGTTCAGCACCCGCTCGCGCAGCGACGGCAGCAACGCCCACGGCACCCGGTGCAGCCGGCCCGGCGGCACGATCACCACCGGCCCGCTGCCCAACTGCCCGGCCGCGGGCCCGAACAGCAGCTCCTCCAGCCGGGCGCCGGCCGCCTCCACCACCGGCAGCCGGCCCTCCGCCCCCGGATGCGCCAGCCGCCGCAGCCCCGCCTGGATGTACTCGGCCTCCCGCTCCGCGTCCACGACCAGCCCGGCCGCCCAGCGCCGCACCCGGCCCCGACCGCACAGCAGCACATGCACCCGCCCGTCCACCACGGCGAGTTCGAGCAGCCGTACGTCATCGCCCAGCCGGCGCAGCAGCCGGTCCGGCTCGAACCGGTCGCCGCCGCCGGGGTCCGCGCCGCGGATGTGCAGGGTCCGCGAGCGCACCTCACGCTCCAGCCGTCGCTGCTCCCGCTCCAGGGCGGGCACCGGACGCCCGTCCCGGCGCGCCTCCTCGGCCCGCGCCGCGATCTCCCGGTACGCGGTCATCCCGCTCAGCAGCGCCGGATCGGCCGGCGGCCGGGTGGGCGGCGCGGACAGCACGGTGGCCCGCCAGCGCTCGCTCCACTCCAGCAGCCGCCGCGGCCCGCCCCGGGCCAGGCTCGCCTGCTGCGCGAGCGCCGCCAGCTCCGCGCCCTGCTCGGTGGCGCGGGCCCGCAACTCCGAGGCGCCCAGCGTCATCCGGTGGTCGTCGAGCACGTCCAGGCCGCGCCGGCAGGCCTCCAGCACCCCCCGGCCGGAACCGGCCGCGCGGGCGCTCAGCGCCTGCGCCGCCCAGCCCGTCACCCGCGCCAGCGGCGGCCCGCTGTGCCGACTGCGCGCCGCGACGGCCAGATGCCGTTCGGCGTCCGCCGTCCAGCCCAGGCCGAGCGCGATCCGGCCCGCCAGCAGCGACGCCTCCGGCGCGGCCGGCGCGCCGAAGGCGGCCAGCCGGTCCGCGACCGCCGCAGCGTCCGCGACCAGCCGCCCCGAACCGCGCCCGGCGGCCACCCGCGCCTCGATCAGCACCAGCCGCGCGTGCGTCTCCCACCAGCCGCGCCGCTGCGCCGCGAACAGCCTTACGGCCAGGTCCGCGCGGGCGATCGCGGTGTGCGGGTCGCCCGAGAGCCGGGCGGCCCGGGCGGCCCCGAGCAGCAGTTCCGCCTTGCGGGTGGACTGCCCGCCGATCCCGTCCAGCACCCCGATCGCCGCGTCCGCCTCGGCCAGCGCCTCCGGCGCCAGTCCGGCGGCCATCAGCACCTCGCAGCGCCGGATGTTGAGCATGAACGTCGGGGTGCCGAGCTTCGCGTACCGCTCCTCGGCCTCGTCGAGGAGCCGCAGCGCGACGGGCACGTCCCCGGAGCGGAACGCGGCCAGGCCCCGGCTCTCCACCGCGTCGGCCTTGTCGTGCTCCTGGCCGGTGGTGTCCCACAGCGCCTCGGCGGCGGTGAAGTCGGCGTCCGCCCGCTCCACCGCGCCCAGCGCCAGATGCACGGTGGCGCGCAGGGTCAGCGCGCGTGCCGTCCAGATGACGTCGTCCGCCTGTCGCAGCACCGGGATCGCCTTGCGTACGTCCTCCAGTGCCTCACGATGATGACCCAGCACCCACCAGGCGTAGGCCCGCCGGTACAGCACCCGGGCCCGGGTGTGTCCGCTGCCGCGCCCCACCCCCCGCTCGAAGGCGGCCAGGCCCTGCCGGGTCCGGCCCGCGTGCACGAGCGCCACCCCGAGCGTGCCCAGCACGTCCGCCTCCCGCTCGGCCGAATCCGCGCGCGCCGCCAGGTCCCGGGCACGGCGCAGATGCCGCAGGGCGATCCGCATGTCACCCCAGTCCCGCTGCCAGATGCCGATCACCTGGTGGGCGACAGAGGCGTGCAGCGGCGGTGGATCGGTGCCGAGTACTCCCTCCGCCCGCGCCACCGCGTCGTTGGGAGCGGCGAACACCATGGGCAGCAGTTCGAGAACCGAGTCGCTTCCCGCTGTCACGCAACGGATGGTAGTGCTCCGCAGCGCCCCGAACCATGGAACGGGGGTTTGACGCTGTATCAATCAACGACCGCGTCACTCTGATTGAAGACCACCGCCTCTGTGGGAGGACACGCATGGCACCGCAGCGATTCCACGAGCAGTTCGACCAGATCCAGCGCTCGATCCCCGATGTCCCTCTCGCGATGGGGCCGGACGACTCCGCCGAGTTCATCTACGAGAAGGGTGTCGTCCTCGCCCGCGACGGCGAGGAGGCACGCCTCGTCGAGGACACCGTGCGCACCCACTTCACCGGCACCACCGGTCTCGTCGCCGACCATGTGCGGCGCGCGGGCCCGGACACCAACCGCTCCGGCATCACCCGGATCCAGGTCGGCGACCCCGGACACGGCGACCGGCGCGCCGACCGCGCCGTCGCGGGCGCCCTGCGTGCCCTGCGCGAGGCGGAGGGACGCGCGGGCCGCCGGCTGGTCAGCCGCAACCACGTCGTGTCCATCGCCGTCAACGCCTGTCCCGGCGACGAGCCCGTGCCCGCCCCGCTCACCCAGGTGCCCAACCCCGCCCCGGCCGAGGGGACGTACGACCAGGGGAGCGCGGTAGGCGTGCTGGTGATCGACACCGGCCTGATGCACGACCACCGCTCCTACCCGTTGCTCGCCCACACCGACGGCGACCCCCAGCTCCGGGAGACCGACGAGCAGGGCGTCCTCCAGCAGTACGTGGGCCACGGCACGTTCATCGCCGGACTGGTCGCCGCGGTCGCGCCCAACACCGACGTCACCGTACGGAACACGCTCAACGACGCGGGCGCCATCCTGGAGTCCGACTTCGGCGACGCGCTCTTCGCGGCCGTCGACCGCGACGGCTGGCCCGACATCATCAGCCTCTCGGCCGGCACCAGCAACGGCCGCACCGACGGCCTGCTCGGCGTGGACGCCTTCATGCGCGAACTGCGCGACCAGCCGACCCTGTTGGTCGCGGCGGCCGGCAACAACTCCAGCGCCGCACCGTTCTGGCCCGCCGCCTACGCCTCGCTGCCCGAGTACGCCGACACCGTCCTGTCGGTCGGAGCGCTGCGGGGGGACGGCGAGTTCGGCGCCTGCTTCACCAACCACGGCTCCTGGGTGCAGGTCTACGCTCCCGGCGAGCGCCTCACCAGCTCCCTCACCGGCTTCGACGCACCCGTCCCGTACGTGTACCGGCACTCCACGTACGACGCCTGCCGGTACGGCTTCACCTACGTCTGCACCTGCCAGTCGCCGCGCCACACCGGCCTGTTGAGCGAGGAGCGGGAGACCTCACCCGGCAAGGCCGACCAGGTGATGTTCGAGGGGTTCGCGCACTGGAGCGGCACCTCCTTCGCCACCCCGGTCACCGCCGGACTGATCGCCTCCCACATGAGCGCCCACAAGGAGTCCGACCCGCGCGCGGCCCGCAGGCAGCTCCTCGCGGCGAACACCGGGTTCGCAGAGGTGCGCGGGGCGCACGTACCGGCGCTGCGGCCGCCCACCTGGCGTCCGGTGCCGGTCGTGCAGCTCGTGCCTCCCGCATGAGGGCCGGAGGTGCCCCTTCCACGGCGTACGATGACTTGCCGTACACGAGGGGTGGGGCCGTGGATCGTACAGATGTCGGCGCGCTCGTCCGGTCCGCCGTCGACGGTGACGCGGCGGCCTGGAAAGCGCTCGTGGAGGGGCTCAGCCCCCTGGTGTGGTCGGTGGTGCGCGCCCACCGGCTCTCGGACGCCGACGGACACGAGGTGTACCAGACCGTCTGGTTCCGGTTCGCCCAGAACCTGGGGCGGATCCGGGAACCGCAGAAGGCGGGTTCCTGGCTGGCGAGCACGACACGGCACGAGAGCCTGAAGGTCATCAGGAGCTCGAAGCGGCTGATGCCCACCGACGATCCGCAGCTGCTCGACCGGGTCAGCGAGGACCGTACGCCGGAGCAGTCCGTGCTCGACTCGGAGGAGGCCGCCGCCGAGAGCGAGCGCATCCGGCACGTGTGGCAGGAGTTCGAGGAACTCGGCGAGCGTTGCAGGCAGTTGCTGCGCGTCCTGATGGCCGCGCAGCCACCCAGTTATCAGGAGGTGTCCGCGGCACTGGGCATCGCCGTCGGCAGTATCGGACCGTTGCGCCAGCGCTGTCTGCGCCGGCTGCGGGCCCGACTCGACGCACGGGGAGCGCTGTGAACATGGGCGACATGAGCGATATGAACGGCCTGGACCCGCACGACTTCGACGAGGACGGGTTCGACGACGGGGGGCCGGACGAGGAGCCGGGCGACCGCCCGGGGGACGGTCCGGCGGACGGGGTCGACGACGGGCCGGACTGCGACCGGCTGGAGGACGAACTCCGCCGGGCCGCCGCCGTGCTGGACCCGGTGCCGGGGGAGCTGTACCGGATCGCGATGGAGGCGTTCGCGCTGCGCGACCTCGACGCCCGGATCGCCGAGCTGACCTTCGACTCGCTGACCGACGCCATTCCGGTCAGGGGAGTGGCGGACCCGCCGCGGATGCTGACGTTCCGCACGGGTGAGCTGAGCGTGGACGTGGAGGTGACCTCCGAAGGCCTGATGGGGCAGGTGCTGCCGCCGCAGACGGCCCGGATCGAGGTGCTCAGCGGCCCGCGCACGGCCGCTCCGCTCATCGCGGACGACCTGGGCCGCTTCATCTGCGACGCGCCTCCCGCCGGTCCCTTCGCGCTGCGGCTGCGCACCGGCGCCGAGGTGGTCGTCACGGAGTGGCTGCGCGCCTGAGGGCCGCCCGGGACGGCCGGGCGGGGCCGTCCGTCCCGGGCGGGGCGCGGGTCAGCGGGGGACTGCGTCGACCAGGGCGGCCAGCGCCTCGGCGAGCCGGGTCAGACCCGCTCCCGCCGGGCCGCCCGGCTCGGTCATGTACGTGTCCCGGCGGATCTCCACCATGAGCGCGCTCACCCGGGCGTCCTTGCCGTAGAACTCCAGCGGTACGTACGTCCCGGCGAACGGGCTGTCCAGCCCCGTACCCCCGCAGCCGGAGAAGGCCTCCCGCGCGGCGGCCCGCAGCGCGGGCGGGGTGTGGAAGGGGTCGGTGCCCAGGCAGACCGGCGGCCGTGGCCCCTCGCCGTGCAGTTCGTAGGGGAGCGGTTCGGCCGGGTAGGAGTGCACGTCGACGATCACGGCCCGACCGGTCGCGGCCAGCCGGTCCGCCACCGCCTCCGTCATGGCCCGCGCGTACGGCTGGAAGTAGCGCTCGATCAACGGCCGCGGGTCGGCTTCCTCGGCCCGCAGCGCTTCCCGGTGCGTGGTGCGGGTGTACACCGCGCCCATCCCCACGGCGAGCATCTCCTCCCGCTCGTCGGGGAAGCGCTCCGGGTCGATCACCAGCCGGGACAGCCGGTTGACGAACCGCCAGGGCGCCACCGCGGCGAGCCGGGCGGCCTCGGCGGCGATCCGCGCGGTGTGCGCGTCGGTGATGTGGTCCAGCTCCCGTTCCAGCGCCGGGTCGTCGAGCAGGATCCCGGCGCGGACCGCGGGCGGTATCTCCCGCGCGGAGTGCGGCACATGCAGGATCACGGGCGACTCGTCGACACCGGGCAGCAGCTCGAAGGACGGTGCGGCGGGCGGCATACGGCGGCTCCAGGGGCGTTGTCAGTGGTGTGGTGCACGATCAAGGTGTCACATCGGACACCGGAAGAGGCGGGCAGCACCATGCCGATCAGCGACCAGCGCGTGAGCGCGCATCCGTTCCTGCGCGGGCTGTACCGCTCGGACTACTACCCCGACCATGTGGTGGACCTGGGCCGGGCGGTCCTGCTGCGGCTGTGCGAGCGCGTCGAGGCCGAGCGCCCCGCCGATCTGGACGCGCTCTACGTCCTGACGCAGGCCGCCACCGAGGAGTTCAACGACCTCCAGGCGGCCTTCGAGGCGGCCGACAGCGAGATCGAGACGGTGGCGCGCGAGGTGATAGCCGAGGACTTCTGGTTCGTCGCCGACGCCTACGGCTTCCCGGACGCGGACGTCGAGGAACTCATCGCGACCAGGGACTGGTAGTCCCTCGCGACCCGGCACGGGGAGGGAGCGGGCACGCGGGGACAGCCCTGCGGCCGAGCCCCGGCCGCGCACCGCGGCAGCGGGCACGGTGGCCCCGGACACGGCTCCGCCCCGGCCGGGCGCGAGGCCGGCCGGGGCGGAGTCAGGTACTGCGGATCAGACGACAGCGGGCCCGGGGCCCGGTGCGTCAGCCGATGGACGCGAGCGCCGCGTTCCAGGTGGCGGACGGGCGCATCACCGCGGCGGCCTTGGCCGGGTCGGGCTGGTAGTAGCCGCCGATGTCGGCCGGCTTGCCCTGGACGGCGTTCAGCTCGTCGACGATCTTCTGCTCGTCCGCGGCGAGGGACTCGGCCAGCGGCGCGAACGCCTTTGCCAGGTCGGCGTCGTCGGTCTGCGCGGCCAGCTCCTGCGCCCAGTACAGGGACAGGAAGAAGTGGCTGCCGCGGTTGTCGATGCCGCCGACGCGACGGGTCGGGGACTTGTCCTCGTTGAGGAAGGTCGCCGTGGCGCGGTCGAGGGTGTCGGCGAGGACCTTGGCGCGGGTGTTGCCGGTGGCCGTCGCGTACTGCTCCAGGGACGGGACCAGCGCGAAGAACTCACCCAGCGAGTCCCAGCGCAGGTAGTTCTCCTTGACCAGCTGCTGGACGTGCTTCGGGGCGGAGCCGCCGGCGCCCGTCTCGAACAGGCCGCCGCCCGCCATCAGCGGGACGACAGACAGCATCTTGGCGCTGGTGCCCAGCTCCAGGATCGGGAACAGGTCGGTGAGGTAGTCGCGCAGCACGTTGCCGGTGACGGAGATGGTGTCCTCGCCGCGGCGGATGCGCTCCACCGACAGCTTGGTCGCCTCGATCGGGCTGAGGATCCGGATGTCCAGGCCCTCGGTGTCGTGCTCCGGCAGGTACGCCTGGACCTTGGCGATCAGGTTGGCGTCGTGCGCGCGGGTCTCGTCCAGCCAGAACACGGCCGGGCTGCCGGTGGCGCGGGCGCGGGTGACGGCCAGCTTCACCCAGTCCTTGATGGGCGCGTCCTTGGTCTGGCAGGCGCGGAAGATGTCGCCGGCGGAGACCGTCTGCTCGATCACCACGTTGCCGGCCTGGTCCACGAGGCGGACCGTGCCGGTGGTCTGGATCTCGAAGGTCTTGTCGTGGCTGCCGTACTCCTCGGCCTTCTGCGCCATCAGACCGACGTTCGGGACCGAGCCCATCGTCGACGGGTCGTAGGCGCCGTGGGCGCGGCAGTCCTCGATCACGGCCTGGTAGACACCGGCGTACGAGGAGTCCGGCAGCACCGCGAGGGTGTCGGCCTCCTGGCCGTCCGGGCCCCACATGTGGCCGGAGGTGCGGATCATGGCCGGCATCGAGGCATCGACGATGACGTCGGACGGCACGTGCAGGTTGGTGATGCCCTTGTCGGAGTCGACCATGGCCAGCGCCGGGCCCTCGGCGAGCTCGGCGTCGAAGGACGCCTTGATCTCGGCGCCCTCGGGCAGGGACTCCAGGCCCTTGTAGATGCCGCCCAGACCGTCGTTCGGGGTCAGGCCGGCCGCGGCGAACGTCTCGCCGTACTTCGCGAACGTCTTCGGGAAGAAGGCGCGCACCACGTGACCGAAGACGATCGGGTCGGAGACCTTCATCATCGTGGCCTTGAGGTGCACGGAGAACAGCACGCCGTCGGCCTTGGCCTTGGCGATCTGCGCGGTGAGGAACTCGCGCAGCGGGGCCACGTGCATGACGGAGGCGTCGACGACCTCGCCCGCGAGGACCGGTACCGACTCGCGCAGCACGGTGGTGGAGCCGTCGTCGCCGACCAGCTCGATGCGCAGCGCGCCCGCCTCGGAGATCACGGCGGACTTCTCGGTGGAGCGGAAGTCGTCCACACCCATGGTGGCGACGTTCGTCTTCGAGTCGGCCGACCAGGCGCCCATGCGGTGCGGGTGGGTCTTGGCGTAGTTCTTGACCGAGGCCGGGGCGCGGCGGTCGGAGTTGCCCTCGCGCAGGACCGGGTTCACGGCGGAGCCCTTGACCTTGTCGAAGCGGGCCTGGATGTCCCGCTCCTCGTCGGTCTTGGGGTCGTCCGGGTAGTCCGGCAGCGCGTAGCCCTGCGCCTGGAGCTCGGCGACCGCGGCCTTGAGCTGCGGGATCGACGCCGAGATGTTCGGCAGCTTGATGATGTTGGCCTCGGGCGTCTTGGCCAGCTCACCGAGCTCCGCCAGCGCGTCCGGGATGCGCTGGTCCTCGGTCAGGTACTCCGGGAACACGGCGATGATGCGCCCGGCCAGCGAGATGTCCCGTGTCTCCACGGTGACGCCCGCCTGCGAGGCGTACGCCTGGACCACCGGCAGGAAGGAATACGTCGCCAGGGCCGGGGCCTCGTCAGTGTGTGTGTAGATGATGGTCGAGTCAGTCACCGGTGCTCCGCTCCACGTCTGCAACATTGCTCGACATCAAGATATCTCGTGAGCGGCCCCGGCTCGACAGGGGTCCGGCGGGTTCCGTGTCCCGGCGTGCAACCGAAGCGGCCGAATGTGTGGTCCTGGAAGTAGATCGTCTTCCGATCCCCACGACGGCCGGGCCGACCACCCGGCCGCCCGAACGAAGGCTGACCATGAGATATCGCACCCGAGTGACGGCCCCGGCGGCCGCACTGTTCGGCACCGCCGTGGCGCTGACCGTGGGCGGCGGCGCCCACGCGGCCCCGGGGGAGCCGGGCGCGTCCGGCGCGCCCGGAGCCGAGACGCTCGGCGACCCCGTCTACCCGAGCCTCGGCAACGACGGCTACCGCGTCCACGCGTACCACCTCGACTTCGCCTACGACGCCACCACCCGGCTGGTCGACGCCACGGCCACCCTGGAGCTGCGCGCCACCCAGGCGCTGACCCGTTTCTCCCTGGACTGCTTCGGCCTGGACATACGCACCGTCCAGGTCGACGGCCGCGAGGCCGTGTTCGAGCAGGTGGAGCACAAGCTGCGGATCACGCCCGCCCGGCCGCTGCCCAAGGGCGCCCCCGTCACGGTCCGCGTGGCGTACTCCGCCGATCCGCGCCGTATCGCGCAGCCGCTCACCGGCTGGGTCGTCACCCCGGACGGCTTCGCGGTGGCGGGCCAGCCCAACCTGGCCCACACCGTCTTCCCCTGCAACGACCACCCGTCGGACAAGGCGGACTTCACCTTCCGCGTCACCGTCCCCGCCGGTCTGAAGGGTGTGGCGAGCGGCCGGCTGGTGTGCACCGAGAACCTGGCCGACGGGCGCACCGCGACCACCTACCGCTCCGGCTCGCCGATGGCCACCGAACTGGTGCAGGTCACCGTCGGCGACTATGTGCTCAAGGAGCGGCAGGGGCCGCACGGGCTGCCGCTGCGGGACGTCGTGCCGACCGCGCGGGCGGAGGCCCTGGAGCCCGCCCTCGCCCTCACCCCGGGCCTGGTGGAGTGGCTGGAGGCCCGGCTGGGCGCCTACCCCTTCGAGACGTACGGTCTGCTGCCCTGCAACTCCGACGACCCGGCCGCCTTCGACTTCACCGGCCTGGAGACCCAGACCCTCACGCTGTACAAGCCGAACTACCTGCTCCAGCCGGAGCCCAAGATCGGCTCGCACATGATGCACGAGCTGGTCCACTCCTACTTCGGCAACCTCGTCTCCCCGGCCACCTGGGCGGACCTGTGGCTGAACGAGGGCCACGCCGACTTCTACGGCCTGCTGTACCGCTACGAGCGCGGCTGGCCGGACTCGCTGGGGCTGACCACGCTGGAGGCCCGGATGAAGGCGACCTACGCGCTCGGCGACCAGTGGCGCCACGACTCCGGCCCGGTCGCCGCGCCGAACGCGGCCAACCTCTTCGACAACCAGCGCTACGTGGGCGGCGTGCTGGTGCTGTACGCGCTGCGCGAGCTGGTCGGCGAGGACGTCTTCCACGCGATCGAGACGGCTTTCCTCGCCCGGTACCGCAACTCCTCGGCGACGACGGAGAACTACATCGCCGTCGCCTCGGAGGTCTCGGGGCAGGACCTGACCGGCTTCCTGCGGGACTGGCTCTACGGCACCGCCACCCCGCGGATGCCGAACCACCCCGACTGGACGGTCACGCCGGTGGCCTCGTCCCTCGCCGTGCCGCGGCAGCGGACCGGCGGGCACCACGACAACTCCGCCACCCTCTGAGGCCCGGAGCTCCGAGCCGTCGAGGCTCGGAGCTCTCAGTCGTGCAGGGGGGCCTCCCCCTGCACGAACTCGTGGCTGCGCTGCTGCGGTATCACCACCGACCCCTGCTGCAACGCCACCGTCCGCGTCGGCGCCGGGATCCGGATGCCCTCCTCGCGGTAGCGGCGGTGCAGGCGCTTGATGAACTCGTGTTTGATCCGGTACTGGTCGCTGAACTCGCCGACACCCAGGATCACCGTGAAACCGATGCGCGAGTCGCCGAAGGTGTTGAAACGCACCGCGGGCTCGTGGTCCGGCAGGGCGCCCGCGACCCCGGTCATCACCTCGGCGACCACCTCGATGGTCACCCGCTCGACGTGTTCCAGATCGCTGTCGTAGGCGACACCGGCCTGCACCAGCACGGTCTGGTGCTGTTCGGGCCGGGTGTAGTTGGTCATGTTCGTCTTCGCCAGCTGACCGTTGGGGATGACGACCAGGTTGTTGGAGAGCTGGCGCACGGTCGTCTGACGCCAGTTGATGTCGACGACGTATCCCTCCTCCCCGCTGGTCAGCCGGATGTAGTCACCGGGCTGGACGGTCTTGGAGGCGAGGATGTGGATACCGGCGAACAGGTTGGCCAGGGTGTCCTGGAGGGCGAGCGCCACCGCCAGACCGCCGACACCCAGGGCGGTGAGCATCGGGGCGATCGAGATGCCCAGCGTCTGGAGCACGACCAGGAAGCCGATCGCCAGCACCAGCACCCGGGTGATGTTGACGAAGATCGTGGCCGATCCGGCGACACCGGAACGGGACTGGGTGACGGTGTGCACCAGCCCGGAGATCACCCGCGCCGCCGACAGCGTCACCACGAAGATGAGCAGCACGGTCAGGCACTGGTTGACGTGCCGCTGCACCGTGTGCGTCAGCGGCAGCACCGCCGCCGCGGCGGCCGCGCCGCCCGCGAGCGAGGCCCACGGCACCACCGTCCGCAGGGCGTCCACCATCACGTCGTCGCCGCTCCAGCGGGTGCGCTTGGCGTGCTTGGCCAGCCAGCGCAACAGCGTGCGGGAGATGAAGGCCCCCAGCAGACCGGCCGCCAGGGCGATCCCGGCGAGCATCAGGTCGTCGAGCGTCACCGCGCGGTTCACCGTTCACCTCCGGAGGGACGATCTGCGGCCTGCTTCGCCGCCGACGGCCGGATGTGAAGTCTCGTCACGTAGTCACCTGCTCGATTCCGGGGAGCGCGAACGCGCCGTCCGCGTCTTGCGCGCGGACGGCGCGAACGCTCATCCTGCCGTATCCGGTAAGGCGGTTCGTACCGGACCCGGCGCAAGGCCGTGCAGATCAGACCGATTTCGGCGGCTGCCGGACCGTATGACCGACCGGCCTCAGACGATCCCCTCGGCCAGTTCGGCCTGTTCCCGGTCGGAGCCGTACGCGGCGGTCGTGGGCGTGCCGTACGAGCGGCGGGCGACGAACCACCACACGGTGGCGAGGACCAGCACGACGGCGAGGGCCACGCAGGCGTAGTTCATCGTGTCCACCGTCACCGGCGACGCCTGCGGCAGGCAGAACAGCACCGTCACACCGGCCACCCACACCACCGCGATCCAGCCGATCGGCTTGCTCCACCGGCCCAGGTGCCAGGGGCCCGGCCGGAACCGGTCGCCCGCGCGCAGTCGCAGCAGCACCGGTATCGCGTACGCGGGGGTGATGCCGATGACGTTGATGGCCGTGACCGCGCCGTACGCGGTCGCCGAGTACAGCGACGGCAGCGCCAGCAGAGCGGCGACCCCCACCGACAGCCACACGGCGGCGACCGGGGTCTGGGTGCGGCTGCTGACTCGGCGCCAGAGATCGGACCCGGGCAGCGCGCCGTCGCGGCTGAACGCGAACACCATCCGGCTGGCGGCGGCGACCTCGGCGTTCCCGCAGAACAGCTGGGCGATGATCACGACGACGAGCAGCGCGCTCGCGCCGTCCGTGCCGAGTCCGTCGAGCAGGATCTGCGCGGGCGGTACCCCGGTCGCGCTGTTGCGGGTGGCGTCGTAGTCCTGGATGGCGAAGGTGAGACCGGCCAGCAGGACGAAGCCCGCGATCCACGACACCCAGATGGAGCGGACGATGCCGCGGGCCGCCGACACCGACGCGTTGGAGGTCTCCTCCGACAGGTGGGCCGAGGCGTCGTAGCCGCAGAAGGTGTACTGGGCCAGGAGCAGACCGAGCGCGGCCGCGTACAGGGGGTTGTCCCAGCCGGTGTCGTTGACGAACTTGGTGAACACGAAGGACGGCGACTGGTGGTGGTCGGGGACGATCGCCAGCGCGCCGACGATCAGGGCGACGCCCGCCAGGTGCCACCAGACGCTGATCGAGTTGAGCACGCTGACCAGCCGGACCCCGAACAGGTTCAGCACGGCGTGCAGCAGCAGGATCGCGATGAAGATCAGCATCGTCTTGCCGGGCGTCGGCTCGAAGCCCCACTGGAGGTTGGCGAAGGCGCCGGCGAACAGGGCGGCGCCGTAGTCGATACCGGCGATCGCACCGAGCAGACCGAGCAGATTCAGCCAGCCCGTGTACCAGCCCCAGCGGCGGCCGCCGAGCCGGTCGGCCATGTAGTACAGCGCGCCGGACGTCGGATACGCGCTGGTGACCTCGGCCAGCGCGAGCCCCACGCACAGCACGAACAGGCCCACTCCGGCCCAGCCCCACAGCATCACGGCGGGCCCGCCGGTACCCAGGCCGAAGCCGTACAGCGTCATGCAGCCGGACAGGATCGAGATCACCGAGAAGCTGATCGCGAAGTTGCCGAAGCCGCCCATGCGGCGGGCCAGGACCGGCCGGTAGCCGAGCTCGCGCAGCCGCGCCTCCTCGTCGTGCGGGCTGCTCGGGCCGTGCGGACCGTCCGACGCGTCCGACGCGTCCAGGAATGGACCGGCCACGGAACCCTCCTTCGCAAGGGGCGGATCGGACGGATCAGAGGTGCGGGACATGCGTAACCTCCGGAAGAGACGGAAAAACAACGGGAGTGCGTCATTCGGGGTCGTGCGAGGCCGCCCGGGAACGCGTGCGGGCCTGGAGGAACACCTCCATGGCCCGGCCGCCGTCCGGGGCGCGGTACGCCCAGGGCACAGGCGTGTAGTACGGCCCGAGCGCGTCGAACACCCGGGCCGCGTCCGGGAACCTGAGCGCACCCCACAGGGCGTGCGCCAGATGGTTGAGATCCAGCGGGGAACGCTGCTCGGGGACGCTCGACTCGAACCAGGTGACCAGCGCCCGCCGCGCCTCGCGGCTGGCGTCCTCCGCCACCCAGTGCAGGTCGAGGGCGGCGTCGCGGCCGCCGCCGCGCCGGTAGCGCTCGGCCCGCACGTACAGCGGCAGCAGATGCAGCGGGGACCCCTGCGGTGCCGCCCCGGCGACCCGGTGGGCGTAGCCGGTCGCCTCCGCCAGCCGCTCCGAGGCCGCACGCGTGTACAGGAACTGCACCATGCGGTGGTGGGCCTCGCGGTTGTACGGGTCACGCCGGTCGGCCTCGGCCAGCAGGCCCCACGGACCCGGCGGCAGCGTCGGCTCCGGTGCCGCCACCCGGTGCTCGTCCCACAGCAGTTGCCGGTCCAATTGCGCCAACGACAGCAGGCACACCCAGGGGACCGGGTCCCGGGGCGCGCGGTCGGCGGCGGTACGGCCGGCGTCCCAGGCCTCGATCCACAGCTCATGGGCGCGGCGGTGGCCCTCGCGGTGCGCCCGCAGGGCCCGCTCCACGGCCACCCGGGCGTGCATCACCGTGGCCGGGACGCTGGACGGCTCCTCGGCGAGCCAGGCGCGCACCACGTCGCTGCCGGCGGCGGCCGCCGCCAGGACCTGGGTGCGCTGCGTCCACTGCCACCACTGGGCGGTCTCGTCCAGCAGCCCGCGCATCGACATCCAGCGTCCGGCGCGCAGCTCCTGGAGGGCGGCACGCAGCGCGGAATCGTGGCCTGCGGGGTCGTAGGAGGGTCGGGCTCCCTCTCTGGCCATCAGCCGACCACCCCGGGACGAGGGCGGGGCAGGACGGCAGGGTGGAGTAACAACAGCCCTCCTCTGGGCGGCAGTCGAGGAGATCGCGCCGGGACGGCGGTCACTATAGAGGTGCTTGTTGGGCATCATCGCCGGATTCCGGTTGGTCTCGAACTTCGTTATCTACGCGGTTAGTTGACTGTTCCTCAGTCAACGAAGGACGAGGCGGGGCGCCAGGTGGGCGGTGCTTGACGCGGTACCGGCGGCGACGGCAGGCTGTCGGGCTGTGATCACCTCCGGATCACCTGCGGAAGAGGTGTAGATGACAGGCCCGGTACTCGCCGTCGACCAGGGCACGTCCGGCACCAAGGCGCTGGTGATCTGCCCCGAACGCGGCGTCATCGGCACCGGGTTCACGGCCGTGCGTCCCCGCCATCTGCCCGGTGGCCTGGTCGAGGTCGACCCGGGCGAACTCCACGCCTCGGTGGTCGAGGCCGGTACCCGCGCCCTCGCCGAGGCCGGCGAACCCGTCATCGCGGTGGGCCTCGCCAACCAGGGCGAGACGGTGCTCGCCTGGGACCCCGCCGACGGCCGCCCGCTGACCGACGCGCTCGTCTGGCAGGACCGCCGCGCCCAGAGCGTGTGCATCGAACTGGCCGAGCACGCGGACGAGTTACGCCACGTCACCGGCCTCCCGCTCGACCCCTACTTCGCCGCGCCGAAAATGGCCTGGATACGACGTCATCTCACCCGCGAGGGGGTGGTGACCACCAGCGACGCGTGGCTCGTGCACCGGCTCACCGGCAGCTACGTCACCGACGCCGCGACCGCCGGACGCACCCAGCTCCTCGACCTCGACCAGGCCGCCTGGTCGCCCCGCGCCCTCGACCTGTACGGACTGTCCGGCGAACGGCTGCCCGACGTCGTCGACAACGCCGCCCCCGTCGGCACCACCACCGCCTTCGGCCCCGAGATCCCGCTCACCGGGCTCGTCGTCGACCAGCAGGCCGCCCTGCTCGCCCAGCGCGTCACCGCGCCCGGCGGCGCCAAGTGCACCTACGGCACCGGCGCGTTCCTGCTCGCCCACACCGGCGACACCCCGATGCGCGGCACCTCGGGACTGGTCAGCTGCGTCGCCTGGCGGCTCGGCGGCCGCACCGCCTACTGCCTCGACGGCCAGGTCTACACGGCCGCCTCCGCCGTCCGCTGGCTCACCGACCTCGGCGTCATCACCGGCGCCACCGACCTCGACCGGGTCGGCGGCACCGCCTTCGACAGCGGCGGCGTCACCTTCGTACCGGCACTGGCCGGCCTCGCCGCCCCCTGGTGGCGCGGCGACGTCCGCGGCTCGCTCACCGGGCTCGGCCTCGACACCGGCCCCGGGCACGTGGTGCACGCGCTGTGCGAGGGCCTGGCCGCCCAGGTGGCCGAACTCGCCGAGGCGGCCGCGGCCGACCAGGGCGTCCCCCTCTCCGAACTCCGCGTCGACGGCGGCCTGACCCGCTCCGCGCTGCTCATGCAGACCCAGGCCGACCTGCTGCAACGCCCCGTGGAGGTGTCCGCGCTGCCCGACGCGACCGCCCTGGGCACCGGCGCCCTGGCCCTGCTCGGAGCCGTACCGGGGACGACGGTCGCCGACGCCCTGCCGGAGTGGAGGCCCGCGGCCGTCTACGAGCCGCGCATCTCGCCCGACCAGGCGGCCGAACGCCGCGCCACCTTCCGCGCGGCGGTGGCCGCCCTGCTCGACGGAGCGCCCGTATGACACGCCGGGCGGCCGGGGTCCGCCCGGCCACGGCCCACGGCGTACGGGCCCCCGACGGTACGCCCGTACGCCGGACGCCCCTGACCCGGTCGCCCGCCCGCCGGAGGCACGCAGGCCGCTGCACGCCCCCGGGCCGGATGCGCGGATGACCGTCACCGCGCACGGGCCGCTGCCCGCGACGACGTACGACGTGGCGGTCGTCGGCGCCGGAGTCGTCGGCTGCGCGATCGCCCGGGAACTCGCCCGCCGGCCCGGGCTGCGGGTCGCGCTCGTCGAGGCGCAGGACGACGTCGGCCAGGGCAGCTCCAAGGCCAACACGGCCATCCTGCACACCGGTTTCGACGCCGTCCCCGGCTCCCTGGAGGCCCGCCTGGTCCGCGAGGGCTCCCGGCTGCTGGCCGCGTACGCCGCCGAGTCCGGCATCCCCGTCGAACCCGTCGGCGCGCTGCTCGTCGCCTGGGACGAGGAACAGCTCGCCGCGCTGCCCCGCCTCGCGGACAAGGCCGTGCGCAACGGCTACCACGCCGCCGAGCACCTGGATCCCGCCGCGCTGTACGCCCGCGAACCGCGCCTGGGCCCCGGCGCCCTGGGCGCCCTGCACATACCCGGCGAGAGCGTCGTCTGCCCCTGGACGACGACCCTCGCGTACGCCACCCAGGCGGTCCGCAACGGAGTCGACCTGCATCTCAACTCACCGGTGGAACAGGCGGGTCGACAGGACGGCACACATGTGCTCGGCACCGCCCGGGGCGAACTGCGCGCCCGCCGGCTGGTCAACGCGGCCGGCCTGCACGCCGACACCCTCGACCGGCGGCTCGGTCACGACGACTTCACCGTCACCCCGCGCCGGGGCCAGCTCCTCGTCTTCGACAAGCCCGCCCGCGACCTGGTCCGGCACATCCTGCTGCCCGTCCCCACCGCGCTCGGCAAGGGCGTCCTGGTCGCCCCCACCGTCTACGGCAACGTCCTGCTCGGCCCCACCGCGGAGGACCTGCCCGACCGACGGGCCACCGGGTCCACCGCCGAGGGCCTCGCCGGGCTGCGGGAGAAGGGCCGCCGCATCCTGCCCGAGCTGCTGGAGGAGGAGGTCACCGCCGTCTACGCGGGCCTGCGCGCCGCCACCGAGCACGAGGACTACCGCATCCGCGCCCACCCCGGGCAGGCGTACGTCACCGTCGGCGGCATCCGCTCCACCGGGCTGACCGCGTCCCTCGCCATCGCCGAGCACGTGGTCGCCCTGCTCGCCGCCGACGGACTCGACCCGGGCCCGGCACGGGACCTGGAACCGGTCCGCATGCCCAACCTCGGCGAGGCGTTCCCCCGCCCCTACCAACGGCCCGAACTCATCGCCGCCGACCCGGAGTACGGCCGTCTCGTCTGCCACTGCGAACGCGTCTCCCGCGGCGAGATCCGCGACGCGCTCGCCGCCACCGTCCCCCCGCGCACCCTGGAGGGCCTGCGCCGCAGGACCCGGGCCAGGGCCGGCCGCTGCCAGGGCTTCTACTGCGGGGCGGCGGTACGGGCGTTGTTCGAGGAGGCACGGAAGTGACGGCCGTACAGGCGCTGTTCGAGGAGGTCCGGGGATGACGGCCGGACACACGCGGCCCGAGGAGGGCCGGACGTGACGGTCGTACGCGAGGTCGACGTCCTCGTCGTCGGGGCCGGCCCGGCAGGCCTCGCGACGGCCGCCCGGCTGGCCGCGGCGGGCGCGGGCCGGGTCGAGGTGCTGGACCGGGAGGAGCAGGCCGGGGGAGTGCCCCGGCACTGCGCCCACGGCGGCTACGGCACCTGGCTGCGTCCCCTGACCGGCCCCGGGTACGCCCGGCTGCTGCTCGACGCGGCGGACCGGGCCGGGGCGAGCGTCCGTACCGGCGTGACCGCCCTCGACTGGGCCGGACCGCTGTCCCTGCACACCGTCGGCCCGCACGGACCGGAGACGATCGACGCCCGCGCGGTCGTCCTGGCCACCGGGGCCCGCGAACGGCCGCGCGCCGCCCGGCTGGTGCCCGGCACCCGCCCGGCCGGCGTGTACACGACCGGCGAGCTCCAGCAGTCGGTGCACCTGTACAGGCAGCACATCGGCACCCGCGCGGTGGTCGTCGGCGCCGAGGACGTCTCGTACGCGGCGGCCGCCACCCTGTGGGCCGCCGGAGTCGCCGTGGTGGCCATGGTGACCGACCTGCCCCGGGCCCAGGCGGGGCCCGCGCGGGCCGCGGACGCCCGGCTGCGGCACCGCGTACCGCTGCTGACCGGCACCTCGGTGACCGAACTCGTCGGCCGCGGGCGGCTGTCCGGCGTCCGGGTCCGCCACCGTGACGGCCGCACGGCCACGCTCGCCTGCGACACCGTCGTCTTCACCGGCGACTTCGTCCCCGACCACGAACTGGCCCGGCGCGGCGGGCTGTCGCTGGACCCCGGCACCCGCGGACCCGCCGTCGACGGCGGTCTGCGCACCTCGCGGCCCGGCGTCTTCGCCGCGGGCAGCGTGCTGCACGCGGTGGAGAGCGCGGCGACGGCCGCCCGCGAGGGCGCGTACGCGGGGAGCACGGTCCGGGACTGGCTCGCCACGGGCGGCTGGCCCGACGGCGTCCCGCTGCTGGTGGACCCGCCGCTGCGCTGGATCGCCCCGAACCGTGTCGTCCCGGCCGACGGCAGCCAGGGCGAGCGCGGTCCGTACGTCCTGCGCACCTCGGTCGTGGCCGCCCGCCCGGTGCTGAACGTCAGCCAGGACGACCGCCTCCTGCACACCGAGCGACTGCGCACGCGCACCGCCGTGCCCCATCGCACCCTGGCCCTGACCGCCCACTGGACCGGACGGGTCGACCCGAAGGGCGGCCCGGTACGGGTGACACTCGCCTGACCGCGCGCGACAGCCCTTGCGCCGCGGGTCCGCCGGTCCCGCGGGTCCCCTCAGAGGTCCCCGAACGCCCCGTGCCGTCCGGCGCCCCCCGCGAAGCGGGCCGCGCCCTCCAGCCCCTCCGCCAGCACGCCCATGCCGTGGCGCAGCTCGCCGCGGATCGCCGCCGCCTCGTCCAGGCCCTCCTGGCCCAGGACCGAGGCCCGGTCGGACCGCAGGCACGCCTGCGGGAAGAGGGCGATCGTCGCGGCCAGTTCCTCGGCCGCGACGCGGGCGGTGCCGGTGGCGACCACCCGGTTCGCGAGGCCCATCCCGTAGGCCTCCCGGGCCGGGACCGGACGGCCGGTCAGGATCATGTCCAGGGCGCGGCTCGTACCGATCAGCCGGGGCAGCCGTACCGTGCCGCCGTCGATGAGGGGCACGCCCCAGCGGCGGCAGAACACCCCGAAGACGGCGTCCTCCTCGGCGACCCGCAGATCGCACCAGAGCGCCAGTTCCAGACCCCCGGCCACGGCGTGCCCGGCGACGGCGGCGATCACCGGCTTGGACAGCCGCATCCGGGTCGGACCCATCGGTCCGTCGCCGTCCTCGGCGACCCGGTTGCCGTGCTCGCCGCCCGCCGCCTTGAGGTCGGCGCCCGCGCAGAACGTACCGCCCTCGCCCCAGAGCACCGCCACCCGCGCCCCGTCGTCCGCCTCGAACTCGCGGAAGGCGGCGGCCAGTTCGGCGGCCGTGGGGCCGTCCACCGCGTTGCGGGCCTCGGGGCGGGAGAGCACGACGGTCGTGACGTGTCCGCGGCGCTCTGTCCGGATCGGCATGCTGGAATCCCCTTCCGTACGACGGACTCGTCGCATCCGTCGTGTCCGTCGAGTTCGCTGGGGCGAGTCTCGCAGGAGGGCTCAGATCACCTTCAGCCGCACCAGCGCGCCCAGCGTCAGCGCCCCCGGCAGCAGCGGCACCCACACGGTGATGATCCGGTACGCGAGGACCACCGCCGTGGTCACCGCCACCGGGCCGCCCGCCGCCACCAGCGCCACGATCAGGGCCGCGTCGACGGAGCCGAGCCCGCCCGGGGTGGGCACGAGCGCCACGGCGACGGTCGCCGCGAGATAGGCCACCGCGATGTGCGCGGGCGGCACCGGCAGCCCGAGCGCCTGCCCGACCGCCGCCAGACCGGTGGCCTGGAGCGCCGGGAACGCCAGCGAACCGCCCCACAGGGCGAACGCCCGCGCCGGACGGGTGTGCACCGAGCGCGCCTCGCCGAGCGCGGTACGCAGGAAGGAGAGCACGGCGTCGCGCAGTCGGCGTACCGCCGCGAGCACGACCGCGGCCACGGCCACGACGGCACCGGCGGCCCACAGCAGCGGCCCGAGCTCCCCGTGCGGCAGCAGCGTGCCGAGCCGCAGCGCGTGCGGGAACGCGAGCAGCAGCGCGGCCAGCAGACCCAGCCGCCCCACGCTCTCGGCGAGCAGATACAGCGCGAGGGCCGCCGAGGACCGGGCCAGCGGCACCCCGCAGACCGTCATGAAGCGCAGGTTCACGGCGCTCGCCCCCAGCCCGGTGGGCAGCAGGTGGTTGGCCGCGCCCGCCGCGAACTGGGTGACGAGCAGCCGCCGTCTGGGCAGCCGCTCGACCAGCGCGCCCTGGCGGGTGAAGGCCGCGGCCACCCAGGTCAGACAGGTCGTCCCGGCCGCGGCCAGCAGCCAGGGCCACTCGGCGCCGCGCAGGTGGCCGATCCCCTCGGCCAGCACGGAGCGGTGCTGCACCGCGACCACGCCGAGCAGCAGCAGCGGAAGCAGGCAGAGAATCTGGCGGACGGGGACGTGGCTCACATCCGGAGAGGCTTTCCGCACCACGTCAACGACGGGTTGCGGCTGCGGGGACGGGGGATTGCGGACGGGCAGCGGCTGGGGAGAAAGGGTCATCGGGTCCTTCGTCTGCGGGAATTCCGGACGGACATTGACCTCAACGAAGCTTGAGGTCCTAGGTTCTGTCTCATGAGCATGGAAACCACCGCCTGGACGCAGCTGTACAGCGTCATGAACGCCCGGCCGGAACGCCGCCCCTACGACCGCGCGACCCTGCGCCGCATCGGCGCCTTCGCCCGCCCGCACCGGCGCCGTATCGCGCTGTTCGTCGTCCTCGGGGTGGTGACGGCGCTGTTCGCCGTGGCGACCCCGGTCCTGGCCGGACGCGTGGTGGACGCCATCGTCTCGCACGGACAGCCCCGCACGGTCGTACGGCTCGCCCTGCTCATCGCGCTCATCGCGGTGCTGGAGGCGGCGCTCGGCATCCTCGGCAGACGCCTGTCGGCGATGCTCGGCGAGGGGCTCATCCTCGATCTCCGTACGGCGGTGTTCGATCATGTGCAGCGGATGCCGGTCGCGTTCTTCACACGCACTCGTACGGGAGCGCTCGTCTCCCGTCTCAACAACGACGTGATCGGCGCCCAGCGCGCGTTCAGCAACACACTCTCCGGAGTCGTCAGCAACCTGGTCACGCTGCTGCTCACGCTCGCCGTGATGCTCACCCTGTCCTGGCAGATCACCCTGCTCGCCCTGGTGCTGCTCCCGGTGTTCGTGGTGCCGGCCAGACGCATGGGCAGCCGGATGGCCCGGATGCAGCGGGAGGCGGCCACCCTCAACGCGGCGATGGGCACCCGGATGACGGAACGCTTCTCCGCGCCGGGCGCCACCCTGGTCAAGCTGTTCGGCCGACCCGAGGAGGAGTCGCGGGAGTTCACCGCCCGCGCCGGTCTCGTACGCGACATCGGGGTGCGCACGGCCACGGCCCAGTCGGTGTTCATGACGGCCCTGACCCTGGTCTCCGCCCTGGCCCTGGCACTCGTCTACGGCCTCGGCGGCTGGTTCGCCCTGCGCGGCACCCTGGAGCCCGGCGCGGTCGTCTCGCTCGCCCTGCTGCTGACCCGCCTCTACGCCCCCCTCACCGCGCTGGCCGGAGCCCGGGTCGAGGTGATGAGCGCGCTCGTCAGCTTCGAGCGGGTCTTCGAGGTGCTCGACCTCAAGCCGCTCATCGAGGAGAAGGCGGACGCCCGCCGGGTGCCCGACGGGCCGGTGGCCGTCGAGTTCGACGACGTCCGCTTCGGCTACCCGTCGGCCGACAAGGTCTCCCTCGCCTCCCTGGAGGAGGTCGCCGCCCTCGACACCCGCGGCGGCGCCGAGGTGCTGCGCGGTATCTCCTTCCGCGCCGAGCCCGGCCAGACCATCGCCCTGGTCGGCTCCTCCGGCGCAGGCAAGTCCACCATCGCCCAGCTCCTGCCGCGCCTCTACGACGTCGACGAGGGCGCCGTACGCGTCGGCGGCGTCGACGTGCGCGATCTCACCGCCGCCTCGATGCGCGAGACCCTGGGCATGGTCACCCAGGACGGCCACCTGTTCCACGACTCGGTCCGGGCCAACCTGCTGCTGGCCCGCCCCGGCGCCGGCGAGGACGAACTGTGGGACGCGCTGCGCCGGGCCCGCCTCGACGACCTCGTACTCTCCCTGCCCGACGGCCTCGACACGGTCGTGGGGGAACGCGGCTACCGGCTCTCCGGCGGCGAACGCCAGCGCATGACCATCGCCCGGCTGCTCCTGGCCCGTCAGCGCGTCGTCATCCTCGACGAGGCCACCGCCCATCTCGACAACACCTCGGAGGCGGCCGTCCAGGAGGCGCTCACCGAGGCCCTGGCCGACCGCACCGCGATCGTGATCGCCCACCGGCTGTCCACCGTGCGCGCCGCGGACCAGATCCTGGTGATCGAGGCAGGGCGGGTCGTCGAGCGCGGCACCCACGGAGAACTCCTGGCGGCCGAGGGCCGTTACGCCCAGCTCTACCGCACCCAGTTCGCCCCGGGAGCGACCGCACCCGTCACGGCCACCGCGACGGCACCCGAAGACCAGGGGACCACCGCGACGACACCCCGGGACCACGCGACCGCCGGGACGACGCCCGGAGACCACGAGGAGCTCCCCGCCGCGCCGGTGGGCTGAGCGGCCGGGCCGGCCCCGCCACGCCACGCGGGGCCGGCCCGCCTCATGAGGCGGCGCCGAGGTCGCCCGCGGCCACACGACTTGTGTGGCGCGCCCGGGACCGGGGACTCGGACCGCGGCGCATCCGCATCGGACGGACCGCCTGCCACGAGCGGAGGTCGAGGGCATGGGACACGGTGGAAACGTCATCGACGAACTGATGACCGATCACCGGGAGGTGGAGGAGCTCTTCGGCAAGATCGACGCGCTGCCGCCCGGTGACCGCGACCGCAAGCTGTACGCCGACCAGGCCACGATGGAGCTGGTGCGGCACTCGGTGGCCGAGGAGGCCTGTCTCTACCCGGCCGTGCGCGAGCACGTCGTGGGCGGCGACGCCCTGGCGGACCGGGAGCTCGAGGAACACGCCTGTGCCGAGCGGCTCATGAAGGACCTGGAGGGCTGTGCCGCGGACGACCCGCGGTTCGACGCGCTGGTCGATTCCCTCATGACCGAGGTGCGCGACCACATCGGCGACGAGGAGAACAACCTCTTCCCCCGGCTGCGCGCCGCGTGCGAGCCCGCCGCCCTCGACGACCTGGGCGACAAGGTCCGCCGGGCGAAGAAGGCGGCGCCGACCCGGCCGCACCCCGCCGCGCCGGACCGGCCGCCCGCCAACAAGATGCTGGCGCCGGGCGTGGGCATGATCGACCGGCTGCGCGACGCCCTGACGGGCCGCGGCAAGGCCGGCTGAGCCCGGGGCGGGTCGCGATTCCTTTCGCGCGGCGAGGCCCGGCGCACGTTCCGCGCCGGACCGACAGGGACACGCCGCTGTGCCAAGATCGGGTGAAACCGTTGCGGGGACTGGTCGCGGGGAGGTGAGGTCCATGACCGACGACGGCCTGCCGGGCGACGAGGACGCCGAGCAGGAGACCGAGGCCCGGCGTGCCCTCATCACCCGTGAACTCGTCGACGCGGTCCGCGGCCTTCCGCCCGCCGACGTGCCCGAGGCGCTGGGCCGTACCTGCGGGACGCTCCTGCCGATGGTCACCGGGCTGTCCGTGTCGGTACGGGGCGACAGCCCCGGCCTGAGTGTGGTGCTGTGCGCCAGCGACGGTGTCGCCGCCCGGCTGGCGGAGATCCAGTACACCCTGGGCGAGGGCCCGTGCGTGGAGGCGGTCCGGCTCCGCGCGCCGGTGTTCGCGGCCGACCTCGGGCGCGCGCCGGACAGCCGTCGCTGGCCGTTGTTCAGTGTCCAGGCGGCCCGGGCCGGGGTCGAGGCGGTCTTCTCGCTGCCCCTGGGCGGGGCCGGGAGCGCGCTGGGCACGCTGGACCTGTAC
>NZ_JBSFIA010000024.1:0-51053 GCF_053597355.1 Streptomyces sp. NPDC001443
GTTTAACCAGGTGGAATCCCCCCACCGCCCCCGGCGGCGCCCGGGCCGGCCGCCCCCCCCCCCGCCCCCCCGGGACCGCCGCACGCGGCGGACCGGGCGGGCCGGACCGTGTGGCCGAGCGGGCCTCGGAAGTCGGCCGAACCGACCGGGCGGGCGGCCCGGGTGGGAGGAAGCCCGTCGAAGGCGTCGGGGGCGGGATGGTCCAGGATGGACGCATGAGTGAACCGACCAGGATCGCCGCTCCCGACGGGGTCGCCCCCGCGGCGCAGTACAGCCATGTCGTCACCGCCACCGGCCGGCTCGTCGCGGTCTCCGGCCAGGTCGCGCTCGACGAGGACGGGACGCTCGTCGGCGCGGGCGACGCGGCGGCCCAGGCCCGCCAGATCTTCCGGAACCTGCGGCACTGTCTGGCCGCGGCCGGAGCGAGCTTCGACGACGTCGTCAAACTCACCTACTTCGTCACGGACATGGCCCAGATGCCCGCGATCCGGGCGGCCCGCGCCGAGCACATACCCGACGACCGGCTCCCGGCCGCCTCGGCCGTGCAGGTGGCCGCGCTGGTCCGGCCCGAGTTCCTGATGGAGATCGAGGCGTTCGCCGTGGTGGACGCGTGAGCGGACTCGTCGTCAGGGACATGGAGTTCGCCGACTGCGACCGGGTCTCCGAGATCCGTGTCCGGGGCTGGCGGAGCGCGTACCGGGGCCTCATGCCGCAGACGTACCTCGACGGCCTGAGCGCGGCCGCGGACGCCGAGCGGCGCCGCACCTGGTTCAGGCAAGGTGACGGCCAGGTGGGGAACCTGGTCGCCGAGCGGGGCGGCGAGCTCGTCGGCTGGGCGGCGCACGGACCGTACCGGGACGGCGAAGTGCGCACCGAGGACGCCGAGTTGTACGCGATCTACGTCCACCCCGGGCACTACGGCGGGGGCGTCGGCCGGGCGCTGCTGGCCGAGTCGGTCCGCCTGCGCGCGGCCGCCGGGCACCCCCGCATGTTCCTGTGGGTGCTGAAGGAGAACACCGGCGCCCGGCGCTTCTACGAGCGGGCGGGCTTCCGTGCGGACGGCGCCGAGGAGCCGTTCGAGGCGGGCGGGACGGAGGTCCTCGAGGTGCGATACGCCCGGGACCTGACGGGCTGACGGCTTGACGGACCGACGGCCGCGAAAGCCGGGCCGAGGGCCTCACCCGCGCCGCGGGATCCGTGCCAGCGCGCGCACCGCCGGCTCCGCCAGCGCCGGGTGGGCGAGGGCCTCGTCGAGCACGGGCCGGGCGCGGGGGTCGCCCAGCGTCCCGAGCCCCTCGACACAGGCGAGGGCCACCCGGCGGTACGGGTCGTGCGGGGAGCGCAGCCGTCGGCGCAGCACGGTGATCAGTGCGGGTACGGACTCGGGGGCGTCCAGTTCGACGAGCAGCCGGACCGGGTGCAGCGCGTAGGCCACGCGCAGTTCGTTGGTGGCGAGGGCGGCCGCCGCGCGGGCGGTACGGGGGTCGCCCAGCCGGGCCAGCGCGTACGCGGCCGAGACGCAGCGCTCGGGGTCGCGGTGGTTGAGCAGCAGGACGAGCGTCTCGAAGGCGCGCCGGTCGCCGGCCAACCCCAGCCGGAAGGCGGCCAGTTCCCTGGCCCACAGGGGTTGCCCCGGGGCGGTGAGCACCTCCGCGAGCGCGTCGTGATCCCTGGTCGCCGCCAGCCGTTCGCAGTCGGCCGGTCCGCCCGACTCCCGCCGTAAGCGTTCCGTGAGTGATCGCAACTCTTCGTCCATGGGGTCGAGACTAGGGCCGGTCCCGGGCGTGCAGTGCGGCTCCCGGTCCGCAGGTCGCAAAATCAGGGGCTGGCGCGCTCGTTACTCACGGGTTAAGCTCAGACGAGCGAGTTCACCCACTCGCGTTTCTCCTCGTACCGGCCTGGTGACGCAGCCGGTTCGAGTGTGGTCGGTTCGGTGCCTCGTGTACCGCTGTACGACCCGGCTCCGGGACAGGGCCGGTCGGTTCCCGCCGTTCGCCGCACGGGCGTGTGCACGCCCTCCCCGCTCCCGGTTCCGTCCGGACGGAGACCCGCGGCGTCGGCACCGGGCGTGTGCGCATGCAGCCCGCCAACACCCGCACTCCTCGCACCCCGTGCGCCTCTCGCGGCGCACCCGGGCGCGCTCCCAGTCGTCACCCTCTCTCCAGGAGTCCCGCGATGGCCACTCCCCTGTCCGACACCTCTCTGTCCCCCCTGAAGACCATTGCCGTCGTCGGCCTCGGCACCATGGGCACCGGCATCGCCGAAGTCCTGGCCAAGGCCGGCCGTGAGGTCGTCGGTATCGACGTCAGCGAGTCGCAGGCCGCGCTGGCCGTCGCGGCCCTGGAGTCCTCGACCGCCCGCGCCGTGCAGCGCGGCCGGCTGACCGAGCAGGAGCGCATCGACGTCCTCGCCCGGGTCCGCACCTCCGGTGACCTGCGGGCCGCCGCCGACGCCGACCTGGTCATCGAGGTGGTGCCGGAGTCGTACGAGATCAAGCACCAGGTCCTGCGCGAGCTGGACGGCATCGTGCGCCCCGAGACGATCCTGGCCACCGGCACCAACGCGCTGTCGGTGACCCGGCTGGCCGCCGACTCGGCCCGCCCCGAGCGCGTGCTCGGCCTGCACTTCTTCAACCCGGCCCCGGCGATGAAGCTGGTCGAGGTCGTCTCCTCGGTGCTGACCGCGCCGCAGGCGGTCGCCGCCGTCACGGACCTGGCGGTCGATCTCGGCAAGGAGCCCGTCGCGGTCGGCGACCGGCCCGGGTTCCTCGCGGACGGGCTGCTGTTCGGCTACCTCAACCAGGCGGCCGCGATGTACGAGGCGAAGTACGCCTCCCGCGAGGACATCGACGCGGCGATGCGGCTGGGCTGCGGACTGCCCATGGGCCCGCTGGCCCTGCTCGACCTGATCGGCGTCGACACCGCGCGTACGGTCCTGGACGCCATGTACGCCGAGTCCCGCGACCGGCTGCACGCCCCCGCCCCGATCCTCAAGCAGCTCAGCGAGGCCGGCCTGACCGGCCGCAAGTCGGGCCGCGGCTTCTACACCTACGACGCCCCCGGCAGCGCCACGGTCGTGCGGGACGCGCTGACGCCGCTGGAGGGTGCCGAGCTCACGCCCGGCCGCCAGGTGCGCTCCGTCGGCGTGGCCGGTTCCGGGACGATGGCCTCCGGTATCGCCGAGGTCTTCGCGAAGGCCGGTTACGCGGTCGTGCTGGCCGCCCGCAGCGAGGAGAAGGCGCAGGCGGCCAGGGCCCGGATCGGCAAGTCGCTGGCGCGTTCCGTCGACAAGGGCCGGATGAGCGCCGAGGCCGCGGCGGAGACCCTGGACCTGATCACCGCGGCGGGCTCCTACGACGCCTTCGCGGACGTCGACCTGGCCGTCGAGGCCGTCGCCGAGGACCTGGAGGTCAAGCGGCAGCTGTTCGCGACGCTGGACAAGGTCTGCAAGCCGGGCGCGGTGCTGGCCACCACCACGTCCTCGCTGCCGGTCGTCGCGTGCGCGCGGGCGACCACGCGTCCGCAGGACGTGATCGGCATGCACTTCTTCAACCCGGCCCCGGCGATGAAGCTGGTCGAGGTCGTCCGTACGGTGCTGACCTCGGACGACGTCCACGCGACGGTCCGCGAGGTCTGCGTCCGGATCAAGAAGCACGCCGTCGACTGCGGCGACCGGGCCGGCTTCATCGTGAACGCGCTGCTCTTCCCGTACCTCAACAACGCGATCAAGATGGTGCAGGAGCACTACGCGTCGCTGGACGACATCGACGCGGCGATGAAGCTGGGCGGCGGCTACCCGATGGGCCCCTTCGAGCTGCTGGACGTCGTCGGACTGGACGTCTCGCTGGCCATCGAGAAGGTCCTGCACCGCGAGTTCCGCGACCCCGGCCTGGCCCCGGCACCCCTCCTGGAGCACCTGGTGGCCGCGGGCTGCCTCGGCCGCAAGACGGGCCGGGGATTCCGCGAATATGCCCGCCGCTGAGCGTCCCGGCGACCGGTTCCGGTCGGGCACGGACTGGGGCGGACTGCTCGATCCGGGTGGATTCGGGCGGTCCGGCCGGCCCGACCCTCCCCCGCCCCTCCAGGGCGGGGGAAACCCCGGACCTGCGCACCGAGCTGCGCACATGCAGTACGTTCGGGGCATGCCCCAGCCCGCCAAGTCCTCACGTACCCCAGCCGCGCCAGACGCACCGGAGAGCGCCGCGGGCAGCCGCGCGGCCGCGCAGCGGCTGAAAATGCGCCGCGAACTGGCGGCCGCCGCGATGGAGCTGTTCGCGACCAAGGGCTACGAGGCGACCACGGTCGACGAGATCGCGGCCGCGGCCGGGGTCGCCCGCCGCACCTTCTTCCGGCACTTCCGCTCCAAGGAAGAGGCGATCTTCCCCGATCACGACGACACCCTGGTGCGCGCGGAGGCGGTGCTGAACGCGGCACCCCCGCACGAGCACCCGCTCGACACCGTGTGCCGGGGCATCAAGGAGGTCATGCGGATGTACGCGGCCCGGCCGGAGATCTCGGTCGCCCGCTACACGCTGACCCGTGAGGTGCCCACCCTGCGGGAGGCGGAGATCGCCTCGGTGGCCCGCTACGAGCGGCTGTTCACCCGCTATCTGCTGGGCCACTTCGACGAGCACGCGCACGACGACGACGCCAACGACGACCCGCTGCTCGCCGAGGTCGCCGCGTCCGCGGTGGTCACCGCCCACAACCACGTCCTGCGGCGCTGGCTGCGGGCCGGCGGCCAGGGCGATGTCGAGGCCCAGCTCGACCACGCCTTCGCCATCGTGCGCAAGACGTTCGGTTCGGGGATCGGCGCGGGCCGCGGGACGGCCCCCAAGCCCGCCGCGGCCCCGGCGGCGGTCTCCCACCAGGGCGAGGTCCTGGTGACGGTCGCGCGCACCGACGCCCCGCTGGACGAGGTCATGCGGACCATCGAGGAGGCGCTCCGGGAGCGCTGACCACCCGACCGACCCCTGTGACGACGGCCACCCTCCCGGGTGGCCGTTTTGGCATGTCAGGGCACTTTTTCCACCGGATTTCAGAGCCCGTTCGATCGATCATCGCTCATTTGTTACGTAAAGATTTCATCTGAGATGAATTTCTGGCACCCCGTGCCTTGCACGGTGACACGGAGTGCCATACGTTGAAGTGGTCCGGGCGGCCGGCGTGCAGAGACCATTCGCACGTCGGCTGTCCCCGCAACCACCTGGTCGCGCGCCCGGACGCCTGCGTCACAGGCAACCTCCCGCGCCACAAAGCGCTGCCGAAGCTCCACCCCCGCCGAACCGACGGCACTCCTCACACCCTCAGCAGCACCGCCGCAACCCTCAGCGCCCCTCCCTCAGGGCGCTCACCGCCGGAGGCAACACCGTGACCGTTAAGGACATCCTGGACGCGATCCAGTCGCCGGAATCGACGTCGGCCGACTTCGCCGCTCTCGAGCTGCCCGAGTCGTACCGCGCGATGACCGTGCACAAGGACGAGACGGAGATGTTCGCGGGCATGCAGACCCGCGAGAAGGACCCGCGCAAGTCGCTGCACCTCGACGAGGTGCCGCTGCCGGAGCTGGGCCCGGGCGAGGCCCTGGTGGCCGTGATGGCCTCCTCCGTCAACTACAACTCCGTGTGGACCTCGATCTTCGAACCGCTGTCGACGTTCGGGTTCCTGGAGCGCTACGGCAAGCTCTCCGAGCTCACCAAGCGCCACGACCTGCCGTACCACATCATCGGTTCCGACCTCGCGGGCGTCGTCCTGCGCACCGGCCCCGGCGTCAACGCCTGGAAGCCGGGCGACGAGGTCGTCGCGCACTGCCTGTCGGTCGAGCTGGAGTCCTCGGACGGCCACAACGACACGATGCTCGACCCCGAGCAGCGCATCTGGGGCTTCGAGACCAACTTCGGCGGCCTCGCCGAGATCGCGCTCGTCAAGTCCAACCAGCTCATGCCCAAGCCCGGTCACCTCAGCTGGGAGGAGGCGGCCGCCCCGGGCCTGGTGAACTCCACCGCCTACCGGCAGCTGGTCTCCCGCAACGGCGCCGGCATGAAGCAGGGCGACAACGTCCTCATCTGGGGCGCCAGCGGCGGCCTCGGCTCGTACGCGACGCAGTTCGCGCTGGCCGGCGGCGCCAACCCGATCTGTGTCGTCTCCAGCCCGGAGAAGGCCGACATCTGCCGCTCCATGGGCGCCGAGAACGTCATCGACCGCAACGCCGAGGGCTACCGGTTCTGGAAGGACGAGCAGACCCAGGACCCGCGGGAGTGGAAGCGCTTCGGCAAGCGCATCCGCGAGCTCACCGGCGGCGAGGACATCGACATCGTCTTCGAGCACCCCGGCCGCGAGACCTTCGGCGCCTCCGTGTTCGTCACCCGCAAGGGCGGCACCATCACCACCTGCGCCTCGACCTCGGGCTACATGCACGAGTACGACAACCGGTACCTGTGGATGTCCCTGAAGCGGATCATCGGCTCCCACTTCGCCAACTACCGCGAGGCGTGGGAGGCCAACCGCCTGATCGCCAAGGGCAAGATCCACCCGACGCTGTCCAAGGTCTACTCCCTGGAGGACACCGGGCAGGCCGCCTACGACGTGCACCGCAACCTCCACCAGGGCAAGGTCGGCGTGCTCTGCCTGGCGCCCGAGGAAGGCCTCGGCGTGCGCGACGAGGAACTGCGCGCCCAGCACGTCGACGCCATCAACCGCTTCCGGAACATCTGAGGTCCACCATGAGCGAGCGTCAGAAGGACCGGCCGTGGTTGATGCGGACCTACGCCGGTCACTCCACGGCGGAGGCGTCCAACGAGCTGTACCGGCGCAACCTCGCCAAGGGCCAGACCGGCCTGTCGGTGGCGTTCGACCTGCCGACGCAGACCGGCTACGACTCCGACCACATCCTCGCCCGCGGCGAGGTCGGCCGGGTCGGCGTGCCCGTCGCGCACCTCGGTGACATGCGCCGGCTGTTCCAGGACATCCCCCTGGAGCAGATGAACACCTCGATGACGATCAACGCCACCGCCATGTGGCTACTGGCGCTCTATCAGGTCGTCGCCGAGGAGCAGGGCGCGGACGTCACCAAGCTCCAGGGGACGACGCAGAACGACATCGTCAAGGAGTACCTGTCGCGGGGCACCCACGTGTTCCCGCCGGGGCCGTCGCTGCGGCTGACGACGGACATGATCTGCTACACGGTCAACCACATCCCCAAGTGGAACCCGATCAACATCTGCAGCTACCACCTGCAGGAGGCGGGGGCCACGCCGGTCCAGGAGATCGCGTACGCGATGTCCACCGCGATCGCCGTGCTGGACGCGGTGTTCGCGTCCGGCCAGATCCCGGAGGACCGCAAGGGCGATGTCGTCGCCCGCATCTCCTTCTTCGTGAACGCGGGCGTCCGCTTCGTCGAGGAGATGTGCAAGATGCGGGCGTTCGGCCGCATCTGGGACCAGATCACCCGCGACCGGTACGGCATCGCGGACGCCAAGCAGCGCCGCTTCCGCTACGGCGTCCAGGTCAACTCCCTCGGCCTGACCGAGGCGCAGCCGGAGAACAACGTCCAGCGGATCGTGCTGGAGATGCTGGCCGTGACGCTCTCCAAGGACGCCCGCGCGCGTGCCGTGCAGCTGCCGGCCTGGAACGAGGCCCTCGGCCTGCCCCGGCCCTGGGACCAGCAGTGGTCGCTGCGCATCCAGCAGGTGCTGGCGCACGAGAGCGACCTGCTGGAGTACGAGGACATCTTCGCGGGCTCGCACGTGATCGAGGCGAAGGTCGCCCAGCTCGTCGAGGACTCCCTCGCCGAGATCGACCGGATCCAGGAGATGGGCGGCGCGATGGCCGCCGTCGAGTCCGGCTACCTCAAGTCGCAGCTGGTCTCCTCGCACGCCGAGCGCCGGGCCCGGATCGAGTCCGGCCAGGAGAAGATCGTCGGCGTCAACATCTTCGAGACGACCGAGCCCAACCCGCTGACCGCCGACCTGGACACGGCGATCCAGACGGTGGACCCGGCGGTCGAGGCACGGGTCGTCGAGTCGCTCGGGCAGTGGCGCGACACCCGCTACCAGCCGCCGTTCAACCACCCCCGGCCCTGCAAGGCGCTGGAGCGCCTCAAAGAGGCCGCCAAGGGCACCGGCAACCTCATGGAGGCCACCCTGGAGTGCGCCCGCGCCGGGGTCACCACCGGCGAGTGGGCGGGCGCGCTGCGCGAGGTGTTCGGGGAGTTCCGGGCCCCGACCGGCGTCTCCTCGGCCCCGGTGGCCGTCCCCGCCGAGGCGGGCTCGCCCATGGCGGAGGTCCGCCGCAAGGTGGACGCCACCGCCCGGGAGCTGGGCAGCGGAAAGCTCCGCTTCCTGGTCGGCAAGCCGGGCCTGGACGGCCACTCCAACGGTGCCGAGCAGATCGCCGTGCGGGCCCGCGACGCCGGGTTCGAGGTGGTCTACCAGGGCATCCGGCTGACCCCCGAGCAGATCGTGGACGCCGCCCTCGCCGAGGACGTGCACGCGGTCGGCCTGTCCATCCTCTCCGGCTCGCACGCCCAGCTCGTCCCGGACGTGCTGGAGCGGCTGCGCGAGGCCGGCGCGGCGGACATCCCGGTGATCGCGGGCGGGATCATCCCGAACGCCGACGCCGAGCAGCTCAGGGCCGCCGGAGTGGCCGCGGTCTTCACCCCGAAGGACTTCGACATCACCGGGATCATCGGCCGTATCGTCGACGAGATCCGGAAAGCGAACAAGCTCGACCCCCTGGAGGTCCCCGCATGACCACGCCCGTCAACCGTCTGCGTCCGCGACGCTCCTGCCTCGCGGTCCCGGGGAGCAACCCGCGCTTCCTGGAGAAGGCGCAGGGCCTGCCGGCCGACCAGGTCTTCCTGGACCTGGAGGACGCGTGCGCGCCGCTCGCCAAGCCCGAGGCGCGGCACACCATCGTCAAGTTCCTCAACGAGGGCGACTGGAACGGCAAGACGCGGGTCGTGCGCGTCAACGACTGGACGACCGAGTGGACGTACCGCGATGTCGTCACGGTCGTCGAGGGCGCGGGCCAGAACCTCGACTGCATCATGCTGCCGAAGGTCCAGACGGCCCAGCAGGTGGTGGCGCTCGACCTGCTGCTGACGCAGATCGAGAAGACGATGGGCTTCGAGGTCGGCAAGATCGGCATCGAGGCGCAGATCGAGAACGCCCAGGGCCTGAACAACGTCAACGAGATCGCCACCGCGTCCCAGCGCGTGGAGACGATCATCTTCGGCCCGGCCGACTTCATGGCGTCGATCAACATGAAGTCGCTGGTCGTGGGTGAGCAGCCGCCCGGCTACCCGGCGGACGCCTACCACTACATCCTGATGAAGATCCTGATGGCCGCCCGCGCCAACAACCTCCAGGCGATCGACGGCCCCTACCTCCAGATCCGCAACGTCGAGGGCTACCGCGAGGTCGCCCGGCGCGCCGCCGCGCTCGGCTTCGACGGCAAGTGGGTGCTCCACCCGGGCCAGGTCGAGGCGTCGAACGAGATCTTCTCGCCGTCGCAGGCGGACTTCGACCACGCCGAGCTGATCCTGGACGCGTACGACTACTGCACGTCCGAGGCCGGCGGCAAGAAGGGCTCGGCGATGCTCGGCGACGAGATGATCGACGAGGCCAGCCGCAAGATGGCCCTGGTCATCTCCGGCAAGGGCCGCGCCGCCGGCATGCAGCGCACCACCAAGTTCGAGATCCCGGAGGCCTGAGCGCGATGCAGTTCGGACGGACCTACGAGGAGTTCGAGGTCGGGGCGACGTACAAGCACTGGCCCGGAAAGACGGTCACGGAGTACGACGACCACCTGTTCTGTCTCCTCACGATGAACCACCACCCGCTCCACATGGACACCAACTATGCGGAGAACACGACGGACTTCGGCAAGAACGTCGTCGTGGGCAACTACATCTACTCGCTGCTGCTCGGCATGTCCGTCCCGGACGTCTCGGGCAAGGCGATCGCCAACCTGGAGATCGAGTCGCTCAAGCACGTGGCGCCGACCTTCCACGGCGACACGATCTACGGCGAGACCACGGTCCTCGACAAGACGCCCTCCCGGTCCAAGTCGGACCGCGGGATCGTCCACGTGGAGACCAAGGGCTACAAGCAGGACGGCACGCTCGTGTGCGTGTTCCGCCGCAAGGTGATGGTGCCGACCGAGACGTACATCAAGGAGCGCGGCGGCGAGCAGCCCGGCCGCCCGGAGCTCAAGCAGCAGGAGAAGTAGAGATGGCGCGACTCGCCCAGACCGCCGGTCTGACCGACATCCAGCAGGAGATCCTCTCCACCGTCCGCGACTTCGTGGACAAGGAGATCATCCCGGTCGCCACCGAGCTGGAGCACCGCGACGAGTACCCGCAGCAGATCGTCGACGGCCTGAAGGAGCTCGGCCTCTTCGGGCTGATGATCCCCGAGGAGTACGGGGGTCTCGGCGAGTCGCTCCTGACGTACGCCCTGTGCGTGGAGGAGATCGCCCGCGGCTGGATGTCGGTCTCCGGCATCATCAACACGCACTTCATCGTGGCGTACATGCTCAAGCAGCACGGCACGCAGGAGCAGAAGGACCACTTCCTGCCGCGCATGGCGGCCGGCGACATCCGCGGCGCGTTCTCGATGTCGGAGCCGGCCCTCGGCTCGGACGTCTCGGCGATCTCGTCGAAGGCCGTCAAGGACGGCGACGAGTACGTCCTGAACGGCCAGAAGATGTGGCTGACCAACGGCGGCACGTCGTCCCTCGTGGCCGTCCTGGTGCGAAGTGACGAAGGACACCCCGAGGGCACGGCCCCCCACAAGTCGATGACGACGTTCCTGGTGGAGAAGGAGCCCGGATTCGGTGAGGTCCGTCCCGGTCTGACCATCCCCGGGAAGATCGACAAGATGGGGTACAAGGGGGTCGACACCACCGAGCTGATCATGGATGACCTGCGGATCTCCGCGGATCGCGTGCTCGGCGGGGTCACCGGGCGCGGTTTTTACCAGATGATGGACGGCGTGGAGGTCGGCCGCGTCAACGTGGCGGCGCGCGGCTGTGGCGTCGCCCAGCGCGCCTTCGAGCTCGGTGTCCAGTACGCCCAGCAACGTCACACTTTCGGCAAGGCGATCGCCCAGCACCAGGCGATCCAGTTCAAGCTCGCCGAGATGGCTACCAAGGTCGAGGCCGCCCATGCCATGATGGTGAACGCAGCACGCAAAAAGGACTCCGGGGAGCGAAACGACCTCGAGGCAGGGATGGCGAAGTACCTCGCCTCCGAGTACTGCAAGGAGGTCGTCGAGGACGCCTTCCGGATCCACGGCGGCTACGGCTTCTCCAAGGAGTACGAGATCGAGCGCCTCTACCGCGAGGCCCCGATGCTGCTGATCGGCGAAGGTACCGCCGAGATCCAGAAAATGATCATCGGTCGCAGATTGCTCGAAGAGTACCGAATCCAGGGCTGATTGTCCGGCTACGGGGTGTTTTCTTAGAGAAGAAGATCACACCCCGTCAGCGGCCTCCAGCCATCGACTAAGGTTCCCGACTTACCCAGTTGCGGCTCTTAGCCGCTACGATCGCCGGAAAGCCGCCGTCCCCTGATATAGCGCGGCATCACCGCTACGAAGGTCATCCATGCCCCACAGCCAGTCCTCTGCACCTCGCGGCCGGGTCCGCCTCGCGCGCGGAGCATCGCCGTGGCTTCTCCCGACCGTCGCCACCGCCGCCCTCAGCCTGGCCCGCGCACGCCGTTCCGGCGCCGCCAAGGCCGTCGCCGTGCCCGCGACCGCGCTCGCCGCGGGCATGCTGTGGTTCTTCCGTGACCCGGAGCGCGAGATCACGCAGGGCCGGGTCATCTCGCCCGCCGACGGTGTGGTGCAGAGCATCATGCCGTGGAAGGACGGCCGGACCCGCGTCGCGATCTTCATGAGCCCGCTCAACGTCCACGTGAACCGTGCGCCGCTGGCCGGGACCGTGACGTCGGTCGAGCACATCCCCGGTGGGTTCGTTCCGGCGTTCAACAAGGAGAGCGAGAACAACGAGCGCGTGGTCTGGCATTTCGACACCGAGCTCGGTGACATCGAGATGATCCAGATCGCCGGCGCCGTCGCCCGCCGCATCGTGCCCTACGTCCCGCAGGGCACGAAGGTCGAGCAGGGCGACCGGATCGGCCTGATCCGCTTCGGTTCGCGTGTCGACATCTACCTGCCCGAAGGCGTGGAGGTCGCGGTCGAGGTCGGTCAGAAGACCGTGGCTGGGGTGACTCGCATTGACCGTGATTGATCCGGAGACCCAGGCAGGCTGGGTGCCCGAGGCCGACGAGGTGGACGACGAGGAGGAGATGCCTCTTTCTCTCCGCCTGTCGATAGCGGACACGCTCACGCTCGGCAACGCCACGTGCGGCTTCATGGCGGTGTACTTCACCACCACCGGCATCCTGATCCCGCACCTCACCGGCAGCCAGGAATCCGGCATGGCCCGCCACAGCGCGGCCACCGCCGTCATCCTGATGCTGTGCGCGGCGGTCTTCGACCTCTTCGACGGCCTGGTGGCGAGGAAGCTGCGCTCCTCCCCGATGGGCGCGGAGCTGGACAACCTCTCCGACCTGATCAGCTTCGGCCTGGCGCCGGCCTACTTCGTCCTCGTCTACGGCATGGTCGCGGACGACGCGTACCAGCGCGTGGCGGCGGTGGGCGCGATCGTGGTGCTGCTGGCGGTCGTCCTGCGGCTCGCCAGGTTCTCCTGCGTGACGGTCAAGAACGGAATGTTCCAGGGCATGCCGAGCCCCTTCGGCGCGCTGACGGTCGTCTCGATCGTCCTGCTGGAGCTCCCCTTCGTGGCCACGCTGCTGGCGATCCTGGGCACCGCCTGGCTGATGGTCAGCCGCGTCGAGTACCCGAAGCCGCGCGGCCGGCTCGCCGGAGCTGTGCTCGTCTGGATCGTGCTGAGCATGGGCCTGCTGGCGGCCTGGGCCTTCGACGCCCCCGGCGGCCAGATGCTGCTCCAGACGGGCTGTGCGCTCCAGCTGGTCATGGGCGCGGTCATCCCGCTGTTCGCCACGGCCCGCCGGGTGAACAACTTCCGCGACAACCGGCGCGAGGCGCGGGCGGCGCAGCTGCCGTAGCGCTCCGCCGGGTTCGGCCGGACAAGAGAGGGGCCCCGGGTCTTCCGACCCGGGGCCCCTCTCTCTGTGTTCCCCGCGCCCCTTCAGGGGTGCGGGCAACTGCGCGAACGAGCCCCACCGGCCGCAGACGACCACCAGGGCGACCACCGGGGGCATCAGGTCAGGAAGTCGGTGGCGATCCGGACCGCCAGGCGTTCCAGGATCGGGCCCGCCTCGGAGATGCAGATGGCGATGTCGGGCTCGATCTCCGTGAGCGGGTACGCGCGCCGGATCCCGGCCCGGCCGAGCGCCTCGGGCGGCAGCGCGAGCCGGCCGCACACGGCGACGACCTCCTTGCCCGCCGCGCGGGCCGCCGCCGCGACACCGGCCGGCGCCTTGCCGTGCAGGGTCTGCGCGTCCAGCGAACCCTCACCGGTGATCACCAGGTCGGCCCGCTCCAGCGCGGGCGCGAAGCCGAGGACGTCGAGCATCACCTCGATGCCGGGCCGGAACCGCGCGCCGAGCAGCAGCGCACCGTAGCCGACACCGCCCGCCGCCCCCGCCCCGGGCGCCACCGCGTGCGCGGCGGCGCGCGTACCGACCGCCGCCTCCAGCACCTTCGCGTAGTGGGCCAGCGCGACGTCGAGCGCCTCCACGTCGTCCGGGGAGGCCCCCTTCTGCGGACCGTAGACCGCGGGCGCGCCCTTCGGGCCGGTGAGCGGGTTGTCGACGTCGCTGGCGAGCACCAGCTCCACCGAGTCCAGCCGCGGGTCCAGACCCGACAGGTCCGCCCGCGCCAGGCCGTCGAGCCCACCGCCGCCGGGCGGCACCGGCTCGCCCTCCTCGTCCAGGAAGCGCGCGCCGAGCGCGGACAGCATCCCGGCGCCCCCGTCGGTGGTGGCGCTCCCGCCGACCCCGAACACGATCGTCCGCGCTCCCGCGTCCAGCGCGCCGCGCAGCAGTTCCCCGGAGCCGTACGTCGATGCCGTGAGCGGGGCGAAGACACCCGCGGGCAGCCGTTGCAGCCCGCTCGCCTCCGCCATCTCCACGACCGCGGTGTCGCCGCGCAGCGCGAACGCGGCCGTCACCTCCTGTCCGAGGGGGCCGGCGACCCGGAGCTCGCGCCGCTCGAACCCGGCGGCGACCGCCGCGTCCACGGTGCCGTCGCCGCCGTCGGCCACGGGCAGCGCCTCGACCCGCAGGTCCGGCACGACCCGGCGCAGCCCGGCCGTCACCCGCTCGGCGACCTCCACGGCCGTCAGCGACCCCTTGAACTTGTCCGCGGCGACAAGCACCCGCCGGGTGTTGTCCACGCTTGCGTCCGCCACGCCGAACTCCCCTTGCTCTCCGGGCCCGTGCACATCGGGGCCAGTCGCGCCGTTGCGACCTTAACCGCAGCGCACGCCCGCCGTCATGCCCCGCCCGAACCCTGGGAATCCGCCGGCAGCCCGCTGTGCCGGACGCCGCGCGCGGCCGAGCGGCCGTCCCCGGAATCGGGTAGACCGAAGCCATGACCTCTGTGGGCAACGGGCCGCGGCTCGCCGACCGCGTTCTCGGCGGCTGGCTGGGCCGGATCGCGGGCAACATGCTCGGCAAGCCGGTCGAGCAGGGCGACCTGTGGACGCGGGACCGTATCGACGGCTATCTGCGGCGGGCCGGCGCCCTGCCGCTCACCGACTACCTCCCCGAGCCGGCGAGCGAGGACGACGCGGTGCGGCTGCGCCCCGAGTGGCGCGCCTGTGTCCGCGGCCGCATCGACGGGAGCTGCCGCGACGACGACGTCGACTACGCGATCCTCGGCCTCGACCTGCTGGAGACCCACGGCTTCGGCTTCAGCACCGAGCAGGTCGGCGATCTGTGGCTGCTGCGGCTGCCGTACCGTCAGACGTTCACCGCCGAGCGGGCCGCGTACCGCAACCTCGCGAACGGACTCAAGCCGCCGCTGACGGCTACGTACGACAACCCGTACCAGGAGTGGATCGGCGCGCTGATCCGTGCCGACATCTACGGCTGGACCTGCCCGGGCGCCCCGCAGCGCGCCGCCGCCCTGGCCCGCCGGGACGCGGTGCTGTCGCACACCGGCAACGGCGTGTACGGGGCGATGTGGGCGGCGGCCCTGATCGCCGCGGCGTTCACGGCGCCCAGCGTGCGGCACGCCGTGGACACCGCGCTGACGGTGATCCCGGCGAGCAGCCGCCTCGCGCGGACCGTGCGCCGGGTGACCTCGCTGCACGAGACCCGGCTGGGCTGGGCGGACACCCTCACCACGCTGTCCGAGGAGACCGCGGGCCTCGGCTGGATCCACACCGTCCCGAACGCGGCCGTCCTGACCGCCGGGCTGCTGTACGGGGAAGGCGACTTCACCCGGACCGTCGCGCTGACCGTGCGCGGCGGCCTGGACACCGACTCCAACGGCGCGACGGCGGGCTCGGTGGCCGGTGTGCTGACCGGGGCGGACGCCATCCCCGCCCGGTGGAAGGACCCGCTGCACGACACGGTCCGCAGCGCGGTCTTCGGCTTCGACGGCGCCAGGATCACCGACCTCGCGGCCCGCACCCTGCGCCTGACCGAAGCATCGGGCTTCTCCCAGGCTCCCACGCGGTGAGAACCGCGCACGAGGTCCGTGAACGCCGCTCGGCGACGCGGGCCGAGCCACGTCCACAGACCTGGACCCTCACCTACGCCGCGTCCTCCGAAAAGGCGTCCTGGTCCATCATCGCGGCGCCGAACCCGCCCAGGAGGTCTTCGATGTCCAGCTCGGTGGCACCGGCCGGGGCCGTGGGCGTCCGGCCCTCGCTCATCCGCATCACCAGACCCAGCTTCTTCACCTTCGCGTTCTCGGCCAGCTTGGCGAGGTCGACGGAGACCTCGGTCAACTCACCGTTCTTGAGTGTGAAGTCAGCCGTGACCTTGGCGTTCGGGGCGTCCTTGAGGTCCTTGTCCGTGGGCAGTTCCATGCCCGCCGGCAGGTTCTTCGCGAGCGGCCGGATCTCCCCGAAGAGCTTCGTGATCAGCGTACGGAACGGAGCGGTGGCGGTGATGTGCTCGGCGCCGTCCTTGCCGTCGACCGTCTTGAAGTCGACCTCGCGGGCGATGGTCCCGCGCAGTGCCTCCAGCAGTCGCTTCTGCGTCTTGGCGTCGAGGGTGGTCTCCGGCGCGGGCTTCGCACCCGGCACCGCTCCCATCCCGGCGGTGCCCTCCTGCATCTCCTTGGTGTTGATCTTCACCCACTCGCCCTGGAGCATCTTCTTGAGCCCGTTCGCCTCCGGGGGCAGGTCCTTCGCCGACGGCGCGGGGAAGCCCATCGCCTTGCTGACGGCGTTCACATCGGAGCGGATGTAGGTGTAGTCGCCGACGACCCGGTACTCGGTGAGGTCGCCGTCCTTGTTGCTGAGCTTCAGTGCCATGCCGACGTAGTCCTTCTCCCCGGACTCCCCGATCGGCTTCCTCGACTGCACGGTGACACTGGCCTTCACGCCACTGAACAGTTCGGCGACGTCGTCGGACATCCCCTCCCCGGCCACCGGGTCCGACGTGGCGTCCAACGCCTTCAGGCTCGCGGCGTCGGTGTCGAGATCGAACTCGAAGGAGATCGCCTTCTCCTTGCCGAGCTTCTCGAAGGCGTCGTCGAGCTTCTGCCCGGCGGTGAGCTGCTCCACGGTGCCGCAGGCGGCCGAAGCCGCCAGGACGACACCGACAACTGCGGTGGCGGTCAGGGTCTTGCGTATGGCGATGATGATCGTCTCCTCGTCAGCGCGATCACACCGTGATCGCGCTGACGAAGACTCACGAAACCGCGAAAGGGTTGTACCTCGCACGGTCGCCGTCGAACAGGCGTTGCAGCCCCGCGAGTTCGGCCTGCCCCCGAGAAGCGGCTCACCGGCGGCGCGGCCACCCCCGGTCGTTCACGGCGAACAGCGGTCGAAAATCGGTGGCCACCTGAAACAGGCCGACCCCACGCTGTACGCCATGGAAGAACCGCACCGACAGATCCGCGCACTCCACACGGCATCCACGATCACCGTCTACCAGGCGTACGCCCCTGAACTCGGCGGCCCCGCCGCCCGCAACGGCCGCTTTCCCTCCACGTGGCGGCGAAATCGCATGACGTGGATCAAACCGAGCTTCACATGGATGATGTACCGCTGCGGCTGGGGTACCAAAGCGGGGCAGGAGACGGTCCTCGCCGTCGAGATCACCCGCGAGGGCTTCGAATGGGCGCTGCGCCACGCCTGCCTGTCGAGCTACGTTCGCGGCCTGCACCCCGACCGGGCAGCCTGGAAAAGGGAGTTGAAGCGCTCGCCCGCTCGCGTGCAGTGGGATCCCGAGCGGGACCTGCACCTCAAGCCCCTGCCCCACCGGTCCCTGCAACTCGGGCTGTCCGGTGAGGCCGTACGGCGCTACGCGGACGAATGGACCGTCTCCATGCGCGACGTGACCCCGCTCGCCCACGAGATCCACGCACTGGTCCGCAACGGCGACCTGGACTCCGCCACCCGACTGCTGCCTCAGGAACGCCCCTACTCCCTCGGGAGCGAACTCCTCGCCCGTCTACAGGGATGACGGGCCGACTCATTCGACATACCGCGGCTGCACGGGGGACTCATGGCAGCACCGGCTCGGCCGGGCGTTCTCCACAGACGCGTTCTCGCAGTTCATAGGTGCGTAGCAGCGCCGACCACATGCCTCAGGGGGCACACATGGGCACGTTCAGGCGCGTCAACCTGTTCTACGGCGTCGACCACGAGCAGGTGTACGCAGCGTTGGAGGAGTTCTGGCACCAAGAGGAGCACACGCTCGATCTGAAGAACGTCCACGACGTCAACCTCGATTCCTACGCCCTGCACGAGCGGCGCGGCGACTGGACCGTGCTGGAATGGACCCGAGGTTGGGAGTGGGTCCTGCGCCGGCGCGCCCAGCTTCACGTTTCACGCGCCTACGACTGCCCGGGCCTGCTGGTCTTCATCTACGACGACGATTTCTGGGGCTGCGAACTGTTCCACCACGGCGGAACGATCGACCAGTTCCAGCAGGAGACCGGCATCATCGGTCCGTTCTTCGACGATCTTCCGTGCCAGGGGCGCCCCGACCTCCTGCTGGCCCAGTTCCCGGCTCTGGACCTGGACATCGAGCATGCACGGGGCTATCTGACCCACTACAGCATCGACGACCCCAAGTACGCGGACATCGACTGGGAGAACGAGCACGACCCTCTCAACAGCCCCGTCCGTCCGAGCGACGGGTACGGCCGCCTTGAAGGAGGCGTCTACTGGGACTTCCAGAACTTCCTCGGCGTCGACCACCACGCCCCGGTCTGGCGGAGGTTCACCACCTCGCCCCGGGAACTCGGCAGAACGGACAGATGATCGGCTTTGCCCGAGACGAAGGTGACTGCGCGCACCGCTGATCATCGTCGCCCGGATCGCCCCCCGTACGACGCCCGCGAGTCACCCCTGTGCCCGCTCCTCGCACGGAGCACAGAACGCGCTGCCAGCGGGCCCCGGCCCGGGCTTCCGTCCTGGTTACCCTCCGGTCACGTTGACCTGCGGGGATGAGGCGACCGTATCTCCTTCGACGAGTGGATTTGCGAGACGGTGATTGCTGGCTAGAGTCGTCTCGTCACAACTGGTTGTGGGGACGACCAGGGTGCTTTTCGGCTGCCAACGTCCTGGGGAGGGCCTGCAGCACATGAGTCGTCGCTCCACTGGTTTTGTCGGCGTCTGGGCTGAGATGCAACGGCAGCAGCAGCGTCAACGGGAGGCCGAAGCCAGACAGCGGAGACAGCAGGAACAGCAGGCGCGGGCGTACCAGCGGCGAGCTGCCCAGAGTCACCGCGACTACCGGCAGGCGGAGGCTCTACGGCGTACGGAGGAGCTGGACGCGCAGGTCGCGTCGCTGCAAGGTCTTCTTGCCGCGGGTTGCCGGGCCCCGGCCTTCAGGGCCGCCGCTCTCCTGCGGCCCGAGGAGGTCCAGCCCTTCGCCCCAGGGCCGTTGGCGCAGCCGGTGCCCATGCCGGATTTCGATCACTACCAGACGCAGAACGGCTGGACCGCGAGTCGCCGGGCCCAGGCGCAGGCCGAGGCACGAGCACGCTTCGAGCGGGACCGGCAGGCGGCGCAAGCCGCGGAGGCCCACCGGCAGCAGCAGTTGGCGGCGTACCGGCGGGAGTACCAGCGGTGGGTCGATGCTCAGCTGGCCGATGTACGTCGCCACAACGCCGGCGTCGTGGCGACGACCGAGGGCGTGAGGCGCCGCGACGCCGACTCGGTGATCGAGTACTTCTCTGCCGCCCTCTACGCCTCGACGGCCTGGCCGGAGGGTTTCCCGCGCCAGGTGGCAGCGGCCTACGACCCCGCGGCCCGGCAGTTGGTGCTGGACTGGGAGTTGCCCGCCTACGGCATCGTGCCGGAGGCCAAGGCCGTCCGGTACCTGGTCGGGGCCGACCAGGACAAGGAGACTCCCCGCCCGGTGGGCCAGCGCCGCGCTCTGTACAGGGAGGTTCTGGCTCAGTGCATGCTGCTGGTCCTGCACGAGCTGTTCGCCGCGGACGAGCTGGACGCGCTCGAATCGGTGACTTTGAACGGCTTCGTCGACGGGCACGACCCCACGACGGGCCGGCCGGGCCAGATCTTCCTCGCGACCGTCATGGCCTCGCGCTCCTCGTTCCGTGACCTGCACCTGGCGCAGGTCGACGCGTGCAGTTGTCTGGCCGACGGTCTGCGCGGGCAGCTCTCGCCCCGGCCGGACCAACTCGCACCGGTACGGCCGAGCAGGCGGCCGCAGGACGTCGGGAGCCGCGTCGCCGCCCACGGCAGCGACGAGGGACCGGACCTCTTCGCCATGGACCCGATCGCCTTCGAGGATCTCGTTGCCGATCTCTTCCGCGCCATGGGGATGCAGGCGGTGACCACGCAGCGCTCCAACGACGGCGGTGTGGACGTCGACGCCCTGGATCCGACACCGATCCGGGGCGGCAAGATCGTCGTGCAGGTGAAGCGCTACCGCAACACGGTGCCGCCCACCGCTGTGCGTGACCTGTACGGAACCGTGCAGGACGCCGGTGCGAACAAGGGTGTCCTGGTGACGACGTCAGGGTTCGGCCCCGGCTCGCACGCCTTCGCCAACGGCAAGCCGCTGGAACTCGTCTCGGGCGCCGAACTCGTGGACCTGCTGCATCGCCATGGGCTGCGTGGGCGGCTCGGCGAAGGCGGTCGGCAGGTCGCGGCACAGCCGACGCCGTCCGTGCCGGACACTCGGCTGCCGGACGAATACAACATCCTGGGCATGGCGTGGACCGGGAGCGTCGCCCTGGACGTGTGCGCTCTCGTCTGCCGCGGCAACCGGGTCCTCAGTGACGATCACTTCGTCTTCTACAACAACCCGCGGACTCCGGACGGTTCGGTGCGCGCTCTCCCCGCCACCGCACCCGACAAGGCCGCGATCTGTGTGTCCTTCGACGGACTGCCCGACGACGCCGACCGGCTCGTGCTCGTGGCCGCCATCGACCCGGACACCGACCCGGACGCCGACCTCTCCGGTTTCACGGACGCCTGCATCCGCCTGCTCGACCCGAGGCTGGCCGAACTGGGACGTCTGGACGTCTCCGACGGCCGGCCGAACGAAACCGCCCTGGTGCTCGGCTCCTTCCGGCGAAGGGCGAACGGGGACTGGGACTTCGTCCTGGGCGGCAAGGGCTACCCGGGCGGCCTGGAAGAACTCGTCCAGGACTTCGGCATCGAAGTCGAGTAGCTCCACCCGGGGCCGGAGTTGCCGGGCCGGCGACGCCACACGCGGAGCTCGGAGCTCAGATGTTGCTCAGACCGCTTGTCCGGCGGCCGTCGTGCTGGTCAGCTCTACGCACGCCTGAGCGACACCGGGCGCTCATCGCCGAAGGGGGCCCCATGGATCGTGTCCGGCAGACTCCACCCGAAAGCCCTGCCCTGGTCAGGTGGGCGACTGTTGCCGCGTACGCCGTCGCCGCCGTCGTCCATCTCGTGACGGCGGGACTGCTCATCGGTGGCGTGCTGTTGATCGTGCTCGGGTTCCGCACGGTGGTTCAGCCGATGCTGGGTTTGATACTGCTGGGCCTGGCGCTTCCGCTGTGCCCGCGCCCCGGCAGGCTGGATGCCGAACTGCCCACGCTGCGGCACGCGGACGCCCCGGTCCTGTTCGGTCTGCTGGACCGGATGGCGGACGCGACCGGGGCGCGACGCCTCGACTCGATCCAACTCGGTCCGGAATTCGCCGTGACCGTCACGCGCTACGGTGTACGCCGCAAGCGGTGCCTCGTCCTCGGCCTCCCGCTCTGGGCCGCCGGACCCACCCAGCAGTCGATCGCCGCCATAGCCCACGCTCTGGGGCACCTCGCCGGTCACGATCTCCGGGACGACGCGTTCGTCGGGTCCGCACTCAAGTCCCTTGACGCTGCGGCCCGGACGATGCGCGCCAGGACCAACCCGTACGTCAGATCAAGCGTCCCCGCCCATTCCTGGCAAGCGGGCAAAGTGGCAACGGGCGCAGCACGTTTCAACGCCCGGACCTGGACGAGTGAGTGGGCGCTCGCGATCCCGAGGGCGGCGGTGGCCGCGACGGCCCGCCTGCTGCGCCGGCTCACCCTGCCGGTCGCACGCCGTGCCGAGTTCGCCGCGGACGACGTGGCCGCCCGTACGGCTTCCACCGAGGCCGCCGTCGCCGCACTGCTGGACCGGGACCTGGCGCGCGCGGTCGGCTTGGAAGTGCATCGCCTGGCCATCCGGGCCCGGACGCTCACAGGCGACCGCTCCGCGACGGCCGCACCGGAGGAACTCTGGGACAAGGCCGCCCGCTGTGCCGAGAGCCTGCGCGAACAGCGGGGCCGTGGCGAAGCCACCGATCCCGAGGGCGGCGGTGCCGCGGCCGGCACCGCCGGCCTCCCGTCCGAGACCCTGCGCATGGATCGGCTGACCCGGGCTCCGAGACACAGCGCGACGATCGCGCTCGACGAACCCGACCGGAACCGCATCGAGGACGAACTCCGCCTTCCCGGACAGGCGTTGGCGCGCAAGGTCGTGCGTGATTGCGTCCCGCTGTCAGGCTGAGCGGAGGCGGTCACGGCGGGAACAGCCATTCCATCGCGGCAAGGCTCTTGTCGACGTACTTGTCCTGTTCCGTCTCGATGCCGTGTGCGAGGTCCTCGAAGACGCTGCACCTGGCATAGAACACGGCACGCTCGCCGATCGCCGCGAGGTCGTCGGCGTCGGTTCGACAGCTGTCGACGGCGGCGCGGGCGGCGGCGGGGCCGAGATCGCGGTAGATCAGTCCGAAGTCGTGGGCCGGATCGACGACGGCCGCGTCGCTCCAGTCGATGACGCCGGTCACCGTCCATGTGGCCGGGTCGACGAGAACGTGTTCGATTCCCAGATCGTTGTGGGAGAACGTCGGGGTGCGTCCGTCGTCCGGTGGTGCGGCCTCCAGGAACGCCTCGACGGACCGGCGGTGCGCCGCCGGTACCCGCCCGGCCACCGCCACGTAGTGCTCCGCGGCTTCATGCCGCCACTCGGCCGGCGGCTGGTGGTCCACGTCCACCAGACCGTCGAACCGATCGACCGGAGCGGCGTGCAGCGCTGTGAGCAGCTCGCCGAGCGCGGCGGCGATGGACGTGGCGTGGAGCGATCGCTGATGCAGCGGCATGTCCAGCAGTGGCACACCGGGGAGCTTGCGGTAGGCCAGACATCCATGCTCCGCGACCGTGAACGTCGGTTCGGGGACGGGCAGCGGCGAGATCTCGGCGACGGCGGCGAGCACACGGGCCTCTCGGCCCACGAGGGCGGTCCGCCTCGCCGGGTCGGGCTCCTTGCTGAAGCGCACGATCAGCTCGCCGTTGATCTCGTACGCCAGGTTGTCCAGTCCCTCGCCGAGCGGCACGACGGATTCGATCCGACGGTCGAGCATGTGCGTGGCCACGACGCTGCGGACAACCGCGACGCGGTCGCGGCTGCGACTGGTCATCCGCCGACTTTATCAATCGGTCGCACGAGGCCGGCAGTGGTCGTCGGGTGACCGCGCGACCGTCGGCGCGGGCCCCTGAATATCCATTCGCCCCGCGAGGGGAAGCGTCTTACCCTCAGCCCCATGAACAAGCCCCTCGTCGCCATCCTCAGCGGTGCCGGCGTCTCCACGGACTCCGGTATCCCGGACTATCGCGGCCCCAACGGGCTGTGGCGGCGGGATCCCGAGGCCGAGAAGCTTGTGACGTACGAGTACTACATGGGTGATCCGGAGATCCGGCGGCGGTCGTGGCAGATGCGGCGCAAGAACCGGGCGCTGACGGCCGAGCCGAACGCGGCGCACCTCGCCGTCGCCGAGCTGGAGCGGGCCGGGGTGCCGGTGCGGGTGATCACGCAGAACGTGGACGGGCTGCATCAGCTCGCCGGGCTGTCCGCCCGCAAGGTCGTCGAACTGCACGGCACCGCACGGAAGTTCGTGTGCACGAAGTGTCATGTGCGCGGGTCCATGGAGGACGCCCTGGCCCGGGTCGAGGCGGGTGAGGACGATCCGCCGTGCCTGGAGTGCGGCGGGATCCTCAAGTCGGCCACCGTGATGTTCGGCGAGCGCCTCGACCCGGTCGTGCTCGGTGACGCGCTCGCCATCACCAAGGCCTGCCAGGTGTTCATCGCCGTCGGCACCAGCCTCCAGGTGCAGCCCGCCGCCGGGCTCGCGGGGGTCGCCGCGGACCACGGGGCACGGCTGGTCATCGTCAACGCCGAGCCGACGCCGTACGACGAGATCGCGGACGAGGTCGTACGGGAGCCGATCGGTACGGCGCTGCCCGCGCTGCTGCGCGAGCTCGCCGGTGCGGACGACCGGGCCTAGAACAGGGCCGTTCCGCGTTCGAAGTCCAGCAGGCGCTGCTTGCGGTCCAGGCCGCCGCCGTAGCCGGTGAGACCGCCGCTCGCGCCGATGACGCGGTGGCAGGGGACGATGATGCCGACGGGGTTCTTGCCGTTGGCCAGGCCCACCGCGCGGGAGGCCTTGGGGTTGCCGAGGGCGTCGGCCAGTTCGCCGTACGTACGGGTCTCGCCGTACGGGATGGCGCGCAGCTGCTCCCAGACGGTCTGCTGGAACGGCGTTCCGGTCAGGCGCAGTTCGAGGGTGAACTCCTTCAACTCGCCCGAGAAGTAGGCCTCCAGCTGTTCCTCGGTCGCACCGAAGGCGGTGGCGTCGTGCGTGCCGAAGGACTCCTCGGGCGGGCGGTGGCGCTGCTCGGTCATGTAGAGGCCGCTCAGCACGCCGTCGTCGGCGACGAGCGTGAGGGGGCCGTACGGACTGTCGACGACGGTGTGGTGCCTGATGGGGCTCATGGTGGATGTCCTTAAGCGGGCAGGAAGTTGATCGGGTGGCTGTCCGTCGCCCAGAGGTACTGGACCGCGTAGGCCCGCCAGGGGCGCCAGGCCGCCGCGCGGGCGGTCAGCGCCGCCGAGGTCGAGGGCAGGCCCAACTCCTGTGCGGCGCGGCGGATTCCGAGGTCGGTGGCGAGGAAGGCGTCGGGGTCGCCCAGGGCGCGCATGGCGATGACGTCGACCGTCCAGGGGCCGAAGCCGGGCAGGGCCAGCAGGCGCTCCCGGGTCTCCTGCCAGTCGCCCTCCATGCCCAGGTGGATCGACTTCTCGGCGAGTGCGGTGACGAGGGTGGTGAAGGTCGTACGGCGGGTGCGGGGCATCGCCAGCGTCTCGGGGTCGAGGCCGGCCAGTGCCTCGGGGGACGGGAACAGGTGGGTGAGGCCGCCCTCGGGGTCGTCGACCGGTTCGCCGTACGCGGTGACCAGCCGGGCCGCGTGGGTGCGGGCGGCGGCCGTGGAGACCTGCTGGCCGAGCACGGCCCGTACGGCGAACTCCGCCTCGTCCACGGTACGGGGGACCCGCCGCCCCGGGGCCTTGTCCACCAGGGGCGCGAGGACCGGGTCCGTGCGCAGATGGTCGTCGACCGCGACCGGGTCGGCGTCCAGGTCGAGCATGCGGCGACAGCGGCTGATGGCCACGGGCAGGTCGCGCAGATCGCTGAGGGTGAGGCGGCAGGCGATGTGGTCGGGCCGCGGGGCCAGCCCCACGATGCCGTGCCCGTACGGCAGCCGCAGCGTGCGCCGGTAGGCGCCGTCCCGCCACTCCTCCACCCCCGGTACGGCCGTCGCCGCCAGGTGGCCGAAGAGGTTGTCGGGGTTGAGCGGGGCACGGAACGGCAGGCGCAGGACGAGGACACCGGGGGTCAGGGCGGTCGTCGTACCCGGGCGGCGGGCGCGTAGTTCGCTCGGGGCCAGCGCGAAGACCTCGCGGACGGTGTCGTTGAAGGTGCGGATGGACGAGAACCCGGCGGCGAAGGCGATCTCCGCCATGGGCAGCGCGGTCGTCTCGATCAGCAGCCGGGCGGTCTGGGCGCGCTGCGCGCGGGCGAGGGCGAGCGGTCCGGCGCCCAGTTCGGCGAGCAGCTGGCGTTCGACCTGGCGGGAGCTGTAGCCGAGCCTGGCGGCCAGGCCCGGTACGCCCTCGCGGTCCACCACGCCGTCGGCGATGAGCCGCATGGCGCGGGCGACCAGGTCGGCGCGCTGGTTCCACTGCGGGGATCCGGGGCTGGTGTCGGGGCGGCAGCGCTTGCAGGCCCGGAAGCCGGCCTGCTGGCAGGCGGCCGCGCTCGGGTGGAAGGTCATGTTCTCGGGCTTGGGCGGCACGGCCGGGCAGCTGGGCCGGCAGTAGATGCGGGTGGTCACGACGGCGGTGAAGAACCAGCCGTCGAAGCGCGCGTCCTTGGACTGGACGGCGCGTACACAGCGTGCCCGGTCGGTGTGCATCCCGTTGTTCGGCATGTGTCCAGCATCCGGCACGGGACGGGCCGGGGCTGGCGGGAATCCGACATCAGCGTCGGCTGGGCAGGACGTCCGCGGATCACCGGGCCGGCCGGGAGTGCCGGCCGGTCAGCCCGCTCCCTCCTGGCGGGAGAGCAGCGCCCAGATCACGAACAGGTCGATCGCGATCATGGTGATCGGCCAGAAGACCGCGTACGGCAGGAACAGGAACTGCGCGACGAGGCTGAGCGCGGCGAAGCAGATGCCCGCGATCCTGGCCCAGGCCATGCCCTTGAGCAGGCCTCCGCCGGTGACGGCCAGCAGCACTCCGATGATCAGATGGATCCAGCCCCAGCCGGTGAGGTCCAGCGCGTAGGCGTAGGCGCCGGTACGGACGAAGACGTCGTCCCGGGCGATCGCCGAGATGCCCTGGAGGGCGGACAGCACACCGCTGCACAGCATCAGGACACCGGCGAAGGTGACGCCGCCGCTGACCCAGCTGTCCCGCTCGTGCGGCTCGGCGGTGCCGTCCGGCGGCCGGTTCCAGGCGGTGCCGATGTCGTCGCCCCGGCCGCGGCCGGGGCCGCCGCTCGGGTCGCCGGTGGGGTGGACTGGATCCTGGCTCATGCGGTCGTCCTCTCGGGTCCCCCCTGATGCGGTCCCCCGCCGAACGGCGGTCCCCCCTTGGCCGGCGGTCCCCCGTCGGCCGGTGCCCGCCCCGCGTCCGCCTCGTCCAGGAAGTCGACGACGCACAGCGCGAAGAGCAGGGCGAGAGCGAGGCCGATGACGACCCAGCCGGTCGGGTACGACCACAGGACGTACGCCAGGACCGCCGCGGCGACCAGGATCCAGGTGATCCAGACGCGGAAGCGGTGCACGAACGGCCCGACCGGCCCCGTACGCATTCCCGCGCGGTCGGCGGTGGTGCGGGCCGCGCCGATGCCGGAGTGCCAGAGCTGCCGTACGAGACCGGCGTGGCGCTGGGGTCCGGTCAGCCAGGAGGCGACGGCGATCACCACGCACAGGGCGACCACCGCGCGGACCGAGGTGCGCAGGAAGCGGGTGAGCGCGTCGTACACGGACGAGGCGGCCGGCTGTGAGACACCGCTCGGCAGGTGGTCGAGGTACACGACCCGGAAGACGGTCAGTGCGATGCCCAGCAGGAGCGTGGCGAAGCCGAAGCAGAGGGCCGCGACGATCAGCGTGCGGCGGCGGTGGGCGGCGAGCAGGACGCCCGCCGCGACCAGCAGCACCGCGAGGACGGGCAGCCAGTCACCGGCGATCTGGAGCAGCCGGAAGTAGGTCTTGACCTTGCCGATGTCCTTGGACTGGACGACGGTGATGTTCGTGTGGATCTCGGGGATCTTCCCCGCGACCGTCATGCCCGAGTCGACGAGGCGGGTCTTGACCTGGTCCACGACCGGGGCGAGGTCGATGGTGACCGCGTCGTTCTCCAGCTTCACCGCGCCGCCGCCGCTGCCCGTCAGCGCCTTGTCCAGACTGCTGTGGATCCTGCGGTTGGCCTCGGTCCAGATCCGTGCGAAGACGTCGGAGGCGGCGACCGCCTTCGCCTTGTCGTGCACGAAGCTGCTGACCGCGCCCTCCAGGGAGTTGCCCAGTTTGCCCAGGGCCTTCTCCAGCAGGGGCCGTTGGGCCGGAGCCGCCCCTTCCAGCAGTGCGGGCAGGTCGAGGTGCTGCATCACGGCGTCGGTGACCCGGGTGGCCACGGCGTTCTGGATGTCGGGGTCGGAGGCGAGCGGGGCGACCGTCTGCACATAGCGGTCCGTGTCGCCGACGACGCTGGAGGTCCAGGCGGCGAGCACGCCCAGCGGGGCGAGCAGACAACCGAGGACGATCAGCACGGTGGCGACGAACGCGCGCGTCCGGTGGTGCGCCGGGGGCGGGGCGGACCGTCCCGCCTCCAGCGCCGCGATCCGCGAGCGCAGCTTGTCCAGTTCGGCGTGGGAGACGTCCGGGCCGGGTCCGTCCCGGCCGGATCCGGCCCTGCCCGGTCCACCGGGGTCGGGGCCACCCCCGCCGGGTCCACCCCGGTCGGACGGGTCCGGGCCGGAGGCGGGACTGTCCGGCATGGCGGCCTCCCTCGTCCATCGGTGCTGCGGGTCCGGTGGATGCAAGGAGATCCCGCCCGAGCGGCGACGGCGAGCCCTGCGGGCCGTCCGGGTGAACGGGCCCGCAGGGCCGTGGAGCGGGTCGCGGGGTGGGGTGCGAGGTGGGGCGCGGAGCCCCGGCTCACATATTGATCATGTGTCCGGCCAGGCCGTGCACCGCCTCCTTGACCGCCTCCCCGAGGGTCGGGTGGGCGTGCACGTTGCGGGCGACCTCGTGGACGGTGAGGTCCCACTGCTGGGCCAGGGTCAGCTCGGGCAGCAGCTCGGTCACGTCGGGGCCGATGAGGTGACCGCCGAGCAGCTCGCCGTACTTCGTGTCGCTGATCAGCTTCACGAAGCCGGTGGTGTCGCCGAGGCCGTGCGACTTGCCGTTCGCGGTGAAGGGGAACTTCGCCACCTTCACGTCGTAACCCAGTTCGCGGGCCTGGGCCTCCGTATAGCCGAAGCTGGCGATCTGCGGCTGGCAGTAGGTGGCCCGCGGGATCATCACGTAGTCCAGTTCCATGGTCTCCGCGTCCGCGAGCGTCTCGGCGGCGATCACGCCCATCGCCTCGGCGGCGTGCGCGAGCATCAGCTTGGCGGTGACGTCGCCGATGGCGTAGATGTGCGGCACGGAGGTACGGCAGCGGCCGTCCACGTCGATGGCACCGCGCTCGGTGACGTGCACCCCGGTGTTCTCCAGGCCGTAGCCGGTGACGTTGGGCGCGAAGCCGATCGCCTGGAGGACCTTGTCGGCCTCCAGTACCTGCTGGGTGCCGTCCCTGCCGGTGACCGTGACCCGGACCTGCGGGCCCGACTCGTCGATCGACTCGACCCGGGTCGAGGTGAGCACGCCGATGCCCAGCTTGCGGTACTGCTTGGCGAGTTCGGCCGAGACCTCGACGTCCTCCAGGGGCGCCACACGGTCCAGGAACTCGACGACCGTGACCTGCACGCCGTAGTTGTGCAGGACGTAGGCGAACTCGATGCCGATGGCGCCGGCGCCCGCGATGACGATCGACTGCGGCAGGTCCTCGGCGAGGATCTGCTCCTCGTACGTGACCACCCTGGACGTACGGCGGGTGCCGGGGAGCAACCGGGGTGTGGCGCCGGTGGCGATGATGCAGTGATCGAAGCCGATCGTACGGACCTCGCCGTCGTACCCGGCGACCTGGAGGGTGTGCGCGTCGAGGAAGGTGCCGCGGCCGTCGAACTCGGTGATCTTGTTCTTCTTCATCAGGTAGTGCACGCCCTTGACCCGGCCGTCCGCGACCCGGCGGCTGCGCCGGAACGCCTCGCCGTAGTCGAAGGAGACCTCGCCGTCGACCTTGATGCCGAAGGTCTTGGCCTCACGGGTGACGATGTGCGCGAGTTCGGCGTTGCGCAGGAGGGCCTTGGTGGGGATGCAGCCCACGTTGAGGCAGACGCCGCCCCAGTACTTCTCCTCGACGACGGCGACGCGCTTGCCCAGCTGGGCCGCGCGCACCGCGGCGACATAGCCGCCGGGGCCCGCGCCGAGGACCACGACGTCGAAGCGATCGTCCTGCTCGACCATGAGGAATTCCTTTTCGGTCTTGGGTCTCTTCGTACTGCCCGTCGTACCGTCGCCGGAACGGCACGTCGGCCGGAGCGGGCGGTGAGGTCTGCCCCCGCGCCTCACGGATTGTTTCGTCCCGGCCCCGTTCCCGCCACACGGTCCGGCGGCGCGCCGCGTGAGCGAATCGGTTCGAGCCGTTCGGCGGGCGGCCGGGGCCGGACGGCGGCGCGCGCGGCGAACCGGGTGAGCCCGGCGGGCCGCGGCGGACCGGGCGGTCAGTAGACGTCGCGGACGTAGCGCTTGTCGGCGGCGAGTTGCTTGACGTAGGCCGCCGCCTCGGCCTCGCCGAGCCCGCCGTGGACGGCCGCGATGTCCCGCAGGGCCTGGTCGACGTCCTTCGCCATGCGCGAGGCGTCGCCGCAGACGTAGAAGCGGGCGCCGTCCTGGAGCCAGGACCACAGCTGGGGGCCGTGCTCGCGCATCCGGTCCTGTACGTAGACCTTGGCGCGCTGGTCGCGGGAGAAGGCGGTGTCGAGGCGGGTGAGGGTGCCGTCGGCCCGGAAGGCGGCCAGCTCCTCCTCGTAGTAGAAGTCGGTGGCACGGTGCTGCTCGCCGAAGAAGAGCCAGTTGGGGGCCCGGTGACCGACCGCGCGGCGCTCCTCCAGGAAGCCGATGAAGGGCGCGACACCGGTACCGGGGCCGATCATCACGGCGGGGGTGCCGGAATCGGCGGGCGGACGGAAGTGCGGTGCGCGCTGGACGTGGACCGGCACCGGGGTGCCGGGCTCGGCGTCGGCGAGGAACGGGGAGCAGACGCCGTGCCGGGGGCGGCCGTGCAGGTTCTCGTACCGGACGACGGAGACCGTCAGGGAGACCAGGTGCGGGTCGGTGAGCGGGCTGGAGGAGATGGAGTACAGGCGCGGCTGCAGCCGGCCGAGGACCCCGGCCCACTCCTGCGCGCCGGCCCGGACGCCGAACTCGGCGATCACGTCCACGGCTTGCCTGCCCCAGGACCACTTCGCCAGCTCGCCCTTGTTGTCCGGGCGCAGCAGCCGCTTCAACTCCCGTGGGTCGCGGGCGCGTTCGGCGACAAAGCGGAGCAGGTCCGGGGTGATGCGGGTGATGTCCAGATGCCGCAGCAGGGCCTCGCCGAGGGGCATGTCGCCCAGTCCGTCGAGGTGCACGGCCGGGCCCGCGGCGGACGCGCCGAGCGTGCCGTCCGGGCCGGGCACGGCGCTGTCCAGGCCGGTGACGGTCAGCCACTCCCGCACCAGGGCAGGAGAGTTGAGCGGACGGACACCGAGGGCGTCGCCCGTCTCGTAGACGAGCGGGGTCTCGCTGTCGCGGGTGTCGAAGGTGAAGCGGCGCACCTCCTTGTCCGAACCCGGGCGGCTCAGCAGGCGGTTGCCGGTGAGACGGGCGGTGACCGGGGCGGGCCGTCGGGGGCGGGGGGCGGTCGCGGCGGGGGCCACGGGGACGGCGGAGGCGGGTGCCGTGGGGGCGGGGGCCTGGTCCACGGAGGCGAGGGCGGCGAGCACCTGGTCCAGCCAGGCCTCGGCGCTGCTCTCGAAGTCCGGTTCGCAGTCCGTGCGCGGGGCGAGGCGCAGCGCGCCCAGCTCGTCCATCCGCAGGTCGAGCCGTCGGCCGTGCCCGCAGAAGTCGTCGTACGAGGAGTCCCCGAAGGCGAGCACGGCGTAGCGGCGCCCCTCCAGGCGCCGGGCGTCGGGGGCGGTGAGGCTGTCCCAGAAGCCGGTGCCGTTGTCGGGGGCGTCGCCGTCGCCGAACGTGCTCGTGATCAGCAGGAGGTCGGCGTCGGAGGGCAGTGCGCCGGGGTCGGTCTCGTCCATGGCGACGAGGGACGCGGTGTGGCCACCCGCGCTGAGCCGGTCCGCGGTGGCGGCGGCGAACTCCTCGGCGTTCCCGGTCTGCGAGGCCCACAGGATCAGCACCTCGCGGGCCGGGGCCGACGGGGCCGGGAGCGCCGGCGGGGCGGCGGCCGCGGTCCGCGAGTACATGCCGGCGAGGGTGCCGTTGACCCACAGGGCGTGTTCGGGGGTGAAGGGCGCGTCCGGCGGGAGCACCGGGACACCGGGCGCGCCGGAGGGGATCCCGGCGAGGAAGCCGGTCAGGTACAGGCGCTCGCGCTCGGAGAGCACCGGCGGCGGTGCGGGGGCGAGACCGAAGGGGGACGCGGACGCGGCGAGGGCGGTGGTGGCGGCCGGGCCCTCGGTGGTGGCGTCGGGGGCCGGGACGGCGGCCGACGCACCCCCGGCGGTCGCGACGGCGGTCGGGGGCTGCACCGTGACGGGCGTGGACACCCTGGTGAGGGACACCGCGCACACCTTGAACTCGGGCTGGAAGGAGAGCGGGTCGACGGCGTCGCTCGTCACGGCGTTGACGCTCAGGTACTCCCCGAACAGGTCGTTCCAGTGGAACGGCGCGAAGCACGCTCCCGGCAGCACCCGGTCGGTGACCACCGCGGGCAGTACCGCGCGGCCCCGGCGCGAGGCGACCTCCACCGAGTCGCCGTCGGCGATGCCCAGTGCGGCCGCGTCCTCGGGATGCACCTCCACGAACGGTCCGGGGTCGAGCCGGTTCAGCTTGGCCACCTTCGCCGTCTTGGTCAGCGTGTGCCACTGGTGCTGGAGCCGGCCGGTGTTGAGGAGATACGGGTAGTCGTCGTCCGGCAGCTCGGCCGGCGGCAGGTGCGGGCGGGCGTGGAAGACGGCGCGGCCGCTCGCGGTGGGGAAGGTGAGGCTGCCGTCCTCGTTCACGTAGCGCACGGGGTTGCGGTCGGGGCCGTCGGCGGTGGCGGCCGGCCATTGCACGGGGGTGGAGCGCAGCCGCTTGTAGCTGACTCCGCGCAGGTCGTAGCCGGTCACCGGGTTCCAGGCCCGCTTGATCTCCTCGAAGATCTGCTCGGCGTCGGTGTAGGAGAACGCGTCCTCGTAGCCCATCGCGCGGGCCACGGCCGCGATGATCCGCCAGTCGGCCGTCGCCTCGCCCGGCGGGTCGGCGGCGGGCTGGGCGAGGGTGAGGTTGCGCTCGCTGTTGATCAGGACGCCCTCGGTCTCGGTCCACAGGGCGCCGGGCAGGACGACGTCGGCGTACGCGTTCGTCTCGGTGTCGGTGAAGACGTCCTGGGTGACGACGAACTCGGCGGCCTCCAGTCCCTCGATGACCGTCCTGCGGTTGGCGACGGAGGCGACCGGGTTGGTGCAGATGATCCAGCAGGCCTTGATCTCGCCGTCGGCCATCTTGCGGAACATCTCGACCGTGCCCTTGCCGACGCCGTCCGCCCTGATCGTGCCCGGCGGCAGCTCCCACAGTTCCTCGGCGAAGGCGCGGTCGGCGTCGACGAGTACGGACCGCTGGCCCGGGAGTCCGGGACCCATGTAGCCCATCTCCCGGCCGCCCATGGCGTTGGGCTGGCCGGTCAGGGAGAAGGGGCCGCTGCCCGGGCGGCAGATCGCACCGGTCGCCAGGTGCAGGTTGACCAGGGCGTTCGTGTTCCAGGTGCCGTGGGTGGACTGGTTGAGGCCCATCGTCCAGCAACTGGTCCACTCCCCCGCCTCGCCGATCAGCCGGGCGGCCTCGCGCAGGTCGTCCTCCGCGACGCCGGTGATCTCGGCGACGGTGGCCGGCGGGTAGTCGGCGAGGAACTCGGGCATCGCCTCCCAGCCCTCGGTGTACGCGGCGACGAACGCGGGGTCGGTGTGGCCGTTCGCGTGCAGCAGGTGCAGCAGGCCGTTCAGCAGCGCCAGGTCCGTGCCCGGCTCGACCTGGAGGAACAGGTCGGCCTTGGCGGCGGTCGCGGTGCGCCTCGGATCCACGACGATGAGCTTGGCGCCCGCCGACTTCACCCGGTCCATCATGCGCAGGAACAGGATGGGGTGGCAGTCGGCCATGTTCGAGCCGATGACGAGGAAGACGTCCGCGAGGTCGAGGTCCCGGTAGGAGCCGGGCGGGCCGTCCGCGCCGAGCGACAGCTTGTAACCGGTGCCCGCACTGGCCATGCACAGCCGGGAGTTGGACTCGATCTGGTTGGTCCGCAGGTAGCCCTTGGCCAGCTTGTTCGCCAGGTACTGGGCCTCCAGGCTCATCTGCCCGGAGACATAGAGGGCGACCGCGTCGGGCCCGTGCTCGTCGACGATCGCCCGCAGCCGTCGCGCGGTCTCGGCGATCGCCGCGTCCACGGGCGCGGGCTCCGGCTCCTGTCCGCGGTCGGGCCGCACCAGGGCCGTGGTCAGCCGCCCGGGGGCGGAGAGCAGGTCGGCGGTGGTGGCGCCCTTGGTGCACAGCCGGCCGAAGTTCGCGGGGTGCTCCTTGTCGCCGGACGCCTTCAGCACCGTACGACGGCCGTCCGGGCCGCGGCCGATGTCGAGGACCATGCCGCAGCCGACACCGCAGTACGAGCAGACCGTCCGCACCTTCGACGTGCTTGCGTTCCGCGAGTCCGGCGCGGTCACGGGCGCCCCCTCTCCGATGATCGGCCCGGCTTCGACCTTCCGTGACCGTACGGAGAGCGGATTACACGCACGTCTCGTGGGCTGATCACCGGGGGTTAATCCCGGCGCACACGCGGGCGGCGGCCGGTGTGAGCGGGCGGCGGGCCCGGCCGCCGCCCGGCCCGCGCCCCAGGTCGGACCCCCTCAGCCGGGGTCGGCGGCCGCGGCGAACGCGTCGTACGCGCTCTCGTCGAAGAGGACGAAGCGGACCTCCTCCACCGAGGTGTCGGCGGCGCGCACGGTCTGAACCGCGATCCGGGCGCCGTCGTCCATCGGCCAGCCGTAGATGCCGGTGGACACGGCGGGGAACGCGACGGTACGGGCCCCGAGCTCGTCGGCCACCCGCAGGGACTCGCGGTAGCAGGAGGCCAGCAGTGCCGAGCGGTCCTCGCCGGCCGACCAGACCGGGCCGACGGTGTGGATCACCCAGCGGGCGTCCAGTTCACCCGCGGTGGTGGCGACCGCCTGGCCGGTGGGCAGGCCCTTGCCGTAGTGGGAGGCGCGCAGGCGTCGGCAGTCCTCCAGGATCGCGGGGCCGCCCCGCCGGTGGATGGCGCCGTCGACGCCACCGCCGCCGAGCAGCGAGGAGTTCGCGGCGTTGACGACGGCGTCGACGGACTGGCGGGTGATGTCGCCCCGGACGAGCGTGATCGTGGTCATGCCCGCCTCTATACCAGCTCGGTCGCCGGACGCGGTCGCGCACACGGGCGCGGCAGGCGAGGCCGACCCGTCAGGCACCCGGGCGCGCCGGGCGAGGCCGACCCGTCAGGCACCCGGGCGCGGCGGGCGAGCCCAACCCGTCGGGCACCCGGGCGCGGCGCGAACGGCGGCCCCCGTCAGGGCTGTTGCCGCAGCCTGCGCCAGACGGCCTTCGCCGCGTTGTGCCCCGACATGCCGTGCACGCCGGGACCCGGCGGAGTGGCCTGGGAGCAGATGAACACGGCCGGGTGCGGGGTGCTGTAGGGGTGCAGCGACAGTCTCGGACGCAGCATGATCTGGAGTCCGGAGGCCGCGCCCGTGGCGATGTCGCCGCCGACGTAGTTGGCGTTGCGGGCGGCGAGTTCGCGCGGTCCGGCGACGGCGCGGGCGAGGACGCGGTCGCGGAAGCCCGGCGCGAAGCGCTCCAGTTGGCGTTCCATGGCGTCCGTGAGGTCACCGGTCCAGCCGTTGGGCACATGGCCGTAGGCCCAGAAGACCTGCTTGCCCGCCGGGGCCCGGCCCGGGTCGACGACACTGGGCTGCACCGTGATCATGAACGGTCGCTCCGGTGCGCGGCCCTCCCGGGACGCCGCGCGCAGCGCCGCGCCGATCTCCGCGCTGTCCGCGCCGATCTGTACGGTCCCGGCGACCCGCGCCTGGGGCGCGGTCCACGGGACCGGTCCGTCCAGCGCGTAGTCGATCTTGAAGGCGCTGGGCCCGTACCGGTACCCCTCGTAGATACGGCCGAGGCCCGCGATTCGGGCCAGCGCGGTGGGCGAGGTGTCGAAGACGTACGCGCGGGCGGGCGGCAGGTCGTCGAGCCGCTTGACCTCGTAGTCGGTGTGCACGGTGCCGCCGAGGTCGCGCAGGTAGGCGGCGAGGGCGTCGGAGACGGACTGGGAGCCGCCACGGGCCACGGGCCAGCCGCGGGCATGGGCGGCGAGGGCGAAGACCAGGCCGACGGCTCCGGTGGCCACGCCGTCCAGCGGGGCCATGACGTGCGCGACGAGACCCGCGAACAGGGTCTTGGCCCGCTCGTCGTGGAAGCGGCGGGTCAGCCAGCTGGACGGGGGCAGGCCGACGAGTCCGAAGCGGGCGAGGGTGAACGGGTCGCGGGGCAGCGCGGACAACGGCAGGGACATGAAGTCGCGGACGAGGCCGTCCCACCGGGGCAGGAACGGCTCGACGAGTCTGCGGTACGCCCCCGCGTCACGCGGCCCGAAGGAGGCGGCGGTCTCGGCGACCGAGCGGGACAGCACGGCGGCGGTGCCGTCGGTGAAGGGGTGGGCCATGGGCAGCTCGGCGTGGAGCCATTCCAGGCCGTAGCGTTCGAGCGGCATCGCCCGGAAGGCCGGGGAGTTGATGCCGAGCGGGTGCGCCGCCGAGCAGGGGTCGTGCCGGAAGCCGGGAAGGGTGAGCTCCTCGGTGCGGGCTCCGCCGCCCACGGTGTCACGCGCTTCGAAGAGGGCCACGGAGAAGCCGCGGCGGGCCAGCTCCACGGCAGCGGTCAGCCCGTTCGGCCCCGCACCCACCACGACCGCATCGAGCATCGACGGCACCTTCGGACTCCTTCGTCAGCCGACGGCCACTGGACATCAGGATATGCAGGGGGTCCGACAGCCTTCACGGCGCGGGTGGGGTCGACGGGGTGACGCGGCGGGTGCGGCACCGACGCCGGACCGGGCTCGACGGGCCATGGACCGCTCACCGGCATCGGCACCGTGGACCGGCACCGTGGACCGGACACCTGATTCAGGCTCCCGCACGAGCCCCGCCGTCGGGCCCCGATCAGGCTCCGCCCGCCAGGAGCCCGCGCACCCGCAGGGCCGTGGCCGCGTCCCGTGCCGCCGTGAACGGCAGGGTGTTGCCGCCGGTGACCCGGAACGGCTCGCCGGTCAGGGTCAGATGGGCGCCGCCCGCCTCCTCGACCAGGAGCAGACCGGCCGCGTGGTCCCAGGCCAGTTCCCATGAGAAGGCCGTCGCGTCCAACTCGCCGCGGGCCACGGCGAGATACTCCAGTCCCGCCGAACCGCAGGGGCGCGGTGCGACTCCGTCCGCCCACAGGCCCAGCAGGGCGCGCTTCTGCTCTTCGGTGGTGTAGTCCGGGTGGGAGGTGGCGATCTCCAGGTCCCGGCCGGGTGCGGGCGGGCCGGCGAACAGCCGCTCGCCGTCGAGGAAGGCGCCGCCGCCCCTTACGGCCGTGGCCAGTTGGCCGCGGGCGGGCGCGTAGGTCCAGGAGGCGAGCGGGGTGCCGCGGTGCACGAGCGCGACCAGGGTGCAGAAACCGTCGTCCCCGTGGACGAACTGCCGGGTGCCGTCGACCGGGTCGACGATCCAGACCGGTGCGTCGCCCTGTATCGCGTCGTAGATCGCGGGGTCGGCGTCCACCGCCTCCTCGCCGACCACGACGGAGCCGGGCAGCAGGGCCGCGAGTTCCTTGGTCAGGTGGCGCTCGGCGCCCCGGTCGGCGTCCGTCACCAGATCGTGGGGGCCGCTCTTCTGGCCGATCTCGCTCGCGCCGAGCCGGCGGAAGCGCGGCATGATCTCGGCGGCGGCCGCTTCGCGGATCGCCTGTTCGACGTCGGCGGAGCGGCGGGCGAGAAACTCGTCGATGGTTTCCGTGTCTTGAATCATGCCTCCATAAGACCATGTACGACTGACAATCCCCGCCGGCCCGGTGTACGGCAGGTGGAATCACCATGAATACCCGGTTCCGCTTCCCGGCGCCTCCACGGTCCGCGTCCCGCCGCCTCCACGGTCCGCTTCCCGCCACGGCTCCGTCCGGCTCGGCGCTTGACCGGCTCTGCGCCGGGCCGACTCAGCGCCCGACCGCGTACCCCTGCATCCCCCGCGGGTTCGCCGCCGCCGACAGGATCCCGGTCTCCGGGTCCCGGGCGACGGCGCAGAGCCGGCCCTCGGACCAGGCGTCGGCGACGGTCACGTCATGGCCGCGCCGCCGCAGCCCCTCGACGACCCCGGCGGGCGTCCGGGACTCCACGGTGACGCTGCCCGGCCGCATCCCGCGCGGGTAGAAGGAGCCGGGGAAGGCGTCGTTGTGCCAGTTCGGGGCGTCGATCGCGCCCTGGAGGTCGAGACCGCCGCGCACCGGCCCGCGCAGCGCGACGGCGAGGAAGAAGTGCAGCTGCCACTGGTCCTGCTGGTCGCCGCCGGGAGTGCCGAACGCCATGACCGGGACCCCGTCCCGCAGGGCGAGCGACGGCGTGAGCGTGGTGCGGGGGCGGCGGCCCGGGGTGAGGGAGTTGGGCAGCCCCTCCTCGAGCCAGGCCATCTGGAGCCGGGTGCCGAGCGGGAAGCCCAGCTCGGGGACGACCGGGTTGGACTGGAGCCAGCCGCCGCTGGGCGTGGCGGCGACCATGTTGCCCCAGCGGTCGACCACGTCGAGGTGACAGGTGTCGCCCCGGGTGGCGCCGTCCGCACGCACCGCCGGTTCCGCCCCGGCGCCGACCGTCGGCTCGCCCGCGCCCATCGGGTTGAAGCCGGGGCCGTCGGCCGCCACCCGGTGCGCCTGCGCGCTCAGCCGCGGGGTGCGGCCGCCGGGACTGCCGGGCCGCAGCTCGTACGAGGCCTTGTCGCCGACGAGTTGCCGCCGCCCCGCGTTGTACGGCGCGGACAGCAGGTCGTCGAGCGGCACCTCGGCCGCGTCCCCGTACCAGGCCTCGCGGTCGGCCATGGCGAGCTTGCAGCCCTCGACCAGCAGATGGACGTACGCCTCGGATCCGTAGGGGGGCAGCTCGGGCGGGAGCAGGGCGAGCTGCTGGAGGAAGGCCGGGCCCTGGCTCCAGGGGCCGGCCTTGCACAGGGTCCAGCCGTTCCAGTCGTAGGTCACCGGCGCCTCGTAGGACGCGGACCAGCCGGCCAGGTCGGCGGCCGTGAGGGTGCCGGTGTGGTGCTCGCCGCTGGTGTCCAGGGCGGGCCGGCGCGCCTGCCGTACCAGCGCCTCGGCGACGAAGCCGGTGCGCCACACCTCGCGCGCCGCCTCGATCTGCGCCTCCCGGTCGCCCGCCCCCGCGACCTCGGCGAGCAGCCGCTCCCAGGTCGCGGCCAGGGCCGGATTGCGGAACAGCTCGCCCGGCCGCGGGGCCCGGCCGCCCGGCAGATAGACGTCCGCCGACGAGGTCCACTCGGTCTCGAACAGCTCCCGGACGGTCTCGACGGTCGCGCCGACCTTGTCCACGGGCGCGTGCCCGTCGCGGGCGTAGCCGATGGCGTACTTCAGGACGTCCGCGAGGTGCTTGGTGCCGTGGTCGCGCAGCAGCAGCATCCAGGCGTCGAACGCGCCGGGGACCGCGGCGGCCAGCGGCCCGGTGCCCGGGACGAGATCCAGCCCGAGTCCCCGGTAGTGCGCGACGGTGGCCCCGGCCGGTGCGACGCCCTGTCCGCACAGCACGCGTACCTCGCCGCCCGCCGGGGCGAGCAGGATCGGCACCTCGCCCGCGGGCCCGTTCAGGTGCGGCTCGACGACGTGCAGCACGAAGGCGCCGGCCACGGCGGCGTCGTAGGCGTTGCCGCCGTCCTCCAGGACGGCCATCGCCGACTGCGAGGCCAGCCAGTGGGTGGACGACACCATGCCGAAGGTGCCCTGAAGGGTGGGTCGGGTGGTGAACATGTGGCCCTCGTCTCACAGTCCGCACATGATGGCCGAGGCGGTCCGCACCATGGACCCGTACCCGGAGGACTCCGGGGAGCCGGTGCCGTGGCCGCCCCGCCCGCTCCCCCAGGAGTCTATCGACGCGCCGCGCCGCCACCGGGACGGCGTCCGCCACCGACCCCGGCACGCCCGAGCACCACCTTTTTCCGGCCACCCGCCCCGGTCCCTCCGCCGAGGGCACGCGGCCGACGGGTGAGACGGCGGACGTCTCACGCGCGCGCCTCGCGCAAGGGCCGCGAGGACCCTGCACCGGCGGTCGCCACCCGCGTCGTGTCGACACATCCCACACCTTCAACGCCCTTGTCCGGTAAGCCCGTTCGGTGTGCAAGCCGGGACGGGCAGGGGTTGCTCGGACGGTGCCCTCCGCCACCCCGATCGCCGCCGTCGCGAAGGGAACGGCTCGGCCGAAGGGTTCGGCGCGACCCTCGACGAGGCGCACCACCGGGGGGACAAACCGCCGCACACGTCTCAGGAGTTACTGGCTGCTGTGACCAGTCGTGTACACAGCGAGTTCGCACTTCCACCCCACAGACAGACGTGTGACACTGGCGTCCCGTTCGCAGTGCGGACCCCCCTCCGCACCCACCCCCACGAGAAGTGCGCCTTGCGTTCACTGCCCCTGCCGCTCGCCCTCACCGCGCGTCTGTCGCCGGTCGTCGTGCTCGCCGCCGCCGGCTGGTCGCTGACGTCCGGACCGTTCGCGCCGACACCGACGGCCGGGCACGAGTCGGCTTCGACGACGCCCGGCTCGTCCGCCTCCGAGTCCTCGTCGGCCGGATCCGGGTCGGGTTCCGGGTCGGGATCGGGATCGGGTGCCGCCGTGAAGGCGTACGCCGCCGCCCCCACGCCGTGCACGAGCGTGGCCGTGAAGACGATCGAGTCGCTGGTGCCGGGTGCCAAGACGGACGGCAAGGAGATCCCGTCGACGGACACGAAGGCGCGCCGGACCTGCTCCTGGAACGCGCTGAAGGGCTTCGACTACCGCTGGCTCGACGTCTCCTTCGAGGTGCTGGACTCGGAGCAGGCGGCGGACAAGACGTACAAGGAGCGGATCACCGAGAAGAGCGGCGGCGGGGCCGTGCCGGGCCTCGGTGACAGCGCGTACTCGATCGTGAACCTCACCACCGAGGACAAGCAGCAGACGCGCGAGGGCGAGGTGATCGTCCGCTCGTCCAACGCGCTGGTGGTCGTCACCTACAACGGCAGCGACTTCGAGACGAAGAAGGCGCCGAGCACGGACGAGATCAACAAGGGCGCCATCAAGGCGGCCAAGGACGCGATGGCGACGCTGGCGGGCGGCGTCAAGAGCTGAGCCCCGGCCGCCCGCCGGCCGTGTGTCACACCCTGTTCCGCTCCCGTCCGCTCAGCAGCATCAGGGCCACGTAGAGCACCATCGAGGTGCCGAGGCCGACCGCCCAGCCGTAGTCCGCGAGGGGTTCCAGCGCCGGGACTGGCCGCCCGTCGATCAGGGGCTTGAAGCTCGCGCCGCCGATCGCCAGGACACCGCCGACCGCGAAGGCGACGACGGCCCGCCAGTTCCAGCCGCCGTCGTACCAGTAGCGGCCGCCCGTGGTGTACAGGTCGGCGAGGTCGAGCCGGCCGCGGCGCAGGATCCAGTAGTCGGCGATGAGGATGCCGGCGACCGTGCCGAGCAGCCCGCCGACCAGGCCGAGCCAGGTGAAGATGTAGCCCTGGGGGTCGGAGTACAGCTTCCAGGGGAAGATCAGCACGCCGAGGACGCAGGTGGCGAGGGCGCCGGTGCGGAAACTGATCCTGCGGGGCGCGATGTTGGAGAAGTCGAAGGCCGGGGAGACCAGGTTGGCCGCGATGTTCACGGACAGGGTCGCCACCAGCACGGTGACCAGCGCGTAGAGCAGGCCCACGACGTTGTCGGTCTTGGCGGCCAGTTGTACCGGGTCCCAGACCGCCTCGCCGTAGACGGCCTGCGAGCCGGAGGTGACCAGCACCGACAGGAACGCGAACAGGGTCATCGTCGTGGGCAGGCCGAGTGCCTGGCCCCAGGTCTGCGCCTTCTGGCTCCTGCCGTAGCGGGTGAAGTCGGGGATGTTCAGCGACAGCGTGGACCAGAAGCCGATCATGCCCATGAGCGAGGGGGCGAACAGCTTCCAGAAGTCGGCGCCCCAGCCCAGCTTCGACGGCTGGTCGAAGAGCGGGCCGAAGCCGCCCGCCTTGCTGCTCATCCACCACAGCATCACGAACGCGCCGACGAGCACGAAGGGCGCCGCCCAGTTCTCGAAACGGCGGATCGTCTCCATGCCCCGGTAGATGACGGCCACTTGGATCGCCCAGAAGATCGCGAACGACAGCCACATGGTCCAGGGGTGGCCGCCGAACCGCGAGGCGTCGGCCCAGCCGGCGCCGATGAGCTTCCCGGCGAGGAAGAAGATCGCCTCGCCGCCGATCCAGGTCTGGATGCCGAACCAGCCGCAGGCCACCAACGCCCGTACGACGGCGGGGAGGTTGGCGCCGCGCACCCCGAAGGAGGCGCGGGCGAAGACCGGGAAGGGGATGCCGTACTTCGGTCCCGCGTGCCCGGTCAGCAGCATCGGCACCAGCACGATCAGGTTGGCCAGGGCGATGGTGAGCACCGCCTGCTTCCAGTCCATGCCGACCGCGATGAGACCGGAGGCGAGCGTCCAGGAGGCCGTGTTGTGGGCCATGCCGACCCACAGCGCGGAGAAGTTGTACGTGGTCCAGGTGCGCTTCTCGACGGGGACCGGCAGCAGGTCCTCGTTGGCGTACGGGCCACTGGGCGGCGGCGAGCCGGGGGCGAGCTCCACCCGGCCGTCGGGGAGGGCGACTTGGGAGGTCGGCGGTATGTCCGCGGGGGCGATGTCGGTCATGGGCAGGCCAATCGGGGAGACGGGACGGGAGAGGCCGTGCGGGTGGAGCCGAGGGGGGTGCGCCCCGAAGACAGATGGCTCGGAGTGCCCTGGGCCCCCTTCCCAGGACGGCGGGAAGGGGGAGTTCACAAGGGGGGTCAGCCGTTGAGGGCCGGGATCACCTTCGATCCGTAGGCGTCGATCACGGCTTCCTGCGCGTCGTGCATGTCGTAGACGGCGAACTGGTCGACACCCAGGGCGCGCAGCGCGTTCAGCTTCTCGATGTGCTTCTCCACCGGGCCGATCAGACAGAACCGGTCGACGATCTCGTCCGGCACGAACTGGGTGTCGGGGTTGCCGCTGCGCCCGTGGTGCGCGTAGTCGTAGCCCTCGCGCGCCTTGATGTAGTCGGTGAGCTCGTCGGGGACGGCCGCCGAGTGCTCGCCGTACTTGGCGACCAGGTCGGCGACGTGGTTGCCGACCATCCCGCCGAACCAGCGGCACTCGTCACGCGCGTGGGCGAGCGCCTCGGGCGAGTCGTCCTCGGTGACGTAGGCGGGGGCGGCGACGCAGATCTTCACCTCGGACGGGTCGCGCCCGACGGCGACGGCCGCCTCCCGCACCGCCTTGACCATGTACTCGGTGAGGTAGAGGTCGGCGAGCTGGAGGATGAACCCGTCGGCCTCCTCGCCGGTCATCTTCAGCGCCTTCGGGCCGTACGCGGCCATCCAGACCGGGAGTTCGGCGCCGGGCCTGATCCACGGGAACTTCACGACCGTACCGCCGAGGTCGGCCTCCTCGCCCCGGCCCAGCGCGCGGATCACCTTCATCGCCTCGCTTATACGGGCGAGGGTGTTGGGCTTGCGGCCGGCGACGCGCATCGCGGAGTCGCCGCGGCCGATGCCGCACACCGTGCGGTTGCCGAACATGTCGTTGAGGGTGGCGAAGGTGGAGGCGGTGACCTCCCAGGTGCGGGTGCCGGGGTTGGTGACCATCGGGCCGACCGTCAGCTTCGTCGTGGCGGCGAGGATCTGGCTGTAGATGACGAACGGCTCCTGCCACAGCACGGCGGAGTCGAAGGTCCAGCCGTACGTGAAGCCGTTGCGCTCGGCGCGCTTCATCAGGCTGATGACCCGCGAGGCGGGCGGGTCCGTCTGCAGGACGAGTCCGAAGTCCATGTGCGCCACTCCTAGTTGAGGTACTGACAGGTGGAGCGGGGCGTGTAGACCCCGTGCCCGGCGTGCCCGGTGTACTCCCGCTCGTCGATGACGACCCGGCCGCGCGAGAGGACCGTCTCGACCCGGCCGGTCAGACGCCTGCCCTCGTAGGCCGAGTAGTCGACGTTCATGTGGTGCGTCGCGGCGGAGACGACCTGCTCGGCGTGCGGGTCGTAGACGACCACGTCGGCGTCGGCGCCCGGGGCGATGGTGCCCTTCTTCGGGTACATGCCGAACATGCGGGCCGGGGTGGCGCAGGCGATCTCGATCCAGCGGCGCCGCGAGATGTGCCCGTCGACGACGGCCTGGTGGAGCAGGTCCATCCGGTTCTCCACGCCCGGCAGACCGTTGGGGATCTTGGAGAAGTCGCCCCGGCCGAGCTCCTTCTGGCCCTCGAAGCAGAACGGGCAGTGGTCGGTGGAGACCACCTGGAGGTCGTTGGTGCGCAGGCCCCTCCAAAGCGCCGCCTGGTGCTCCTTGGGCCGCAGGGGCGTGCTGCACACGTACTTGGCGCCCTCGAAGTCGGGCTCCGCGAGGTTGTCCGTGGACAGGAACAGGTACTGCGGGCAGGTCTCGCCGAACACGTTCAGGCCCTCGTCGCGGGCCCGGGCCAGCTCGGCGACGGCCTCCTGCGCCGAGACGTGCACGACGTACAGCGGGGCGCCCGCGACCTGGGCGAGCCGGATGGCGCGATGGGTGGCCTCGGCCTCCAGCAGCGCCTTGCGCACCTCGCCGTGGTAGCGGGGATCGGTCTCGCCGCGGGCCAGGGCCTGTTCGACCAGGACGTCGATGGCGATGCCGTTCTCGGCGTGCATCATGATCAGTCCGCCGTTCTCGGCGGAGCGCTGCATGGCGCGCAGGATCTGGCCGTCGTCGCTGTAGAAGACGCCGGGGTAGGCCATGAACTGCTTGAAGGAGGTGACGCCCTCCTCGACCAGCAGGTCCATCTCCTTGAGCGTGTCCTGGTTCACATCGGAGACGATCATGTGGAAGCCGTAGTCGACGGCGCAGTTGCCCTCGGCCTTGGCGTGCCAGGCGTCCAGGCCCTCGCGCAGGGAGTGCCCGACGCTCTGCACCGCGAAGTCGACGATCGTCGTGGTGCCGCCCCAGGCGGCGGCCCTGGTGCCGGTCTCGAAGGTGTCCGAGGCGAAGGTGCCGCCGAACGGCAGCTCCATGTGGGTGTGGGCGTCGACCCCGCCCGGGATCACGTACTTCCCGGTGGCGTCGATCGTCCGCTCGGCCGTCCAGGCCTCGGCGGCCGTGCTGCTGGAGGCGGCGAGGGCGGCGATCCGGCCGTCCTCGATCAGTACGTCGGCGTGGATCTCGTCGGACGCGGTGATGACGAGGCCACCACGGATGACGGTACGGCTGCTCATGCTCCCTCTCCTGCCGTGTTCAACTCATCTGTCGTACGGGTCGGTCGGTACCGCCGGTCCGTTCCGCACCGGCCCGGCGGCACCGTCGCGGTCGGTCCTAGGGAGCGGTCAGCGGCTCGTACGCGTCGGGGCGACGGTCGCGGTAGAACTGCCAGCGGTCGCGCACCTCGCGCAGCGACGCCATGTCCAGGTCGCGGACGACGAGTTCGGTCTCCTTGTCGCCGGCCGGCTCGCCCACGAACCGGGCCTCGGGGTCGACGAAGTAGGACGTGCCGTAGAAGTCGTTGTCGCCGAGTTCCTCGACGCCGACCCGGTTGATGGCGCCGACGAAGTACTCGTTGGCGACGGCCGCGGCCGGCTGCTCGAGCTGCCACAGGTAGCCGGACAGGCCGCGCGAGGTGGCCGACGGGTTGAAGACGATCTCGGCACCCGCCAGGCCCAGGGCGCGCCAGCCCTCCGGGAAGTGCCGGTCGTAGCAGATGTAGACGCCGATCCGGCCCACGGCGGTGTCGAAGACCGGCCAGCCGCTGTTGCCCGGCCGGAAGTAGAACTTCTCCCAGAAGCCGGGCACTTGCGGGATGTGGTGCTTGCGGTACTTGCCGAGGTAGGTGCCGTCCGCGTCGATCACGGCGGCGGTGTTGTAGAGGACGCCGGGCTGCTCCTCCTCGTACATCGGCAGGATCAGGACGATGCCGAGTTCGCGGGCGAGTGCCTGGAAGCGCTGGACGATGGGGCCGTCGGGGATCCGCTCGGCGTACTCGTAGAACGCCTTGTCCTGGACCTGGCAGAAGTACGGTCCGTAGAAAAGCTCCTGGAAGCAGAGGATCCGTGCTCCCTGCGCGGCCGCGTCCCGGGCCGCCTGTTCGTGCACCCGGATCATCGACTCCTTGTCGCCGGTCCAGGCGGTCTGGAAGAGGGCGGCGCGGATCACTCTGCTCATCGGGACCTCCGGTCGCTCGGTGTGCTGGAGCGGACTCCGGGGGTGCCGTCGTCCGCCCCTGGAGCGTAGGAAGTCCGCGCGACGGCTTTGAGTTGCACCGTGTCACGTCTGCGGGCGCGTGGCGTGCCACCGTGTCACACCTTCGTCGACCCATGTTTCACCGCCGTTTTCCCAGGTGGTCGCCTGTTTCAGCGCTGTTGCGCGTCATGCGCGAGCAGCGCGATGTGCACCGAGGCCGCCTGCTCGAAGTCGTCGAGGTCCACGCCGAGCCGCGCCCGTATCGCCTCCAGCCGGCGGTACAGCGCGGGCCGGGAGACATGGTGGAGCTGGGCGGTGCGGGACTTGTTGCGGCCGGTGGCGAGATAGGTCCGCAGCACCGACAGCAGGTCCTCGTCGGCGTCGCGCAGCAGCCCGTCCAACTCCCGCTCGGCGAAGGACTGCACCTGCGGGTCGTCGCGCAACAGGCGGATCAGGCCGCGCAGATGGACGTCGCGCAGCCGGACGACGGCGGGCAGGTCGAGGACGGCGGCGGAGTCGGCGACGGCCTCGGCCACGTGCCGGGCCTCGCGCAGTCCGGCGGGTACGTCGTCCCAGGCGGTCCGGCCGTCGGCCGCGGCGACGACCGTGCAGGGGGCGGTCTCCGTCCGCAGCCGGGCCGCGAAATGCGCGGCGAGCGCCTCGGCGTCCTGGTCGCGGGCCAGGCTCAGCAGGACGGCGGTGGAGCCGCCGGCCAGCTCGGCGACCAGGCCCGGCATCCCCAGCAGGCGCAGGATCCGGTCGAGCCGGCCGGGGTCGCCGTCGCGCACGACCAGCGGGACGAAGGTGCGCCGGTTGACCGGCAGCCCGGCCGCGCGCGCCCGGGGCAGCAGTTGTCTGGCCGGTACGACCTCGCTGATCAGGTCGGTCAGTAGGCTCTGCGCGGACTGCTCCTCCCAGCTGTGGGCGGAACCGCCGCCGAGCATCCGGTGCAGCACGAGCGCCTCGGCGGCCCGGTCGGCGAGCAGCCGCCCGGTGGCGGCGTCACCGCGGTAGCCGCACAGCACGATGCCGCCCCAGCGTTCCCCGCGGCCGCCGAGTTCGGCGCGGATCCAGCCGTCGCCCTCGCCGCGGCCGGCCTGCCGGGAGATGCGCTCCCAGTCGCGCAGCACGTCGTCCACGGCCGGCCGCTCGCCCGCGGTGGCCAGGACCCGGTGGGCGAGGTTGGTGACGACGACGGGACAGCCGCTGTGCTGGGCGATCTCGTCGAGCAGGTGTTGCAGCGGGGCGCCCGCGGTGATGAGGCCGGTCAGGGTCGTGCGGACGGCTTCGGAGAGGCTGACGGCGGCGAACTTGCGCCGAACCAGGCGGGACTGGACCTCCTCGGTCAACTCGGCGAAGGGGAAAGGCCGGTGGAGCACCACCATGGGCAGTCCGCAGCGTTCGGCCGCGCGGCGCATCACGTCCGGCGGGGCCGGGAAGGCGCGGCCGAGTCCGAGGACGACGGCGGCGGCCTCGGCGCGGTGCAGGGAGCGGATGTACTCCGCCTGCAGGCCCTCGTCGCCGGCCAGCAGCACCCCGGTGGTCAGGACCATCTCGCCGCCGCTGAGCATCACGCCGACGTCGGCGGCCTCGGCGACGTGCACCCAGCGCACGGGCCGGTCGAGCTGGCCCGCGCCGGCCACCACCTCGGGCTCCCCGGCGAGCACCCGCTCCAGGGTGAGGACCTGACGGACCGACAGGACGGGTTCCAGGACGGTGGTCATGGTGGTGTTCCCTTGCTGTGGCGTTACCGAATGCCGGTCACCGAGAAGCCGGTCACCCCGCGCCCGTGGCCGGTTCGCGGTGACCGGACCTGCGTCACCGGGTGCCCGTCACGCGATGCCGCGCAGCGCGCTCTCGAGGATCGCGGCGCCCTCCTCGGCCTCCGCGACGGTCAGGGACAGCGGCGGCGCGATCCGCAGGGCGCTGGTGTCGTGGCCGCCGCCCTTGCCGACGAGCAGTCCGCCCTCGCGGGCCGCTTCGAGCACGGCGGAGGCGGCCTGCGGATCGGCCTCGTCCGTACCGGGCCTGACCAGTTCGATGCCGATCATCAGGCCCCGGCCGCGCACCTCCCGCACCCACGGGAGCTGCGCGCCGACGGCCCGCAGCCGTTCGATGAGCAGTCCGCCGACCCGCCGGGCGTTGCCCTGGAGGTCGTGTTCGAGGAGGTAGCCGAGGTTGGCGAGGCCGGCCGCCATGGTGAGCTGGGTACCGCCGAACGTCGAGATGCTGTTGGCGTCCAGACAGTTCATGATCTCGGCGCCGGCGATGACGCCGCCGATGGAGGCGCCGTTGCCGATGCCCTTGGCGAAGGTGACGATGTCCGGCGGGCCGCTGCGGGCGTGCGCCTGCCAGCCCCAGAAGTTCTCGCCGGTACGGCCCCAGCCGGTCTGCACCTCGTCGGCGATCCACAGGACGCCCCGCTGCCTGAGCACCTCGCGGAAGGCCGCGTACAGGCCGTCGGGCGGCGAGGTGAAGCCGCCGACGCCCTGGATCGGCTCGGCGATCAGGGCGGCGGGCGGCCGGATGTGCCCGAGCAGGTCCTTGAGGTCGTCCACACAGGCGGCGACGAAGGATTCGTCGTCGAGATGCGCGAACGGGCCCCGGGTGCGCACCCCGCCGTGGACGTACAGCGTCTGGAGCGGGGACAGGGAGGTCGGGGACCAGCCGCGGTTGCCGGTGACGCCGACCGTGCTGAAGGACCGGCCGTGGTAGCTGTTGCGCATCGCGAGGACCGTGTTGCTGCGCCGGTAGGTGGTGGCGAGCAGCAGGGCGGTGTCGTTGGCCTCGGTGCCGGAGGTGGTGAAGAACACCCGGGCGTTCGGGATCGCGCTCAACTGGGCGATCCGTTCGGCGAGTTCCACCATCGGCCGGTTGAGGTAGAGCGTGGAGGAGTGGACGATCCGGCCGGCCTGTTCACCGACCGCCTTGGTGACCTCGGGCAGCGCGTGCGCGGTCATCGTGGTCAGGATGCCGCCGAAGAAGTCGAGGTAGCGGTTGCCGTCGGCGTCCCAGACGTGCCGGCCCTCGCCGTGGGTGATCTCCAGCGGCTCCTCGTAGTAGAGGGCGAGCCAGTCGGGCAGGACGTTGCGGTGGCGTGCGTAGAGGTCGTTCACGGCTGGACCAGCCCCTCGTAGGCGTCGGGCCGGCGGTCCCGGTAGAAGGCCCACTGCTGCCGGACCTCCTCGATCAGGTCGAAGTCGAGGTCGCGGACCACCAGTTCCTCCTTGGTGTCGCTGGCGACGTCGCCGACGAACTGGCCGCGCGGGCTGACGAAGTAGCTCGTGCCGTAGAAGTCGTTGTCGCCGTACTCCTCCTGGCCGACGCGGTTGATCGCGGCGACGAAGTACTCGTTGGCGACGGCGGCGGCGGGCTGCTCCAACTGCCAGAGGTAGGCGGACAGGCCGCGCGAGGTGGCGGACGGGTTGTAGACGAGCTGGGCGCCGTTCAGGCCGAGTTGGCGCCAGCCCTCCGGGAAGTGGCGGTCGTAGCAGATGTAGACGCCGACCTTGCCGACCGCCGTGTCGAAGACCGGCCAGCCCACGTTGCCCGGTTTGAAGTAGTACTTCTCCCAGAAGCCCTTGACCTGTGGGATGTGGTGCTTGCGGTACTTGCCGAGGAAGGAGCCGTCGGCGTCGATCACGGCCGCGGTGTTGTAGTAGAAGCCGGACTGCTCGATCTCGAAGACCGGCACGACGATCACCATGCCGGTCTCGCGGGCGAGTTCCTGCATACGACGCACGGTCGGTCCGTCCGGGACCGGTTCGGCCCAGCGATAGTGCTCCGGTTCCTGAACCTGACAGAAGTAGGGGGCGTTGAAGACTTCCTGGAACCCGATGACCTGGGCACCCTGGCGGGCCGCCTCGCGCGCGTGTTCCTCGTGTTTCGCCACCATGGACTCGGTGTCGCCGGTCCAGGTGGCCTGGACCAGTGCGGCTCGTACGACGTTGGCCATGAGCTGCTCCTTCGACGGGACGTCAGAGCCTCTACGCCCGTAGACGCAGGCCGTAGAGGGACGAACGTAAGCCTCCAGGACGGCCTTGCCAAGACCATCGTCGTTAACCCGCTGAGTCGATCGCGTTTCACACTCCGGTGGGTGAGCCGCTGGGCCGTCCGGGTGACTCGGACGGCGGATCCCGCCTCGGCCGGGTGGCGGATCCCGCTCCGCCCGGGCGGTCGATTCCTGTCACCCCTGGACCGTTCGTCCCGCCGGCCTCAGACGGTGAAGCCGGCCACCCGCAGCGCGTGCACCACGTCCCAGTGCCGTTCCTCCGAGACGCCCCGCGCCGCCTCCAGCAGCAGCGGTACGAGCGTCTGCGGGTCCGGCACGACGCAGCGGGCCGCCTCGTCAGGGGTACGGACGCGCACGTACGCGTTCAGCAGCGCGCGGACCTCACGGTGGGCGCCCGCCCCGGTCAGCGCGAGCACGGCCGCGCCTATCTCGGCGGCCGGGCGGGCCACGCCCTGGCGCAGGATCTGCTCGCCGTCACGGGCGCGGCCCGCCCCGGCGAGGGCGTCGGCGGCGGCGACCACCTGGCCGGTCGGCAGCGAGGCGGCCTCCCACAGCAGCGTCGCCCAGTCGGCGCCGAGCGCGGCCCGCTGGAGCTCGGCCGCGAGCAGCGGGAAGCGGGCTGCGGGCCAGTGCGCGATCTCCACCAGCAGGGCGTGCGCCTCGCCGCTGCGTCCCTCGGCCCGCAGCCGTACCAACCGCTCGACCGTCTCGGCGGTCTCCCGCCCGGCCACCGCGTCCGGCGCCCCGGCGGCCGGCTCCGGCTCCGGCGCCGTCCGCCGCTCCGCCTCGGCGACCCGCCCGAAGCGCGCACCGCGCGGGGTACGGCCGGGGGCCGCCGGGGACTCCGGCCGGGGCGGTGCCGCGTCCGGCGGTACGACGACGGAGGCGGCCCCTTCCTCGGCCATCCCGGCGAACCGGGCACTGCCACGGCGCCGCTTGCGCTGCTTGACGGGGGCGGGGGCGGGCACCGGAGCGGCGGGGGCGGGCGCCGGAGCGGCGGGGGCGGGCGCCTGGGTGTCCGGCGACGCGGCGGCCCGGGTCCGCCCGGCGCCGGGAGCCGACTCCCGGGCGCCGGGCACCGGGGTGCCGTCCGCGGGGGCGCGGGTGTGGTCCGCGGCCGCCGCGAACACGGACGCGTGGGCACCGTCCGCGGGCGCGGACCCGGACGCGGAGACGCCGTACTTGGGCGCGGACCGGGGGCCCGAGGGGCCGTCCGCAGGCGCGGGCCCGGATTCGCG